>NZ_JAMYKZ010000009.1:0-313292 GCF_040317735.1 Mesorhizobium sp. M1399
GGCCGGCAAGCAGTTGGTCCAGAAGTTCCTTCTCAATAGCCATGCGATGATTCTCTCCTTTCCATCATCATGGCCTCGCGCACAGAATTCCCGACAGTCCCCGCGGCAGGGCAAGGGCGGCTTCACCTTCGGCTACAAGGCTCATGTCGGGGTGGATGAGGGCTCTGGCCTGATCCGCACGGTGATCACCACACCAGCCAACGTCAACGACACGGTCGTGGCTGACACCTTGATCTGCGGCGACGAGAAGACGGTTTGGGCGGACGCCGCCTACGACACCCATGCCCGCCGCGCCCGGCTCAAGGCCGAAGGCAAGAAGGTGCGCATCGCGCGCCGCCCCAACAAGCATCATCCGCAGCTGCCGCCGCGTCTCAAGCACTACAATCGCTTGATCGCCAGACGCCGGGCGGCGGTGGAGACCACCTTTGCTACCCTCAAGTGCCGCATGAAGCTGACCACGATCCGCTATGTCGGGCTGGCCAAGGCGACCGCCCAGGTGACGATGGCGGCGATCGCCTTCAACATGCGCCGATGGGCCGCTATCGCGGGATAGGTGCGCCTGAGTTCCGCCCATACAGGGTCGGACGACCGCCTGAAACCCCAAACAAGACGTCAAATCCCCCGCAAACAAGCGAACAACCGCCGCAACCCCGCCGCCGCAAGCTTTTGCTCATGACTGCGCAACAGGTCCACAAGGGGAGAAGGAAAGGGCGCTGCCGCTACGTGCCCCTCAAGCCCCAGCGCTATACGCCGCGATCGCCGCCATATTGACGATGTCCGAATCCTTGGCATTCAGCGAGACGATCTGAACCGGCTTGTTCAGGCCGACCAGCAGCGGGCCGATGACGGTCGAGCCGCCGAGTTCCTGCAGCATCTTGGTCGAGATCGAGGCCGAGTGGAAAGCCGGCATGATCAGCACATTGGCCGGACCGGTGAGGCGGATGAACGGATATTGCGCCATGGCACGGGCGTTGAGCGCCACGTCGGCGGCCATTTCGCCGTCATACTCGAAATCGACGCGCCGCTTGTCGAGGATGCGCACCGCTTCCTGGACGCGCTCGGAGCGCTCGCCTTGCGGATGGCCGAAGGTCGAATAGGCGAGCATGGCGAGCCTCGGCTCGTAGCCCATGCGGCGGGCGAAGCCGGCGGCCTCCTCGGCGATGTCGGCGATCTGTTCAGCGTTCGGCATGTCGTGCACGGCGGTGTCGGCGACAAGCACGGTGCGACCCCGCGCCAGCACGATCGACACGCCGATGACGCAATGGCCGGGCCTTGCGTCGATGACGCGGCGGATGTCGTCGAGCGCCGTCGAATAGTTGCGGGTAACGCCGGTGACGATGCCGTCGGCATCGCCCAGCGCCACCATGCAGGCGGCGAAATGGTTGCGGTCGTTGTTGATCAGCCGCTGGCAGTCGCGGAACAGGAAGCCTTTGCGCTGCATGCGCTCGTAGAGATAATCGGTGTAGACGGAGTTGCGCCGCGACAGCCGCGCATTGATGATCTCGATGCCTTGCTTGCCGAGGTCGATGCCGGCATTCCGGGCGTTTTCCTTGATGATGTCGTCGCGGCCGAGCAGGATGGCGGTGCCGAGCCGCTGGTTCACATAGGAGACGGCGGCGCGCATCACCTGCTCCTCCTCGCCCTCGGCAAAGACGATGCGCTTGGGCTGGCGGCGCACGCGGTCGTAGATGCGCTGCAGCGTCGAGGCGATCGGGTCGCGGCGGGCGGAAAGCTCCTGCGCGTAGCGGTCGAGATCGAGGATCGGCTTGCGCGCGACGCCGGAGTCCATCGCCGCCTTGGCGACCGCGATCGGGATCGCCGAGATCAGCCGCGGGTCGAACGGCACCGGGATGATGTAGTTGGGGCCGAATTTCGGCCGGTTGCCCTGATAGGCGGCGGCGACGTCGTCGGGCACGTCCTGGCGCGCCAGCTCCGCCAGCGCCCGGGCGGCGGCGATCTTCATGTCGTCGTTGATGGTGGTCGCCCGCACATCGAGCGCGCCGCGGAAAATGTAGGGGAAGCCAAGCACGTTGTTGACCTGGTTGGGATAGTCGGACCGTCCGGTCGCCATGATGGCGTCGGTGCGGATCTCGGCGACCTCCTCCGGTGTGATCTCGGGGTCGGGATTGGCCATGGCGAAGATGATCGGGTTCTTGGCCATCGACTGCACCATCCTGGTGGTCAGCGTGCCCTTGGCCGAGAGGCCGAGGAACACGTCGGCGCCGTCCAGCGCCTCGGCCAGCGAGCGCGCGCCGGTTTTGACGGCATGCGCCGATTTCCACTGGTTCATGCCTTCGGTGCGGCCCTGGAAGACGACGCCTTTGGTGTCGCAAAGGATGATATTCTCAGGCGCAAAGCCCATCGCCTTCATCAATTCGATGCAGGCGATGCCGGCAGCACCGGCGCCGTTGCAGACCATTTTCGTGGTCTTCATGTCGCGGCCGGTGATTTCCAGCGCGTTAATCAGCCCGGCGGCCGAGATGATGGCGGTGCCGTGCTGGTCGTCATGGAACACCGGTATGTCCATCAATTCGCGCAGCCGCTGCTCGATGATGAAGCATTCCGGTGCCTTGATGTCCTCGAGGTTGATGCCGCCGAAGGAGGGGCCGAGAAAGCGCACGCAGTTGATGAATTCGTCGGCATCCTCGGTGTCGACCTCGAGGTCGATGGAATCGACATCGGCGAAGCGCTTGAACAGCACCGCCTTGCCTTCCATCACCGGCTTCGAGGCCAGCGCGCCGAGATTGCCGAGGCCGAGGATAGCGGTGCCGTTGGAGATGACGGCGACCATGTTGCCGCGAACCGTGTAGTCGAAGGCGCGGCTCGGGTCCTCGGCGATGGCGAGAACCGGCACCGCGACGCCCGGCGAATAGGCGAGGCTGAGATCGCGCTGCGTCGCCATCGGTTTTGTGGCGACGATCTCCAGCTTGCCCGGACGGCCCATGGCGTGGAATTCCAGCGCCTCCTGGGCGCTGACTGAGGGCCCGTTGCTTTCGGTTTTCTTGGCCATGGTACTCTTGGTTTCCTCGCCCGTACGGCACCGCTTGAGATGGGTGCGCATGCTTTCTTTTGTGGAAGGTTCGGGATTAAGGCTACACTTCGCCGCTGTAAACCGCCAAGCATGGCTTGGAAAATTTTGGAAGCAGCTTTTTGAACGACGAGACGCCCATTCGAAGCGACAACGCCACGCCGGCCTTCGCGCCGGCGACGCCGATGATGGAGCAGTACATCGAGATCAAGGCGGCGAACCCGGATTCGCTGCTGTTCTACCGCATGGGCGATTTCTACGAGCTGTTCTTCGACGATGCCGAGAAGGCAAGCCGGGCGCTCGGCATCGTGCTGACCAAGCGCGGCAAGCACCAGGGGCTCGACATCCCGATGTGCGGCGTGCCGGTGCACGCCGCCGACGATTATTTGCAGAAGCTGATCGGCCAGGGGTTCCGCGTCGCCGTCTGCGAGCAGATCGAGGATCCAGCCGAGGCCAGGAAGCGCGGCGGCAAATCGGTGGTGCGCCGCGATGTTGTGCGGCTGGTGACGCCAGGCACCATCACCGAGGACAAACTGCTGGCGCCGTCGGAATCGAGTTTTCTGATGGCGCTGGGACGGGTCAAGGGCGGCGCCGAGCATTCCTTCGCGTTGGCCTGGATCGAGATCTCGACCGGTGTCTTCCGCGTCGCTGAAACCACCGCCGACCGGCTGCTCGCCGACGTCTTCCGTGTCGATCCGCGCGAGCTGATCGTCGCCGAACCGGTGTTTTACGACCCGGAGCTGAAACCGGTGTTCGACGTGCTCGGCCGCGTCGCCAGCCCGCAGCCGCCGTCGCTGTTCGATTCGGCTTCGGCCGCCGGCCGCATCGCCCGCTTCTTCGAGGTGGCGACGCCTGACAGTTTCGGCTCGTTTTCGCGCGCCGAGCTGTCGGCGATCTCAGGCGTCATCGCGTATGTCGAGAAGACGCAGAAAGCGGAGCGGCCGCCGCTGTCGCGGCCGGAGCGCGAGGAGCAGGGATCGACACTGTTCATCGACCCGGCGACGCGCGCCAATCTGGAGCTGCTGCGCACGCTGTCCGGCAGCCGCGAGGGGTCGCTGTTCAAGGCGATCGACCGCACGGTGACCGGTGGCGGCGCAAGGCTGCTCGCTGACCGGCTGATGGCGCCGCTGACCGACCCGGCGGCAATCGCTGCAAGGCTGGATTCGGTGTCGTTCTTCCGCTCCGAGACGCGCCTCTGCCAGGCGGTGCGGGCCAGCCTGAAGAGCGTCGCCGACATGCCGCGCGCGCTGTCCAGGCTGGCGCTCAACCGCGGCGGTCCGCGCGATCTCGGCGCGCTGCGCGCCGGTTTCGAAGCGGCCGGCGCCATCGCCGGACTGTTCGGGCAAACCGCCTTGCCCGCCGAACTGGCGGCGGCGCTAGCGGCCATCAAGGCACTGCCCGGCGCGCTGGCGACGCATCTGGCACAGGCGCTCAGCGACGAGCTGCCGCTGCTCAAGCGCGACGGCGGCTTCGTCCGTTCCGGTTACCACGCCGAACTCGATGAGATGCGGGCACTGCGCGACGAGTCGCGAAAAGTGATCGCCGGGCTGGAGCGCTCGCTGATCGACGAGACCGGCATCCGCTCGCTGAAGATCAGGCACAACAATGTGCTGGGATACTACATCGAAGTCACCGCCAACCACCATGCGCTGATGACCGGCAGCGACGGCGCCAAGGCGCGCTTCATCCACCGCCAGACCATGGCCAACGCCATGCGCTTCACCACCACGGAACTCGCCGAGCTGGAATCGAAGATCGCCAATGCCGCCGACCGGGCGCTGGCGATCGAGCTTGCCGCTTT
Organism: Mesorhizobium sp. M1399; assembly: GCF_040317735.1. NCBI lineage: Bacteria > Pseudomonadati > Pseudomonadota > Alphaproteobacteria > Hyphomicrobiales > Phyllobacteriaceae > Mesorhizobium > Mesorhizobium sp. M1399. Next base: position 4,830 of record NZ_JAMYKZ010000009.1, read on the forward strand.
CGAGGCGCTGACGGCGGAAGTCGTCGGCCAGGCCGACAGGATCCGCGCCGGCGCCGAAGCGCTCGCCGCGCTCGACGTTTCGGCAGCCCTTGCCTTGCTTTCCGAAAGCGAGGCCTGGTGCCGGCCGCTGGTCGATGCGAGCCTTGCCTTCGAGATTTCGGGCGGACGCCATCCGGTGGTCGAACAGGCACTGCGGCGTTCCGGCGAAGGCCCGTTCGTCGCCAATGATTGCGATCTGTCGCCGCAAGGCGATGCCAAGGCCGGCGCGATCTGGCTGCTGACCGGCCCCAATATGGGCGGCAAGTCGACCTTTCTCAGGCAAAACGCGCTGATCGCCATCCTTGCCCAGACCGGCTCCTTCGTGCCGGCGGCATCAGCCCATATCGGCGTCGTCGACCGGCTGTTTTCGCGGGTCGGCGCCTCCGACGATCTGGCGCGCGGCCGCTCCACCTTCATGGTCGAGATGGTCGAGACGGCGGCGATCCTCAACCAGGCAGGCGAACGCGCACTGGTCATCCTCGACGAGATCGGCCGCGGCACCGCCACTTTCGACGGCCTGTCGATCGCCTGGGCGGCGGTCGAATATCTGCACGAGAAAAACCGCTGCCGGGCGATTTTCGCCACGCATTTCCACGAGATGACGGCGCTGGCCGGAAAACTGCCGCGGCTCTCCAACGTCACCATGCGGGTCAAGGAATGGGAGGGCGACGTGGTCTTCTTGCACGAGGTCGGCAAGGGTGCCGCCGACCGTTCCTACGGCGTCCAGGTAGCGCGGCTGGCCGGCCTGCCGGAAGCCGTCGTCGGCCGGGCCAAGGAAGTGCTGCACCAGCTCGAAGCCGGCGAGGTTTCGGGCAAGGCCAACCGTCTGGTCGACGACCTGCCGCTGTTTTCCGTGGCGGCGAAGCGGGAAGCGTCGAAGCCGGCCAGGAGTGATGGGCTGGGTGAAGCGCTAGCGGAGATCAATCCCGACGAGATGACGCCACGCGAGGCGCTGGAAGCGCTGTACCGGCTGAAGGGGCTTGTGGGGAAGTAGTGCTCGTCCGATAGCGCTCTACGGCGCCCCCCTCTGTCCTGCCGGACATCTCCCCCTCAAGGGGGGAGATTGGCAGTTTCGCTGACAGCGCTTTTTCCTTCGACGTTCGAAGTTGGCGAAAGCCGATGCGAGATCCAATCTCCCCCTCAGTGGGGGAGATGTCCGGCAGGACAGAGGGGGGTGTGACGGAACGCTGCTTTGGCTTGCCTTCCGCCCCACCCCCTCAAATCATCGCCAGGCCCGACTTCCGCCTCGGCGGTGGGAAGGCGCGGTCAATTTCGGCGAAATCTTCGCTCGTGAGCTCGATGTCCAACGCCGCGACATTCTGCCGGACATGCTCCGGGCGGCTAGCTTTGGGAATGGCGATCACCCCGTCCTGCGCCATCACCCAGGCAAGCGCGATCTGCGCCGGCGTCGCACCGTGGCGAGCGGCGATGGCATCTAACCTGGCATTGCGCGCCAATACCCCCTGATCGACCGGCGAATAGGCCATCAGCGGCATACCGCGTTGCCGGCTCCACGGGGCGAGGTCGAACTCGACGCCGCGCTGCGACAGATTGTAGAGCACCTGATTGGTCTGGACGTTGCCGCCGGCCGGCAATCGGTCCAGCTCTTCCATCTCGCCGGTATCGAAATTGCTGACGCCCCAATGGCGGATCTTGCCGGCTGCCTTCAACGCTTCGAATGCCTCGACCGTTTCCGTCAAGGGCACGCTGCCCGGCCAATGCAGCAGATAAAGATCGATGCGGTCGGTGGCGAGATGCCTCAGGCTGTTCTCGCAGGCCCGTTTCACGCCGGCGCGCGAGGCATTGGACGGCAGCACCTTGGAGACCAGGAAAACCTCGTCGCGGCGACCAGCGATGGCCTCCGCCACCACCTCCTCGGCACCGCCGCTGGCATACATTTCGGCGGTGTCGATCAGCGTCATGCCGAGATCCAGCCCGAGCTTCAGGGCATTGGCCTCGTCGGTACGGCGGCGGCCGTCTTCGCCCATCTTCCAGGTGCCCTGGCCGAGCACCGGCACGGCTTCGCCGCAGGGCAGGGTGGTCGTTCGTATCGTCGATGGCATGGCATGCTCCAGTCCGAGGCCCGGATAGCACCATAGCCGCCAAGGGAAATCCAGGTGAAGCAGAAATCCAGGTGAAGCCTCTCGCCTGGATTCCCCGACAGCGTGACGCCTACTTCACCGGATGGGCGGCGAGCCAGTCCTGCATCTGCTTGATCTCGGCTTGCTGCGCGGCGATCACCGCTTCGGCCAGCTTGCGGATTTCCGGATCCTTGCCATTGGCGAGCTCGACCTTGGCCATGTCGATGGCAGCCTGGTGATGCGGGATCATGCCGCGGGCGAAATCGACATCGGCATTGCCGGAATATTCGATCGCCATCATGTCGGTATGCATCTTGTCCATCGCCGCCTTGTAGCCCTCGGTCGAGGGGCTCTGCGCGCCCATGGCGCCCATGTCGTGCTTCATCTCCTCGGCTTGTGCAGGAACGCTTTCGAGGAAAACAGCAAGCAGCATTCCCGCCGCCATCATCAGCAGCACGATCTTCTTGGCCAAGGTCATTCATCGTCTCCTTTTTTGAACAGGGTGTATCTGGAAGTTTTACTCAGAGTTTCAATGTCCTGAGCCGCAATGCGTTGGCGATGACCGAAACCGAAGACAGGCTCATCGCCGCCGCCGCAATCATCGGCGACAACAGCGTGCCGGTGAGCGGATAAAGCACGCCGGCAGCCACCGGCACGCCAAGCACATTGTAGAGAAAAGCGAAAAACAGGTTCTGGCGGATGTTGCGGATCGTCGCGCGGGCCAGCGTCCTGGCCCTGACGATACCGTTGAGATCGCCCTTGACCAGCGTAATCCCCGCACTTTCGACCGCAACATCGGCGCCGGTGCCCATGGCGATGCCGACATCGGCGGCGGCAAGTGCCGGCGCATCGTTGACGCCATCGCCGGCCATGGCGACGCCGGCACCGCCGGCGCGCAACTCCTCGACCAGCGCGTTCTTCTGTTCGGGCAAAAGCCCGGCATGCACCGCGTCGATGCCGAGCTTGGCGGCGATGGCCTTGGCGGTGCGCTCATTGTCGCCGGTCGCCATGACGATCTTCAGCCCGCTGTCATGCAGCGCCTTGATCGCCTCGGCGGTGGTCGCCTTGATCGGGTCGGCGACGGCGACGAGGCCGGCGAGCTTGCTTGCGACAGCGACGAACATCGCGGTCTTGCCGTCGGACTGCAGCGCCTCGGCACTGGCCAGGACCGAAGCCGTATCGATGCCGAGATCGGCCATCATCGCGGCATTGCCAAGCGCCACCTTCTGTCCCGAAACCGTGCCGGAAACACCCTTGCCGGTGACAGCCTCGAAACCGCTCGCGTCGGGGACCTTCACCCCGCGTCCGCGGGCGCCGTCAACGATCGCCTCGGCCAGCGGATGCTCCGAGCCTTTTTCCAGCCCGGCGGCGAGCGCCAGCAACTCGTCTTGCGCCATGCCTTCGACGGCAACGACATCGGTCAGTCGCGGCCGGCCTTCGGTCAGCGTTCCCGTCTTGTCGACGATCAGCGTATCGACCGAGGCAAAGCGCTCGAGCGCCGCCGCTTCCTTGATCAGCACGCCGGCATGCGCGCCGCGCCCGGTGGCGGTCATGATCGACATTGGCGTCGCAAGGCCGAGTGCACACGGACAGGCGATGATCAGAACCGAGACCGCCGAGACGATGGCAAACACCAGGCTGGATTCCGGTCCGACGATCGCCCAGGCTACAAACGCAATGATCGCAACGAGAACAACGGCCGGGACGAAGTAGAACGAGACGCGGTCGGCCAACCCCTGGATCGGCGCGCGCGACCGCTGCGCCTTGGCGACCAGTTCGACGATGCGCGCCAGTGTCGTCTCGGCGCCGATCTTTTCGGCGCGCATGATCAGTGAGCCATTCTTGTTGAGCGTGCCGCCGGTGAGGTTGTCGCCTTCGGTCTTTTCGACCGGCAGCGGCTCGCCCGTGATCATCGATTCGTCGACGGAAGAGCGCCCTTCAAGCACAATGCCGTCGACCGGTACAGCGTCACCTGGGCGGATGCGCAGGCGGTCGCCGGCCTTGACAATATCGAGCGGCACGTCGTTTTCGGAACCGTCCGCGCCGATCAGCCGCGCCGTCTTCGGCGCCAGGTCGAGCAGCGCACGGATCGCCGAGCCGGTTTTCTCGCGGGCACGCAATTCCAGCACCTGGCCGAGGAACACCAGCGCGACGATTACCGCCGCCGCCTCGAAATAGACCGGCACGGTGCCGTCATGGCCGCGGAACTGGTGCGGAAAGAGGCCTGGAAACAGTGTGGCGACGACACTGTAGAGATAGGCGGCACCGACGCCGAGCGAAATCAGCGTCCACATATTGGGGCTGCGATTGAGGATCGAATCCCAGCCGCGGTGGAAGAACGGGAATGCCGCCCACAGCACCACGGGGCTCGCCAGCGCCAGCTCCAGCCAGACCTTCGCGCGGTCGTCGATGAAGGCCTGGAATGTCAGGCCGAGCATCGGTGCCATGGCGATGACCAGCAACGGCACGGACAGCACCGCGCTCACCCAGAAGCGCCTGGTGAAATCGACCAGTTCGGGGTTAGGCCCCTCGTCGCCGGTCGGCACGCCCATCGGCTCCAGCGCCATGCCGCAGATCGGGCAGGAGCCGGGCTTGTCGCGGATGATTTCGGGATGCATCGGGCAGGTGTATTGCGTGCCCTTGGGCATCGCCTGCGGCGCCGGCTTGTCGCCGAGATATTTTGCCGGCTCGGCCTCGAACTTCGCCTTGCAGCCGGCGGAGCAGAAATAGAAGCCTTGGCCCTCGTGGCGCAAAAAGTGCTTGGCCGTGGCGCGATCGACGCTCATGCCGCAGACGGGATCGGTTGCGGTCAGATATTTTTCAGGTTCGGCGACGAATTTCGAACGGCAGCTTTCGCTGCAGAAATGATAGCGATGGCCGTCATGCCCGGCGGTCGGCTTGCCGGCGGCCGGATCGACGGTCATGCCGCAGACCGGATCCCGGACGACGGCGTCCGCGGCAGGCGAGGCGCTCTTTGCCGAGCAGCAGCTGCCATGGCTGTGATGATCGTGGTCGGAATGCGTCATGCCGAAAGCCCCTGTATTTCGATGTTGCAGCGGAGGTAGTGCTTCCAGTAACTGGAAGGTCAAGGGCCGATTTTCGATTTTTCGCGGCCAGGCCCAAACCGAACCGGCTGCGGGCACGAGACGATCGTCCCGTCGGCGGCCGCGGAGAACGCGTCCGTCCGCCCCATACCCAGCGCCGCGAAAACGCGCTATAGACGCCGCCGAAACGGCGAGGCCGAACGGCATTTATGGCAAGAATATCCCTGAAGCTCGAGGAACTGATCGACGGCGAAGCCTTGCGCCGCGAGATGACCGAACTGACCGCGGCCACGGCAGGCGACGGTTCGGGCAAGGCCGCGCGCGGCGGCGTCCTCAAGCTGCTCAAAAGCCGGCTCGCCGACGGGCGCACTGTCGCCGAACGCATGCTGATGGACGACGGCAGCGGCACCGCCTGCGCCGCCCGGCTGTCGCATCTGATGGATGAGATCATCCGTGCGCTCTACGATTTCGCTGCCACCCATGTCTACCGCGTGAAAAACCCATCGTCGGCCGAGCGCATGGCGGTCGTTGCCGTCGGCGGCTATGGCCGCGGCACGCTGGCGCCGGGCTCCGACATCGACCTGCTGTTCCTGCTGCCCTACAAGCAGACGCCATGGGGCGAGCAGATCGTCGAATATATGCTCTACATGCTGTGGGACCTCGGGCTGAAGGTCGGCCACGCGACGCGCAACATCGACGAGTGCCTCAGGCTGTCGCGCACCGACATCACCATCCGCACCTCGATCCTGGAGGCGCGGTTCCTGTGGGGCGAGCAAAAGCTCTATGACGAGCTTCTGCAGCGCTTCGACCACGAGGTGGTGCGCACCACCGGCCCCGAATATGTCCAGGCCAAGCTTGCCGAACGCGACGAGCGTCACGCCAAGGCCGGCGAGAGCCGTTACCTGGTCGAACCTAACGTCAAGGACGGCAAGGGCGGCCTGCGCGACCTGCAGACGCTGTTCTGGATCGCCAAATATTTCTACCGGGTGCGCACCGGCGAGGAACTGGTCGACAAGGGCGTCTTTACCGACGCCGAATACAGGGAATTCCAGAAGGCCGAGGACTTCCTGTGGGCGGTGCGCTGCCACATGCATTTCCTCACCGGCAAGGCGGAGGAGCGGCTGCATTTCGACATCCAGCGCGACATCGCTGAGCGGCTCGGCTACACCACCCATCCCGGTCTGTCGGCGGTCGAGCGCTTCATGAAGCACTACTTCCTCGTCGCCAAGGATGTCGGCGACCTGACCCGCATTTTCTGCGCCGCGCTGGAAGAGGAGCAGGCCAAGCATGTGCCGGGCTTCAACCGCATCTTCCTCACCTTCTCGCGGCGCAAGCGCAAGCTCGCCGGCACGGCCGATTTCATCGTCGACAACCACCGCATCAACATTGCCGACGACGAGGTGTTCGAGCGCGATCCGGTCAACCTGCTCAGGCTGTTCTGGTTTGCCGACAAGCACGGCCTGGAATTCCACCCCGATGCGCTGAAGCTTTTGACCCGCTCTCTCGGCCTCGTCGGCAAGGCGCTCAGGCGCGACGAGGAGGCCAACCGGCTGTTCCTCGACATCTTGACCTCGGACCGCAACGCCGAGCTCAATCTGCGGCGAATGAACGAGGCCGGACTGCTTGCCAAGCTGATCCCGGACTTCGGCAAGATCGTCGCCATGATGCAGTTCTCGATGTATCACCACTACACCGTGGACGAGCATTTGATCCGCTGCATCGGCGTGCTGGCCGAGATCGAGCGCGGCGACGGCGAAAAGGTGCATCCGCTTTCCCACGCGCTGATGCCGGGGCTGAAGAAGAGCCGCGAGGCGCTCTATGTCGCCGTGCTGCTGCACGACATCGCCAAGGGCAGGCCTGAGGACCATTCGCAAGCCGGCGCCAGAATCGCGCGGCGCATCTGCCCGCATATGGGGCTCTCGCCGGCCGACACCGAAACGGTCGCCTGGCTGGTCGAGAACCACCTCGTCATGTCGATGACGGCGCAGACCCGCGATCTCAACGACCGCAAGACGATCGAGGATTTTGCCGCCATCGTGCAGTCGGTCGAACGGCTGAAGATGCTTTTGGTGCTTACCGTCTGCGATATCCGTGGCGTCGGGCCGGGGGTCTGGAACGGTTGGAAAGGCCAGCTGCTGCGTACGCTCTACTACGAGACCGAGCTTTTGTTGACCGGCGGGTTTTCGGAGGTGTCGCGCGCCAAGCGGACTGCGGCGGCGCGCGAACAACTGGCCGAGGCACTTGCCGACTGGCCGGAAAAGGCCCGCAAGCGTTATGTCGGCCAGCACTACGAGAACTATCTGCTGGCGGTCGATCTTCCCGACCAGCTGCGCCATGCCGAATTCATCCGCGAGGCCGATCACGCCGGCAAGAAGCTCGCCACCATGGTCAAGACCCACCAGTTCGAGGCGGTGACCGAGATCACGGTGCTGGCGCAGGACCATCCGCGCCTGCTCTCGGTGATTGCCGGCGCCTGTGCTGCGGCCGGCGGCAACATCGTCGACGCGCAGATATTCACCACTTCGGACGGCCGCGCGCTCGACACCATCCTGATCTCCAGGGAGTTCGACCGCGACGAGGACGAGCGTCGCCGTGCCGAGCGCGTCGGCCGGCTGATCGAGGACGTGCTGTCGGGCAAGAGCTGGCTGCCCGAAATGATCGAGAAGCGCACCAAGCCACGGCGCGGCGCCAAGGTCTTCCGCATCCCGCCACGCGCCGAGATCCGCAACACCCTGTCGAACCGGTTCTCGGTGATCGAGGTCGAAGGACTGGACAGGCCGGGCCTTCTGTCGGAGATCACCGGCATGTTGTCGGACCTGTCGCTCGACATCGCCTCGGCCCACATCACCACCTTCGGCGAAAAGGTCATCGACACGTTCTACGTCACCGATCTCACCGGCCAGAAGATCGACAGCCCGTCGCGTACGGCGACCATCCGCAACAGGCTGATCGCGGTGCTCGAGGGCACGGCGTCCGAGCGCGGCAAGACCAAAACGGCCGCCGAGTGACTGTTACCTTCCATTTGCCCCAATCCCACAGGCAGTCTTCAAGCGCATGAGCCTTGTCAAGAAATTCGCCACGGTCGCTTCCGGCACGCTGATGAGCCGCGCCCTCGGCTTTGGCCGCGAGATGCTGATGGCTGCCGCACTCGGCACCGGGCCGATCGCCGACGCCTTCAACGCCGCCTTCCAGTTTCCCAACACCTTTCGCCGGCTGTTCGCCGAAGGCGCCTTCAACGCCGCCTTCGTGCCGCTGTTCGCCAAAGAGATCGAGACGCACGGCACCGACGGCGCCAAGCGTTTTTCCGAAGAGGTGTTCGGCGTCTTGTTCACCGCGCTTCTGGCGCTGACCATCGCCATGGAATTGGCGATGCCGCTGATCGTGCGCTACCTGGTGGCGCCGGGCTTTGCCGACACGCCCGGAAAATTCGAGATGACGGTGGCACTGGCGACCGTCATGTTCCCTTACCTGATCTGCATGTCGCTCGGCGCCATGATGGCCGGCATGCTGAATTCGCTGCGCCGCTATTTCGCCGCCGCGGTGGCGCCGGTGTTCCTCAACATCATCCTCATCGCCGTGCTTGCCTATGCCTGGTACAAGGGTTCGGACGCCCGCACCGTCGGTTTCGGGCTGGCCTGGGGCGTACTGGCGGCCGGCTTGGTGCAGCTGGCGATCGTCTGGGCGGCGGTGCGCCATGCCGGCATTTCGATCGGCTTCCGCCGGCCGAAGATGACGCCCAGCGTCAAGCGGCTGCTGATCCTGGCACTGCCGGCGGCGATCACCGGCGGCATCACCCAGATCAACCAGCTGATTGGCACGGCGATCGCGTCGGCGCAGGACAGCGCGGTGTCGTCGCTGGCCTATGCCGACCGCGTTTACCAGCTGCCGCTGGGCGTTGTCGGCGTCGCCGTCGCCATCGTGCTTTTGCCGGAACTGTCGCGGGCGCTGAAGTCAGGCAATCTGGTCGAGGCGGCCAATCTGCAGAACCGCTCGGTCGAGTTCACCCTGTTCATGACCTTGCCGGCGGCGGCCGCCCTGCTGGTCATGTCCGAGCCGATCGTGCGGCTGGTCTATGAGCGCGGCGCCTTCGCCGCCAACAATTCGACGCCGACGGTCGCGGCAATCCTGGCGATCTTCGGCCTCGGTCTGCCGGCCTTCGTGCTGATCAAGGCCTTCACCCCAGGCTATTTCGCCCGCGAGGACACGCGCACGCCGATGATTTTCGCCGCCATCTCGGTGGCGGTTAACATTACGACGGCACTGACGCTGTTTCCGACGATGGGCGCGCCCGGCATTGCCGTTGCCTCCGCCGTCGCCGGCTGGGTCAATGCGGCGATGCTGCTGGCCGTGCTGATCCGGCGCGGCCACTGGGGCCGCGACTTGCCGCTCATGAAACGCATCCCGCGGCTGGTGCTGTCGGCGGCGGTGATGGCGGCGGCGCTCTATTTTGCCGAGCACTGGTTCGCCGCAAGTCTCGGCTCGGGCTCGCCGCTGGTGATCAAGGCGGTAACGCTGCTTGCGCTCGTCGCCGGCGGGGCGCTGCTTTACTTCGTCACTGCGTTTGCCACCGGGGGTGCGGATTTCGGCATGATCCGCCGCAATATCGGGCGTAAAGGCTCCCAGCCGGTCAAGGAGCAATCTCCGGATTCGTGAGGCGGAAAATTCGTCAGGTCCAATTTTGTTCTTGCTTTGTGCCTGCAGCTATGCTACTAATTTGCGTATGGTGCTGATTCGCACCGACGACCCCGCCGCAAGGCGGGTTTTTGATTCTGGTCGGCGCCATCCCCTTCAAACAGCCTTCTGTGGCGTCTTGCTCGGCCACGGTCAAAGCCCCGCGCGGCCTAGCCAACACCCCTCTTGATCGTCTCCTCGCTCTCGTCCATAAGCGCGCCGTCGCAAGACTTTCGCCGCGCGCGAAACGGCCCTCCACAAGCCAGGGATACACCATGACCGGCCTCAACCAGCCCGCCTTCAAGCCACTCGTCTTTTCCGGCGTCCAGCCAACCGGCAATCTGCATCTCGGCAATTATCTCGGCGCCATCAAGAAATTCGTCGCCCTGCAGGACACCTCCGACTGCATCTACTGCGTCGTCGACCTGCATTCGCTGACCGCGCAGCTCGTCTATGAGGATCTTCAGGACCAGACGCGTTCGATCACCGCGGCGTTTCTCGCCTCCGGCATCGATCCGACCAAGCACATCGTCTTCAACCAGTCGCGGGTGATGCAGCACGCCGAGCTTGCCTGGATCTTCAACTGCGTGGCGCGCATTGGCTGGATGAACAGGATGACGCAGTTCAAGGACAAGGCCGGCAAGGACCGCGAGAACGCCTCGCTCGGCCTGCTCGCCTACCCCTCCCTGATGGCCGCCGATATCCTCGTCTACCGCGCCACCCATGTGCCGGTCGGCGACGACCAGAAGCAGCATCTGGAGCTGACCCGCGACATTGCGCAGAAATTCAACAACGATTTTTCGGACCGTATCGCGGCGATTGGTGTCGGCGTCGAGATGCAGGTGGGCGAAGAGACGGTGAACGGCTATTTTCCGCTGACCGAGCCGGTCATCGGCGGCCCGGCGGCGCGCATCATGTCGCTGCGCGACGGTTCGAAAAAGATGTCGAAGTCCGACCCGTCGGACCTGTCGCGCATCAACCTGACCGACGATGCCGACGCCATCTCGAAGAAGATCCGCAAGGCCAAGACGGACCCGGAGGCTTTGCCCGGCGAACTGGACGGGCTTGCCGGCCGGCCGGAAGCGGAAAACCTCGTCGGCATCTATGCCGGCCTCGCCGAAATATCGAAAGAGGCGGTGCTGAAGGAATTCGGCGGCCAGCAGTTTTCGGTGTTCAAGCCGGCGCTGGCCGATCTCGCGGTGGAAAAGCTGGCGCCGATCGCCGGCGAGATGCGCCGCATCTCCGGCGACCGCGCCTATGTCGACGCGGTGCTGCGGGATGGCGGCGAGCGTGCCGGCACATTGGCCGAAGCGACGATGAAGACCGTGCGCGACATTATCGGCCTGCTGCAAGGCTAATTTATGTCGCGCAAAAGTGTGCAGCGGTTTTGCGATAACGACATGCATAGAACAAGAACCTGAAGCGCGTCGCATGAGGCCGGTCGAACGCGACGCGCTTTAAGCTGCACCAATATCGCCACAGCCGCCGGTCGCTTGCGGGCGGGCTGTGGCGGTGGCAGATTGCGGCCGAAACCATCGAGCAGGGTGAATATGGTCTCCAAACGCCTCAGCCGCGAAGCCGGTCATCGCCGCAAGTTCCTGGCGATCATCGACGACACGCCGGAATGCGAGCGCGCCGTCGCCTACGCCTCGAAGCGGGCGCAAAGCACGGGCGGCGTGTTGGTGCTGCTCTATGTCATCGAGCCGGATGATTTCCAGCACTGGCTGGGCGTCGAGAAGATCATGCGCGAGGAGGCGACCGCCACGGCGCGCGCCGCGCTCGACAGCTACGCCAACAAGGTGCGCCAGAAGCTCGGCATCGAGCCGGAACTGGTGGTGCGCGAAGGCAAGCCGACGGAAGAGATCCACAAGCTGATCGAGGAAGACCAGGACATCGCCATCCTGGTGCTGGCGGCAGGCGCTGGCAAGGAAGGGCCTGGGCCGCTGGTCGGCGCGGTTGCCGGCAAGGGCGCCGCCTTTCCGATTCCAGTGACTGTGGTGCCGCAGAACCTGTCGGACGAGGAGATCGACAGCCTCGCCTGAGATGTGCCGATATTCAGGTGAGGCCGGCCTACAAATGGCGGCTTCCTGCGCTTCCGGTGCTCACGTACCAAAAGTACGCTCCGCTCCGGTTCTCGGAAACCATCATTTTCGGCTCGGCCTGACCTGAATCTCAACACATCTCCAATTGTTTCAGCGAGCTAGCAAAACATTCCACCAGCCAGCCGTTCCCCGCGATGCCTTTCGCTTGAATGTCGGGCGGATAAAGCCTAATTAGAATTATTCCAAACTAGCTGCCCGAAACGGGCACGGAGATGGCCATGTTCATCCAGACCGAGTCGACGCCAAACCCGACAACGCTGAAATTCCTGCCCGGCAAGGAAGTGCTGCAAGAAGGCACCGCCGATTTCCGCGATGCCGACAGTGCCGCGACGGCTTCGCCGCTGGCCGGCCGGCTGTTCGAGATCCCCGGCGTCACCGGCGTCTTCTTCGGCTATGATTTCATCACCGTGACCAAGGACGGCCCCGACTGGCAGCATCTGAAGCCGGCTATCCTCGGCGCCATCATGGAGCACTTCATGTCCGGTGCCCCGGTGATGGCCAAGGCCGGCCCCGCCGCCGAGACCAGCCAGACCGGCGAATTCTACGACAAGGCCGACGAGGAGCTGGTCGTTACCATCAAGGAGTTGCTCGACACGCGGGTGCGCCCGGCGGTGGCCCAGGACGGCGGCGACATCACCTTCCGCGGCTTCGAGAACGGCACCGTGTTCCTGCACATGAAAGGCGCCTGCGCCGGCTGCCCGTCGTCGACGGCGACGCTGAAGCACGGCATCCAGAACCTGCTCCGGCACTTTGTGCCGGAAGTGCAGCACGTCGAACAGGTCTCCTGACGCGCCGTTCCATCGTCAACGTCGATAGACAACAAAAAACCGGGCCAAAGTGCCCGGTTTTCTGTTTGCGACGTCTGTGTTGTTGCCTAGACGGTCCGCGTATAAAGCTCTTCTTGTTTGACCATGATCTTGTCCGAAAACCGGGTCCCGCTTTTCGGGATCATGGTCTTACAGCACAATGACCTTGGCGCCGACCGAGGTGCGGTCGTAGAGGTCGATAATGTCCTGGTTCATCAGCCGGATGCAGCCCGACGACATCGCCTTGCCGATGGAATTCCATTCCGGGCTGCCATGCAGGCGGTAGCCCATATCGCCGCCCTTGTTGAACAGGTACATGGCGCGCGCGCCGAGCGGGTTCTTCAACCCCGGCTCCATGCCGCCGGCAAACTTGGCCAGCTCCGGCTGTCGCCTGATCATCTGCGAAGGCGGCGTCCAGGTCGGCCATTCGCGCTTTAGTGCGATACGGGCGGTGCCGTGCCATTCGAAACCTTCACGGCCGACGCCGATGCCGTAGCGCATCGCTTCGCCGTCGCCCATGACGAAATAGAGGAACTTGTTCTGCGTATCGACGATGATGGTGCCCGGCTTTTCCCTGGTGTCGTAGTCGACGATCTGCCGGCGGTATTTGAACGGCACCTTTTCGATCGGGATGCGCGGCAGATGATAGCCGGCATCGGTCACCGCGCCATAGTTGTTGGTGAAGATCTGCGAGCCGATGGTGCTGCAACCGGCGACAGCCGTCGACAGCGCCAGGGCCGCGACGATTGCAAGTGACTTCATGCGCATGAAAAGGTCCGATGCCTGCCCAAACAACAGCGGCTCGAGTCGGCCGCTTTTTTCATCTTCATTCATGCTGGCATTTGCTTTGCTTGCCAAGCGGGCGATGCCTATATCCTTGGGCTTGCGTGCTGGTAAACCTGCGACTATGGCATTTCGGCAACAGCCCCCGCAGGATTATGCTGCAAAATCAATGGGCCAAGAACAAGAACCCCGAGACGGGGAAATCACCATGAATGTCGGTGACGCTGCCCGGCGCTCTGGCCTGCCGGCCAAGACCATCCGTTACTACGAGGAGATCGGCCTGATCCGGCCTGAGACGCGGCCGCTGCAGGAGATAATTCTGACAAGCCTGGTTCAATAGGCCGGGTTCAATAAAGAACGCCGCGAAGCACGGTCCAGGCCAGAAGCCCGAACGTGCCGATCACCACCAATGCACCAAGGACCGTGCCGATCTTTTCAGGCAGTCCATCGGGGCGACCAGGATCGTCGGCCATTCAACTATCGATCATGACGTATGCGGCACCAAACACGGCAACGATGATTGCCCCAAGCACCGCCCATCCTCTAACGGCCGAGCGGATTTCCTCCGGTGTCGCCGATTTACGTCCGTCATCGTCCGTCATCTAATGCTCCTCGTAAAAATCCCGTGGCCGACATTGAAAGCGCAAGCTGCCGGCGCTGCCAAGAGGGTGCAGCGGACTCTTTTGCGCAAAAGTTTAGGAACGTGCGCCGTCCGAGAGCAAGCGTTACCAGCCTTCGACACTCCGCAAAGCACGGGCGGCCGTCATGATCCCGGTGGGCGATACCGGATCGACTTCGCTTTCCCAAGCGCGTCCATCGTCTCTTCGACACTTAACAGGACGGTGGTCTCGTACGAGCTGAGCGCGCCTCCCGCACCGATGGCGAGCATGACAGAGGCCATGGACACGTTGTCCGGCGCCTCCCATAGGTTCCAGCCATCGTACTCTCCGAAGGCATACCAGAACCCGTGCAGCTTTCCGCCGACCGACTCGATGTAGGAACGGGCAGCCTCGCGTCTGTCCTCGGGATTATCCATCAAGCGCGCCCAGGTTTCGGGCCTGTAGCTGAATCGCGTGAGATACATCGGCATGGTTCGTCTCCTCCCAGAGCTGCCCCCACCAAGACAGTTAAGCGCCCCAATCCGGGAGAACGCGAGTCGTTTCCGAGGCGTAGTACCGCTGGCTTAGTTGCGGGACCGCTAATAGACCTGTTTCAATTGCCTTTCCCAAGGGGAGTAAGGTCAATGGCAGCCTATCTTATTGCCGATGTCGACATAACCGACGCCGCCGTTTTCGAGGAATACCGCCGGGACGTGCCTGCAACCGAAGCCCGCTACGGGGGAAGGTACATCGCTCGTGGCGGAGCCACCAAAGTGCTGGAAGGCGATTGGGAGCCTCATCGCCTTGTCATCGTCGAATTTCCCGACATGGCCTCGCTCCTCGCATGGTACGACTCTCCGGAATACGGCCGCCTCAAAGCCATCCGCGAACGCTGTGCAAAGACGAGGATCATTGCTCTCGAGGGCATGATGCCGGTTAGCTAGAGGGGGTTGTCAACCAGATAATAGCCCCAAGAAAGGCGATTATCTGGTTGACAAACCCAAACTGGAGAGGTAGAAAGATTCCAACAACTTAGGAACTTTCGCCATGTCCATCCTGTCCCGCCCCGAATTCCACGACGAAGCCAAGGCCTTCGAACACGTCGAGGCGATCTTGTGGCCGAACGGTCCGGTTTGCCCAAAGTGCGGGTCCGTGGATAAGCACTACAAATTGAAGGGCGTCCGCACCAAGCCCTCCAAGAAAAACCCGAACGGCGTCGAGCGGCACGGCCTGTACAAGTGCAGCGCTTGCCGCGCACAGTTCACCGTCCGCATGGGTTCGATCTTCGAAGAAAGCCATTTGCCGCTCACCAAGTGGCTACAGGCTATCCACCTCATGTGCGCCTCTAAGAAGGGCGTCAGCGCTCACCAGATGCACAGGATACTCGAATGCACCTATGAAGCCGCTTGGTTCCTGTGCCATCGCATTCGGCTTGCAATGGCGTCTGGCGAACTCTCCCCGCTTGGCGGCAACGGCAAGACTGTCGAGGTTGACGAAACCTACATCGGTCGCCTCAAGGACACCCCGGTCAAGCGTGGCGCTGGTCACAAAAACACCGTTGTCACGCTGGTTGAACGCGGCGGTCGCGCTCGTTCCTTCCACGTCGATACCGCCCGCATCGGAACGATCATGCCAATCGTGCGCGCCAACATTGCCAAGGAAAGCGCGTTGATGACGGACGAGTCCGGTATCTATCGCCGCGTGGGCCAGGAATTTGCCTCGCACGATTTCGTCACGCATTCCAAGGACGAATACGTTCGCGGCACCATCCACACCAATACGGTCGAAGGCTTCTATTCGATCTTCAAGCGTGGAATGAAGGGCGTCTATCAGCATTGCGCCGAACACCATCTGCACCGCTACTTGGCCGAATTCGACTTCCGCTATTCGAACCGGATTGCCATGGGCGTTGATGACGGCACCCGCGCTTTCATCGCCTTGAAGGGTGCCGCCGGCAAGCGGTTGACCTATCATAGACCTGCTTGACGAAAAGAGGACGCACTTTCGAAAACCGGTGCAGCTAGAGTTGCCGCTCTGGCGATATGCGAAACCCTCCGCTCCCAGCAAACAGATCAAGGGGATTCCCAAACGAAAGCGGCGGTGATATACTCACCGCCGCCGTAGTTTCTTGGCTGTGGCCCACATCGAGGCTCCATGACCGCCAGTCAGGGAGCCTCTTTCATTTACCCCGCGCCGTGACCGTGAGCGTGTCACAGGCTGGGGGAACCCTTCTTATGAACACCGTCGCATCCTTTCTCCGAGCGCCATTGCCCGACGATGGGCATAAGGCCAGAAAGATTCGATTCGGTCAAGGGGCAGTGAACTGGCTATCTGAACTGGTGTTGATAACTGAAATGAACTGGCGTATATGTCGCGCACAATAGGAGAGTGTGACATGGCCGCTGACGACGCTTCGACCCGATTCCCCTTCATCAGTCTCGAAAAGGCGCTGGCAAAAGCGCAGCAGCTTTTTGACGGCGACCGCAGTGGCAAGGCGATGCCCGTGCCGACTGCTTTCGAGTTGTGGGGATATAGCCCAAAGAGCAGCGGCGGGTTTCAAACCACGGGCGCGCTCAAGTACTATGGCCTCTTGGAAGATGAGGGCGCCAATGCAGACCGCAAGGTCAAGCTTACCACCGCCGCGCGCCGATATTTTCTTGATGAGCGGGATGAGATTCGCGCGGCTATGATTGCCGACTTTGCATTGAACCCTCCGCTATTTCGGGCGCTTTGGACTAAGGACGGATGGAGCGAGGGGGTCCCTGCTGACACGGTCGCCCGGAGCCATTTGAAAGTTGAGCGAAACCTCAACGATCAATCGTCTCGCTCGCTTCTCACAATCTTCAAAGAAAATATCCAGTTTGCCGGGTTGAAGCCTAGCGTAATTCAGGACGACCCTTTAGAATCGCCCGTCCAAGCGGAGCCAGATACCAAGGCTTCGCCGGAACCAGAGCGAGGTAAGATCATGCATCCGGCAGCACTACCTACGATGGAAATTCCACGGGCGTTTGCAAATGTTGTTCCCCCATCCCCGGAAAGCGGCGTGGCGATTGACGCTCGCATCGTTGGTGGCCGTGTTATCATCAATGCGGACGTGGATTTGAAAGGTTTACGGAAACTTCGGCGTCAAATCGCTATGTTCGAACAGATGCTCTCGATGGATGATGAGGACGATGAAGGAAGCGAAAAAGACAAAGGCGTCTTCGGGTAGCCAACCGCAAATCGATAAATTCCGTGACGCGGCGCGTGAACTGAAAACAGATCAGTCCGACGCCGCCTTTGAAGCTGTGGTGAACAAGATTGCCCACGCGCCAAAGCTGACCCAGGAACAGATAAAAGAGTTTCTGCGCCGCCAGCGAGAGAAGAAGGCGACTGAGTGAATTACCGCTTCGCTAGAGCCGGTATCGGAGCGTCGATAAGAGTTTTGTAGCTAGACGCAACGTGCCTGACGACGACGACTTGATCATCCGGGTTGGCTACTTTTCTCGATTCGAGCTGTAGCGTAATAGCTCCCTCAATCTGGATAATCATGTTTAGCTGTTCGGTGCTTAGATGGTCACGGACATTGCACTTAGGCGGCAGGTTCCATTTCGCGCGCAACTGTGCGGCGGTCCCACCAAACATCACTTGATAGATCATGTCGGTGTTGTTCGTGTAGTGGAACCATTCTGTCGCGCCATGCTCCTTGTAGGAATCTGTCGCCGTAACCCTGATCGTTTTGTTCCGCCCTCGCGTTTCAGCATGTTCAATGCTGCGGCGTAGGAGTTCGGCCTCCATCATATTGAAGGCTTGTATGTACCGTTCTTTCCAGAACATCGCCTTGGGGCCGGTAAAGGCCATCACAAGGAGCGAGAAGCCGTCCCTCGTCATTTTGTAGAGTGTGGCGAGCTTTTGTTCTGAGTAGTCGAATACGAGGAGCGCTCAAAATTGAGCGCTCTAAATTCCGGCGAGCATTCAAGGGCTTCGATTGAGCGAAGCACATTGTTGTGCTGCTTTTCGAAGCGTTCTGCCACGTCGATGGAATTTACAAAGAGCCTATCGTCGGTGAAGTCGAGGAGCTTCATCGCATCGAACATCGTCAGTTGCTGTTCGTCGGAACCCGAATCATCCATATTTCTACCCCATTGCGCCCAAAGGGGGAATCTAGCACGTCCGCTAAGCCAGCCCTAAATTAACCGGAGATTATCCCCGCCATTCCCCTACGGCTGGGTAGCGCGACAAGGTGAACGGCTAGAGGTCCTTGTCTGTCGGGTTAAAGACCTTCCGAGCTTTCAAATCGCCCCAGTAAAAGGTCAAGGCCAGCAACGCTGGAAAACCGATGCCGCCGACAACAAACAGCGAGATTGGACCAAACCAGTGGTAGGCCAGAATCCCAACAAAGCAGAGGATCATGCTTCCAACGAAACTGCTAAATGGCACGGGCATCATGGATGGATCTGTAGCAGAGCGTTGGTCAGCAGTCATTAGGAACAGATTGGGTTTGTCAACCATACAATCGCCCCAAAAAACCGGGTTCAAACCGTGAACAAAATCTGACATGGTGCGGCCATGCCTATCATCTCACCTCTACCCCTCAACCCCCTTCTCGACGGTCGCCAGTCGGAGCGTGCCATGCTGGTCAGGCGTGGCGTGCAGCGGCTGCTCAAGCAGATGGGCGCGCATGTCTTGCCCGAACTGTCGCTGGCCACCGGGCGCCGCGCCGATCTCGTAGCGCTGACCCGCCAGGGCGATATCTGGATCATCGAGATCAAATCCTCGATCGAGGATTTCAGGGTCGACCGCAAATGGCCGGACTACCGGCTGCATTCCGACCGCTTCTTCTTCGCCACCCATCCCGGCGTGCCCGCGGAGATCTTTCCGGAAGAGTGCGGCTTCATTCTCTCCGACGGCTATGGTGCCGAGGTCCTGCGCGATGCGCCCGAGCACCGGATGGCGGCGGCGACGCGCAAGGCGCTGATGCTGAGGATCGCGCGCGCCGGTGCCGCGCGGTTGCTGGCGGCGGAGCTTGCCGGGGTGTCGGTGCCGGCGCTGGAGGGTGAGAGCGAGTAGGGGGTTTCCCTCTCCGTAGTCATGGAGGCTTGCGCTGCCCCGGCTGCCGCCACCTTGCATAAGAGACGATGTATGACTGCGGTGTTCCGCAAGGAACGCCAACAGCCGGCTGTAGCCTTCGTCTTCCCAGTGCAGGTCGAGATTGGAAATGAAACCCGGCACGAAGACGAGATCGAGCGATCCCTGGCCGACCACCTGATAGGCGATCCGCACGTCGCCGCTGAGCGCGTAGCGAGTTTCGATCGGCCTCACGAGGTTTGTCCGCCCGACCCGACGATTTCTTATCGCCGGATCATAGCAGAGCCGCGAGACTTGCGGCAGATGAAACCTTAGAGGGTGTGAATGTAGGCCCGCGGCGCCTACTTCTGTGACGCAGCCGTAGTCTCGGTGCTCGCTCCGCCGACGCTAAAACCTGCGCCCTCCGGCGCGCCCGGCCGCTTGATGTGTGGGGCGGCCGCGACGACAAGCTCGTTGAAGCCTTCGCCGCCGCTGTCGAGCATCTCGAACAATTGCCGGCGCATCCTCGGCTCCCAGAACTTGTTGATGTGCTCGGCGACGCCGGCAATGCCTTGCTCGCGCGGCTTGGAGTGGAAAAAGGCAGCGATCTGGTTGGCCATGCGAACCAGCTTTTCGCTGGTGCTCATGAGGTGGCCTTCGTCATGCGACATGCTTGGCAACTCCGGAAACCACGCGGTCAGGATGGGTGAAAATATCGAAATCATCGCCGCGCACCAGCGCCACCAGCGTCATGCCGGCGTCGTCTGCGGTGCGGATGGCAAGTGCCGTCGGCGCCGAGACGGCGATGATGAAGGCAGCACCGATCGCCGCGGTCTTCTGCACCATCTCGACCGAAACGCGCGACGTCACGACGACGGCCCCCGACCTGCCGTCGATACCGGCTTTGGCCAGCGCGCCGGCCAGCTTGTCCAGCGCATTGTGACGGCCGACATCCTCGCGCGCCATGACGATGCCCTTGCCGGGGAGGTAAAAACCGGCGGCGTGGACCGCGCCGGTCTCGGCGTGCAGCGGCTGCAGCTTCGACAAAAGCTTGACCGAGCGGACGATGTCATCGGCCTGAAGTGTAAGTTTCGACGCACCGACCGGATCGACCGAGCGCATCGCTTCCTCGATCGATTCGATGCCGCACAGCCCGCAGCCGACCGGGCCGGCGAGCCGTCTGCGACGCGCCTCGAAACGGGTGTTGGCCTGGTCCTTCAGCCGGATCTGGATATCGATGCCGGCGCCGTGATCCTCGACCTCGATGGCTTCGATTTCGTCTGGCGAGGCAATGATGCCTTCGGTCAGCGAGAAGCCGAGCGCGAAATCCTCGAAATCGGCCGGGCTTGCCATCATCACCGCATGCGTGGTGCCGGCAAAGGAGAATGCTACCGGCGTCTCTTCCGGCACCATGCGGTTGGCGGCCGCGGTGCCGCCGGCGCGGCGCGCGAGGCGGCTGATCTGGGTGACAGCACGACGTTTGGGCATCACGCGGCACCCCCCTCTGGCCTACCGGCCATCTCCCCCTCAAGGGGGGAGATTGGCAGTTCAGACGTAAGGCACCCTTCGACGCTGGTGATTGGCGAAAGCCGAGATGACATCCAATCTCCCCCCTTGAGGGGGAGATGGCCGGTAGGCCAGAGGGGGGTGCTCCGGCACGACGCCAAAACGCTACTCCGCTGCTTGCAGCGAGGCGATGCGGCGGCTTTGCTTTGCCTGCTCGTCATAGTCGCGCTGCCATTCCGACGGGCCGTTGGACGCGCCGACCTGCACCGCGGTCACCTTGTATTCCGGGCAGTTGGTCGCCCAGTCGGAGAAGTCGGTGGTGATAACGTTGGCCTGGGTGTCGGGGTGGTGGAACGTCGTATAGACGACGCCCGGCGACACCCGGTCGGTGATCAGCGCGCGCAGCGTCGTCTCGCCGGAGCGGCTGGTCAGCCGCACCCAGTCGCCATCGCGCAGGCCGCGATTTTCGGCATCATGCGGATGGATCTCCAGCCGATCCTCGCTGTGCCACACGACGTTGTCGGTGCGCCTAGTCTGCGCGCCGACATTATACTGCGACAGGATGCGGCCGGTGGTCAGCAGCAGCGGGAAGCGCGGCCCGGTCCTCTCGTCGGTCGCGACATATTCGGTGCGGATGAACTTGCCCTTGCCGCGCACGAAGCCGCCAATATGCATGATCGGCGTGCCTTCCGGCGACTTCTCGTTGCAGGGCCACTGCACCGAGCCCACCCGGTCGAGAAGGTCGAAGGAAACGCCGGAGAAGCTCGGCGTCGTCTTGGCGATCTCGTCCATGATCTCGGAGGGATGCGTGTAGTTCCAGCCGAGGCCGAGCGCCTTGGCGAGCTCCTGCGTCGTCTCCCAGTCGGCATAGCCGCATTTCGGCTCCATCACCTTGCGCACCATGTTGATGCGGCGCTCGGCATTGGTGAAGGTGCCGTCCTTCTCGAGGAAGGTCGAGCCGGGCAGGAACACATGCGCGTAGTTGGCCGTCTCGTTGAGGAAGAGGTCGTGCACGACGACACATTCCATCGCGGCGAGACCCGCGGCGACATGCTTGGTGTCGGGGTCCGACTGCAGGATGTCCTCGCCCTGTACATAGAGCCCCTTGAACGAGCCGTCGACGGCCGCGTCCAGCATATTGGGGATGCGCAGGCCGGGCTCGTCGTCGAGCTTGACGCCCCACAGGCTCTCATAGATGGCGCGCACCGCGTCGCCCGAAATGTGGCGGTAGCCGGGAAGTTCGTGCGGGAACGAACCCATGTCGCAGGAGCCCTGCACATTGTTCTGGCCGCGCAGCGGATTCACGCCGACGCCCGGCCGGCCGATATTGCCGGTCGCCATGGCGAGGTTGGCAATGGCGATGACGGTGGTCGAGCCCTGGCTGTGCTCGGTCACGCCGAGGCCGTAATAGATCGCGCCGTTGCCGCCGCGCGCATAGAGCCGCGCCGCGCCGCGTATGTCGTCGGGATCGACATTGGCGAGCTGACCGACGACCTCCGGGCTGTTTTCCGGCAGTGCCACGAACGATGCCCAGTCCTGGAACTCGTCCCAGTCGCAGCGCTCGCGGATGAACGCCTCGTCGAACAGGCCTTCGGTGACGATGACATGGGCAAGTGCGGTCAGCATGGCGACGTTGGTGCCCGGCTTCAGCGGCAGATGGAACTGCGCTTCGACATGGGCCGAGCGCACGATATCGGTGCGGCGCGGATCGAGCACGATCAGCTTGGCGCCCTGGCGCATGCGCTTTTTCATACGCGAGGCGAACACCGGATGCGCATCGGTCGGATTGGCGCCGATCAGCAGGATGACGTCCGTCTGCTCGATCGAATCGAAATCCTGCGTGCCGGCGGAGGTACCGAAGGTCTGGCCCAGGCCATAGCCGGTCGGCGAATGGCAGACGCGGGCGCAGGTATCGACATTGTTGTTGCGGAAGCCCTGCCGGACCAGCTTCTGGACGAGGTAGGTCTCCTCGTTGGTGCAGCGCGACGAGGTGATGCCGCCGATCGACGTGCGGCCGTACTGGTACTGGATGCGGCGGAATTCATTCGCCGTATGGGTGAGCGCCTCTTCCCACGACACTTCGCGCCACGGATCGCTGACCCGCTCGCGGATCATCGGCTTCAGGATACGGTCCTTGTGTGTCGCATAGCCATAGGCGAAGCGGCCCTTGACGCAGGAGTGGCCGTGGTTGGCCTTGCCTGCCTTGTAGGGCATCATGCGAATGACCTCGTCGCCCTTGACCTCGGCCTTGAATGAGCAGCCGACGCCGCAATAGGCGCAGGTGGTGACGGTCGAGCGCTCGGGCAGGCCTTTCGCCAGCACGGTTTTCTCCCTCAGCGCATCGGTCGGGCAGGCCTGCACGCAGGCCCCGCACGACACGCATTCGGAATCGACGAACGCCTCGTGCATGCCGGCCGAGACCCTGGATTCGAAGCCGCGGCCCTCGATGGTCAGCGCGAACGTGCCTTGCACCTCTTCGCAGGCGCGCACGCAGCGCGAGCAGACGATGCATTGCGCCGGATCATAGGTGAAATAGGGGTTCGATTCATCGCGGGCGATGTAGTCGATGGTCAGCGAGCCATGGCCGGGCGCCACGCCGTTTTCTTGCTCGACGTGGTTGCGGCCGTCCACGCCATAGCGGTTCTCGGTCAGGCCGACCGTCCTGACGACCTTGTCGAACTCGCTGGCGCCGGTGCCGGCCGTCTCGCCCCACGCAGCCGGATGGTCAGAGACATAGAGCTCCATCACGCCGCGACGAATGGCGTTCAGCCGGTCGCTCTGGGTATGCACGACCATGCCTTCGCCAACCGGCGTCGTGCACGAGGCCGGCGTGCCGCCGCGCCCGTCGATCTCGACGAGGCAGACCCGGCAGGAGCCGAACGAGTCCAGCATGTCGGTGGCGCAGAGTTTCGGGATTTCAACGCCCGCTTCCATCGAAGCGCGCATGATCGAGGTACCCGCCGGCACCGTCACCGGCTTGCCATCGACGGTCAGCGTCACCTGCTGTTCCGCTTCGGAGGCGGGTGTGCCGTAGTCGATTTCCTGGACCAGCGATTTGATGTCGAATGCCGCGTTCATGCCTGTCCGCTCCTATTCCGCTGCTTCGGCGACCGGCGTCGGCCGAAAGTCGTCCGGGAAATGGTTGAGTGCACTCATCACTGGATATGGGGTGAAGCCGCCGAGAGCGCAAAGCGAGCCGAACTTCATCGTGTTGCAAAGGTCGGTGACCAGCGCGATCTGCTTTTCCGGTTCGATGTTCTCAGCGAGCCGGTCCAGCACCTCGACGCCGCGCGTCGAGCCGATGCGGCAGGGCGTGCACTTGCCGCAGCTCTCGATGGCGCAGAATTCCATGGCGAAGCGCGCCTGCTTCAGCATGTCGGCGCTGTCGTCGAAAACGACGATGCCGGCGTGGCCGATCAGCCCGTCCTTGGCCGCGAACGCCTCGTAGTCGAACGGCGTGTCGAACAGGGCGCGCGGGAAATAGGCGCCGAGTGGGCCACCGACCTGCACCGCTTTGACTGGGCGACCCGTTGCCGTGCCGCCACCGATATCGTCGACGATCTCGCCCAGAGTCATGCCGAACGCCGCCTCGTAGAGACCAGCATATTTGACGTTGCCGGCGATCTGGATCGGGATGGTGCCGCGCGAACGGCCCATGCCGAAATCCTTGTAGAAGGCGGCACCCTTGTCCATGATCACCGGTACCGAGGCCAGCGAAATGACGTTGTTGATCACCGTCGGCTTGCCGAACAGGCCCTTATGCGCCGGCAGCGGCGGCTTGGCCCGCACCTGTCCGCGCTTGCCTTCGAGGCTGTCGAGCAGGGCGGTCTCTTCGCCGCAGACATAGGCGCCGGCGCCGACGCGGACTTCCATGTCGAACGAATTGGGCGAGCCGAGCACATTGACGCCGAGCACGCCGGCCCTGAGGGCGATCTCGACGGCCTTCTGCATCACCGCCACCGCATGCGGATATTCGGAGCGAATATAGATGAAGCCCTTGGTCGCGCCCGTGGCGATGCCGGCGATCGTCATGCCTTCGATCAGCACGAACGGGTCGCCTTCCATGATCATGCGGTCGGCGAACGTACCGGAATCGCCTTCATCGGCATTGCAGACGATGTATTTGCGGTCGGCCGACGTATCGAGGACCGTCTTCCATTTGATGCCGGTCGGGAAGCCGGCGCCGCCACGACCGCGCAGCCCGGACTCGGTCACCTGCTTGACGATGTCGGCCGGTGTCATCGCCACCGCATTCTGCAGGCCGTTCAGCCCGCCATGCGCCTTGTAGTGATCGAGCGACAGCGGATCGGTGACGCCGCAACGTGCAAAGGTCAGCCGCGTCTGTTTGGCCAGGAACGGGATCTTGTCCGGTGCGCCCAGCCAGCGCTTGTGATGGCCGCCGGTGAGGAAGCCGCAGTCGAACAGGCTTTTGACGTCGGATGGCTTGACCGGCCCATAGGCGACGCGGCCATTGGCCGTCGCCACTTCGACCATCGGCTCGAGGAAATAGGCGCCGCGCGAGCCGTTGCGCACGATCTTGGCCTCGATGCCGCGCTCGGCCAACTCCGCCCGAACCGCCTTGGCGACCTTTTCCGCACCCAGCGCCAGCGCGCCGGAATCGCCGGGAATATAGATGCGCGGGATCATGAGCGCACCTCGGCAACGATCTCATTGAGCTTTTCGTCGTCGAGCCGCCCGAACACCTCGCCGTCCAGCATCGCCGATGGCGAGCAGGCGCAAAGGCCAAGGCAATAGACCGGCTCCAGCGTCACCGAACCGTCGCGGGTTGTCTCGTGGAAACCGATGCCCAGCATTGATTTGAGCTTGGCGGCAATCGCATCCGAGCCCATCGACTGGCAGGCTTCCGCCTGGCAGAGCTTCAGCACATGGCGGCCGGCGGGCTGGCTGCGATAATCGTGATAGAAGGTGACGACGCCATGCACCTCGGCCCTGGCGATGTTCAGCGCCTCGGCAATCACCGGCAGCGCGTCCTGCGGCACATAGCCGAACTCTTCCTGTATGCCGTGCAGGATCGGCAACAGCGGGCCTTCGAGGCCTTTCAGCTCGTGGATGATCGCCGCCGTGCGCGATGCGATCTCGGTACTTGCAGGCTGCATCGTCATGCAGCGCCCTCCCTGGTCGTGGCGGTCTTCCGCTAAGTGCTTAGGAAATCAGAGGAAACCCGCTAAATCAATAAAGCCGATCCGTTGCTCGATAGAAATTTTCTATCGATCTCGATCACCAGCGTTATCTAGCCTAGCGGCGGGCGCGGAAATCGTCCGCCAGCGCCATTGCCTCGTCCAACAGCGCCGAGACCAGCGGCGTGTGCGGTTCGCGCGGCGCCGCCACCAGCCCGACGGTGTGGCTGGCATCCGGCTCGACGATCGGGATAGCCCGGATCGGCTCGGAAAAGCCAAACGTTTCCGCAAGGTTAAGCGGCATGATCGACGACCATTTGCCGGTGCGGATATGTGAAAACAGCACGATCATCGAGTTGGATTCCAGTGTCGGCCGCACCTGCACGCCGGCTTCGGCCAGATGCTGGTCGATGATGCGGCGGTTCTGCATGTCCGGCGTCAGCAGGCAGAGCGGCAGCTGGGAGAGTTCCGCCCATGTCACTTTGTCGCGGTCGAAATGTGGGTTCCCGACAGCGGTGATCAGCTGGTAGCGTTCGTCGTAGAGCGGCACGCTGGTGACGCGTCCGAGCGGCTCGTTGTCGAGATAGGTGATGCCGGCATCGATGTCGAAATTGCCGAGCAGCGACAGCACCTCGATCGAGGTCCGCGACAGCACCGAGAAGGTGACGCCGGGGTGCTTTGCCCGAAACGGCGTGGTCAATCGCGCCACCATGGCCAGCGCCGTAGGGATCGCGGCGATGCGGATGCGTCCTGACAGGCCGTGGCGTGCCGCCCGCATCTCCTCGCGCATGGTCCTGCTGTCGCCGACGATGCGGCGCGCCCACACCAGCACCTGCTTGCCTTCCGGCGTCAGCCCCTGGAAGCGCGAGCCGCGCAGCACCAGCATCACGCCGAGCTGGCCCTCCAGCTGCTTGATGCCGGCCGAAAGCGTCGGTTGGGTGACGCCGCACACCTCCGCCGCGCGGCCGAAATGTTCTTCCCTGGCGAGTGCTATGAAGAATTCCAGCTTGTCGATCATGCCGTCGGGAGCCTGTCACGGACGCTATGTCCGATCTTAGCGCGCAAGGTCGGGGAAATCGCCTTCGGCCGCAAGCCGCCTGTGCAAATCGCCCGCATCCACATCTTTCAGCCGGCTTACTGTTTCCCGCGATGGAACGCGGCGCTATGTGGATGGGACGGGGTCGTGGACTGGACACGACGGGAGACCGAAACATGCTGGGCTGGTTCCGCAAGCTTTTGCCGCGCGAAGATCGCTTCTTCGACCTGTTCGAGCGGCATTCCCGCACTGTGGTCGGCGGCGCTGAGGCACTGCAGCAGCTTTTGCAGGGCAACGACATCGACCGCTGGTGTCAGACGATCATCGATCTCGAGGACGAAGCCGATCAGATCACCGCGGAAGTTCTGCTGGCCGTGCGCCGCTCCTTCATCACGCCCTTCGATCGCGGCGACATCAAGGACCTGATCCAGTCGATGGATGATGCCATCGACATGATGCACAAGACCGTCAAGACGGTAAGGTTGTTCGAAAAGAAGGAATTCGACCCGCTGATGCAGGAAATGGGGGCCGTCATCGTCGAGGCCGCCAAGTTGGTGGCCGAGGCGATCCCACTGCTCGGCAAGGTCGGGGCGCATACGGTGCGCCTCAACGCCATCGCCGAGGAGGTCATGCGCGCCGAAGGCCGGGCCGACGACCTGCACGAACAGGGCCTGAAGGACCTGTTCAAGCGGCACGGCCGCAGCGATCCGATGGCCTATCTGATCGGCAGCGAGATCTACGGCCAGCTGGAAAAGGTGGTCGACCGCTTCGAGGACGTCGCCAACGAAATCAGCGGCATCGTCATCGAGAACGTATAGTGGAAGCCGCGATAGCCTTTCCGGTGCTGGTCGGCCTTGTCGCCGTCGCACTGTTCTTCGATTTCCTCAACGGCCTGCACGATGCCGCCAACTCCATCGCGACAATCGTCTCCACCCGCGTGCTGAGGCCGCATTATGCGGTGTTCTGGGCGGCTTTCTTCAATTTCATCGCCTTCATGTTCTTCGGTCTCCACGTGGCGGAGACGCTGGGAACCGGCATCATCGACGCCAGCATCGTCACGCCAGCAGTGATCTTCGCAGCACTTGTCGGCGCCATCGTCTGGAATATCGTCACCTGGCTCGTCGGCATTCCGTCCAGCAGCTCGCACGCGCTGATCGGCGGCTTGGTCGGCGCCGGCGTTGCCAAGGCCGGCACCGGCGCCATCGTCTGGGCCGGATTGGGCAAGACGACGGCGGCCATCGTGCTATCGCCGGCGGCAGGCTTTCTGCTGGCGCTCGTCTTGATCCTCGCGGTCTCCTGGCTGTTCCTGCGGCAGACGCCGTTCGCCGTCGACAGCACCTTCCGCGTCATGCAGTTCTTTTCCGCCTCGCTCTATTCGCTCGGCCATGGCGGCAACGACGCGCAGAAGACCATGGGCATCATCGCCGTGCTGCTCTATTCGCAAGGCATGCTCGGCGCGAATTTTTACGTGCCGCTGTGGGTCGTCATCACCTGTCAGTCGGCGCTGGCGCTGGGCACGTTGCTCGGCGGCTGGCGCATCGTCCACACAATGGGATCGAAGATCACCCGGCTGAACCCGATGCAGGGTTTCTGCGCCGAGACCGGCGGTGCGATCACCCTGTTCGCCGCCACCTGGCTCGGTATTCCGGTATCGACCACGCACACGATCACCGGCGCCATCATTGGCGTCGGCGCCGCCCGCCGCGTCTCAGCCGTTCGCTGGGGCATTGCCGGCAACATCGTGGTTGCCTGGATTATCACCCTGCCAGCAACCGCGGCGATTGCGGCTCTCACCTACCTCGCGGTCGGCCTGGCAAGGTGACAGACTGCGCGGCGGTGCGTGAACGCCGTATCTACCTGTCCACAAGGTTCAGGATGTTGCCGTCCGGATCCTTAAACCATGCGACCTTCATGCCCTGACCGACATGAACGTCACCCTCCAGTGTCAGGCCGGGCATGTCGTAATGCTCGAAGGCCACGCCCTTCGATTTCAACGCCTCAACGATTTTGCCGAGCTCGTCGCCGACCGTCCAGGTCACAGCCGTCGCCTTGTTGGTCCCAGCGAAATTCGAACGGTACACGTTGATGCTGGTATCGCCGCTTTTATAGACGATCAGTTCGCCACCTCCATTGTGCACCTCTTTCAGGCCGAGCGTCCCTTCGTAGAAAGCCCTGGCCTTGGCCAGGTCCTTCACTGCGAGATTGGCCGTTGCGTTGCTGTTTGCGAGCATGATCGTCTCCTTCCCTTGATGTCGTGCTCATGCTGCTCCTTCAGATAGGTCGTAGCGGATGGTTGGCGACCGTCGATCAGGCAAATCTGACAGCGTCGGTCCGTTTTCCGGGGCACACCAGGCCGGCTGTTGCTCCACGACTTGGTTCTCTCCGGAAACTGCACTATCTCAGGCGCGAGCTTGCATAAGGAAGATCTGATGTCCGTCACCAAGGAAATCGTCATCGAACGCCTGAAGACGGTCAACGGGCCGGATTTCACCGGCAATATCGTCGACCTCGGCATGGTTTCCGAGATTTTCATTGCCGATGCCAAGGTGTTCTTCTCGATCACCGTTCCCGCTGCGCGTGCCCAGGAGATGGAGCCGCTGCGTGCGGCCGCCGAGCGTGTCGTCAAGGCGATCCCCGGTGTCGCCGGCGCCGTGGTCGCGCTGACGGCGGAAAAGAAGGGCGGCGGCATGGAGGCGCCGGTTCCGCAAAGACCGGCTCAGAGGCCCGCTCCGCCGGCCGCACCTGCTCGTCCAGCGCCGCAGGCGCCCGCCTCGCACAGCCAGGGCAAGCGCGGCGTACCAGGCATCGACGCCATCATCGCTGTTGCTTCCGGCAAGGGCGGCGTCGGCAAGTCGACCACCGCCGTCAATATCGCCCTTGGCCTTGCCGCCAACGGGTTGCGGGTCGGCGTGCTCGATGCCGATATTTATGGCCCGTCCATGCCACGCCTGCTCAACATTCATGGCCGGCCGCAGACCGTCGACGGCAAGATCCTGAAGCCAATGCAGAACTATGGCCTCAAGGTCATGTCGATGGGCTTCCTCGTCGATGAGGAGACGCCGATGATCTGGCGCGGGCCGATGGTGATGTCGGCATTGACGCAAATGCTGCGCGAAGTCGAATGGGGACCGCTCGACGTGCTCGTCGTCGACATGCCGCCCGGCACCGGCGACGCCCAGCTGACCATGGCCCAACAGGTGCCGCTGGCCGGCGCCGTCATCGTCTCGACGCCACAGGACCTGGCCCTGATCGATGCGCGCAAAGGCCTCAACATGTTCAGAAAGGTCGACGTGCCGCTGTTGGGCATCGTCGAAAACATGAGCTATTTTCTCGCCCCCGATACGGGGAAACGCTACGACATCTTCGGCCATGGCGGCGCCCGCCGTGAGGCCGAGCGCCTCGGCGTCACCTTCCTTGGCGAAGTGCCGCTCGAGATGGGCATCCGCGAAAGCTCCGATGCCGGCACGCCGGTGGTGGTCTCGAAGCCCGATAGCGCCGAGGCGAAAATCTATCGCGACATCGCCGCCAAGGTCTGGCACCGCGTCAATGAAGAGCGCGGCGCGGCCGAGGCTGCAGTGCCGAGCATCGTGTTCGAGTGATGCGGATGTCCCTCCCCAAGTCGGCCCCTTGAGGGGAGGTGGCCGCAAGGGTCGGGTGGGGTCCGCGACGACATGCTCGAACTTTTCCGGGATAGCGGGCTGACAAACCACGATCCCCTCTGGCGCGGAGGCAGATGTGTGTCTATCGCACCAAAGTGCGGATTCGGATGGCGCGTGCCCTTGCCTGCTCCCGCGCGTTGTCATATCGATTTGTCATACAAATACGGAGACCACGATGGCAGGCGCCCCCACCAGCAAGAAAAAATTTCGCTCGCAAGAGTGGTTCGACAATCCCGACAATCCGGGCATGACAGCACTTTATCTGGAGCGCTACCTGAATTACGGGCTGACGCGGGCCGAACTGATGTCCGGCAAGCCGCTGATCGGCATCGCCCAGACCGGCTCGGACCTGTCGCCCTGCAACCGCCATCACATCGAACTGGCCAAGCGCGTGCGCGAGGGCATCGTCTCGATGGGCGGCATTCCTTTCGAGTTTCCTTGCCACCCGATCCAGGAAACCGGCAAGCGGCCGACAGCTGCGCTCGACCGCAACCTTGCCTATCTCAGCCTGGTCGAGGTGCTCTACGGCTATCCGCTCGACGGCGTGGTGCTCACCATCGGCTGCGACAAGACGACGCCGGCCATGCTGATGGCCGCGGCTACCGTCAACATTCCGGCTATCGCGCTTTCGGTCGGCCCGATGCTCAACGGCTGGCACAAGGGCAAGCGCACCGGCTCCGGCACCATCGTCTGGGAATCGCGCCAGCGCCTGTCGGCCGGCGAGATCGGCTATGACGAGTTCATGGACATCGTCGCCTCCTCGGCGCCGTCGACCGGCTATTGCAACACGATGGGCACCGCTACCACGATGAATTCGTTGGCCGAGGCGCTCGGCATGCAATTGCCGGGCTCGGCCGCAATCCCCGCCCCCTATCGCGAACGCGGCCAGATCGCCTATGAGACTGGAAAGCGCATCGTCGACATGGTGCATGAGGATCTGAAGCCCTCCGACATCATGACCCGCAAGGCCTTCGAGAACGCCATCGTCGTCAACTCGGCGATCGGCGGCTCGACCAATGCGCCGATCCACCTCAACGCCA
Organism: Mesorhizobium sp. M1399; assembly: GCF_040317735.1. Classification (NCBI taxonomy): domain Bacteria; kingdom Pseudomonadati; phylum Pseudomonadota; class Alphaproteobacteria; order Hyphomicrobiales; family Phyllobacteriaceae; genus Mesorhizobium; species Mesorhizobium sp. M1399. Next base: position 36,380 of record NZ_JAMYKZ010000009.1, read on the forward strand.
TCGCCCGCCACCTCGGCGTGCCGCTCGACAACAACGATTGGCAGAAGGTTGGCCTCAACATTCCGCTCATCGTCAATCTGCAGCCGACCGGCGAATATCTCGGCGAGGACTATCACCATGCCGGCGGCGTGCCGGCTGTGATCGCCGAACTGATGAAGGGCGGCATGCTGCCCTATCCGGAAGCCATGACCGCTAACGGCAAGACCATCGGCGACAATTGCAGCGGCGCCGTCAACGAGAACCTCGACGTCATCCGCACGATTGCCGAGCCGCTGAAAGCCAATGCCGGCTTCATCAACCTCAAGGGCAATCTGTTCGATTCGGCGATCATGAAGACCAGTGGCATCTCGCCCGAATTCCGCGAACGCTATCTGTCGAACCCGAAGGACCCAGAAGCGTTCGAGGGCAACGCCATGGTCTTCGACGGCCCCGAGGATTATCACGCCCGCATCGACGACCCGGCACAGGGCATCGACGAGCACACCATCCTGTTCATGCGCGGCGCCGGCCCGATCGGCTATCCCGGCGGCGCCGAAGTCGTCAACATGCAGCCGCCTGCCTATCTGATCAAAAAGGGCATCCACGCGCTGGCCTGTATCGGCGACGGTCGTCAGTCAGGCACGTCGGGCTCGCCGTCGATCCTCAACGCCTCGCCGGAAGCCGCCATCGGCGGCGGCCTGGCGCTGCTGAAGACCGGCGATCGCGTCCGCATCGACCTGCGCAAGGGTACCGCCGACATCCTCGTCAGCGACGACGAGATCACGCGGCGCCGCGCCGAGCTGCAGAACAATGGCGGCTATCACTATCCGAAGCACCAGACGCCGTGGCAGGAAATCCAGCGCGGCATGGTCGACCAGTTTTCCGAAGGCATGGTGCTGAAGCCGGCGGTGAAGTACCAGGATGTGGCTCATACAAGCGGCGTGCCGAGGGACAATCACTGACCAGGGTCCGTCGCACGAGCCGTCAGGTCGCCAGCGTAACGGTCACCTCATTTCTCCCCGTTAACAGCCCGCTAACGGGGAGAAATGCCCGCCACAGAGTTGGACGCGGTCATTTGTCAAAAGCGATTGCTCCCGCGAGAACGGGAATGCTTGACAAGCGGGCGTGACAAATCCACGATCATCGTAAGGGGTGCATCGCGACGACCCCGTGAGGCGTCAGCCCAACGTTCGCGTCCAAGCTTCTCTTTCAAGGAGGTGGACGCCATGCCGTCAACAACCGCTATCACTGTATCGCAACTGTCTCGTCTGATTGGGCTGCCGGGTGCGCCCGCAATCATCGATGTCCGCACCGATGATGACTACAACGCCGATCCGCGCCTGTTGCCGGGCTCAACCCGGCGTGACTTCAAGGCTGTCGCCACCTGGGCTGGCGAATTCACTGGCCAGCAAGTGACGGTCGTCTGCCAACAGGGAAAAAAGCTCTCGCAAGGCGTGGCCGCATGGCTGCGGCACGAGGGCATTGCCGCCGAATCGCTCGAAGGCGGGTTTGAGGCATGGCGCGATGCCAAGGGGCTTTTGGTTCACACCGGCAAGATACCGCCCGCCGATGCCAAGGGCCGCACCGTTTGGGTGACGCGTACGCGCCCGAAGGTCGATCGCATCGCGTGCCCCTGGCTGATCCGACGCTTCATCAATCCTCACGCGGTCTTTCTCTTCGTCGAGCCGGCCGAAGTGGCGGCCGTCGCCGATCGCTTTCAGGCCGTGCCTTTCGACATCGAGAACGTGTTCTGGAGCCACCGCGGCGAACGCTGCACCTTCGATACCATGATCGAGGAGTTCGGACTAAAATCCGAAGCGCTCGATCGCCTCGCCACGATCATACGCGCTGCCGATACTGCGAGCCTCGATCTTGTCCCACAGGCGGCCGGGTTCCTGGCCGCCTCGCTTGGCCTGTCACGGATGTTTCGCGACGATCTGGAGCAGCTCGAGGCCGGCATGCTGCTTTACGATGCGTTCTTCCGCTGGTGCCGCGATGCCACCGAGGAGACGCATAACTGGCCGGCCGCCGGCACGGGCAATCTCGGCGCGGGCAAGCCTTCGTGAGCGCCGTCCTTTCGAAAGAGCCGCCGGAGATCCAAGAGCCGGTTGTGCCGAGCTTCCGGCAGGCCGTGAAAGTCTGGGCGAAAATCGGCGTGCTCAGCTTTGGCGGCCCGGCCGGGCAGATCGCACTCATGCACAAGGAATTGGTCGAGGAACGGCGCTGGATCGGCGAACAGCGTTTCCTGCATGCGTTGAACTACTGCATGCTGCTGCCTGGCCCCGAGGCCCAGCAACTTGCCATCTATATCGGCTGGTTGCTGCACAAAACGGTCGGCGGCCTTGTTGCCGGCATTCTCTTCGTCGTGCCGGGCGCGCTTGTCATGCTCGTCCTGAGCAGCCTCTATGCGCTCTATGGCGATGTACCACTCGTCGCGGCGCTGTTTTTCGGGGTCAAGGCGACCGTGCTCGCCATTGTCATCGAGGCGGTGATCCGGATCGGCAGACGCGCGCTGAAAAACCCCGTCATGGTGTCGATCGCACTCGCCGCCTTCATCGCGATCTACGCGTTGAACGTGCCGTTTCCGCTGATCGTCCTGCTTGCCGGCCTGGCAGGCTGGATCGGCAACCGTAGTGCGCCGGCATTTTTTTCCGGCGCTTCGCATGGCAAGGGCGATGTTCCCGAGATCAAGGGCGCGGTCGATCTGATGTTCGAGCGCGGTGAACTGACCCACGTCAGGCCGACGCGATGGCACGCGCCGCGCATCTTGGCGATCTGGCTGCCGATCTGGCTCGGGCCTGTTCTGCTGGTCTGGGCTGTCACCGGCTCGGCCAGCGTCTGGACGCAAATCGGTGGCTTCTTCAGTGTCATGGCGGTCGTTACCTTCGGCGGCGCCTACGCGGCCCTTGCCTATGTGGCGCAGGCAGCGGTCGAGTACTTCGGCTGGCTGGCACCCGGTGAAATGGTCGACGGCCTCGGACTTGCCGAAACCACGCCGGGCCCGCTCATCCTGGTCTTGCAGTTCGTCGGCTTCGTCGCCGCCTTCCGCCAGTCGGGCTCGCTGGCGCCGCTGCTTGCCGGGTTGTTTGGCGGGCTGTTCACGCTGTGGGCGACGTTTACCCCATGTTTCCTGTGGATATTCCTTGGCGCGCCTTACATCGAAGCGCTGCGCGGCAACAAGGCGCTGTCGGCGGCGCTCGGCGCAATCACCGCCGCCGTCGTCGGCGTCATCATGAATCTCGCTCTATGGTTCGGCTTGCACGTCATCTTCGGCGAAGTGCGCAATGTCGGGCTTGGAATGGACGTGCCGGTGCTTTCATCGATAGACTGGCGCGCGGCGCTGCTTTCCTGTGCCTCGATGATCGCCATTCTGAAGCTGAAAATCGGCATGCTGCCGACGCTTGCCGGATCGGCGCTGGCCGGCGTCTTGTTGCTGGCGGCGAGCGGCTAACGCTCAGCCGCCCATTCTGCCGCGCGGCAGCTTGATCATATCGCCGAAACGGGCGCGCAATTTGTCGTCGACGGGCTTCGGCACATGGCGCGGGAAGCGTTCGGCAAGCACGCGTTTCTTCTCGATGATCGCCCGCTGCAAGATGTCGGGCCTGCCTTTCTCATTCCATTCCTTCGGCGAAAAGCGGTCGCCGACGGTCGGATAGAAATATTCGGTCTGCATCAGCCGCAGCGTCTGCTCGTTGCCGAGATAATGGCCCGGGCCCTTCAGGCAGACATCGGCGATGGTGTCGATGGACAGCGACTCGTCCGTCACCTCGATGCCGCGCACGCAGCGCAGGCAGTGGCCGAGCATGTCGTTGTCGATGATCAGGCTCTCAAGGCAAAAGCCGAGCAGCGAGGCGTGCATGCCGGCCGATTCGTAAACCAGGTTGAGGCCGGCAAGACCGGCCATCACGTCGGTTATGCCCTTTTCGTAGCCTGACTGAATGTCAGGCAGTTTCGAATCCGTCATGCCGGCGGCCGAACCGCCCGGCAGGTCGTAAAATTGTGCCATCTGCGCGCAGGCCGCGGTCAGCACCGCCTGCTCGGCCGAACCGCCCGACATGGCGCCGGTCCGGAGGTCCGAGACGAACGGCCAGGTGCCGAAGATTGCCGGGTGGCCCGGCTTGATGGCGTTGACATAGATTAGGCCGACCAGCACTTCGGCGACCGCCTGCACCACGGCACCGGCAATCGCCGCCGGTGCCGTCGCACCTGCCTGGCCTGCCGACAGCAGCAGGATCGGAATGCCGCCCTCGACACAGGCTTCGAGCACGCCGCAGGCGTCCTCGGCAAACTTCATCGGCGGCACGACGAAACAGTTCGAATTGGAGACGAAAGGCCGCGCGCGAAAATTCTCTTCGCCGCCGGCGATGGCATAGAGCATGTCGAGCGCCGGCTTGACGTTCTCACGCACGGTAAACGAGGTGCCGACATGCTTCGACGTGCCCATGACACAGGCGTAGAGCGTGTTGAAATCCATATCGAGCGGGTCGGGGATGTCGCGTGGCACCATCGGCCGCTGGAAGAAATGGATGTTGTCGAGCCCCTCGACCAGACGCGCCGCATCGTAAATGTCCTGCAGCAGCGACTCGCGATACTCACGCTTTTCGACATCGACAAGATGCACCGCAGCACCAGCCGTGCCGTAATGCACACGCTTGCCCTGGATCACCATGTCGTGCTTCGGATCCTGGCCGTGCAGGGTGAAATGCCGCGCCGCTTTCTTGATCGTTTCGACCACCAGACCGCGAGGAAAGCGCAGGCGGCCGTCCTCGCCAAGCGTTGCGCCGGCCTTGGTCAGTACCTCAATGCAAGAGGGGATGGCGTTGGCGAAACCGACCGTCTCCAAAAGGGTAAGCACGGCCTCGTGGATACGTTCGCAATCATTGCCGCTGAGCGGGCTGTAGCTTCCGCCTTCGAGGCCGGCGCGCACCGGCTTGACGTCGTCGGCGAGCGGTGCCGCCCGCATGGCGCGGCGCGCCTCGCGCCCGCCGGACCGCCGCGAACGCTGGTCTGCGGACACGTCCTGCTTCTCATGGGCCATTGGCATGAAGGCACTCCAACTTTAGCTGCGGAGCGGGCGCGGCGGTTGGTCCACCATCGGCCTGCTTCGTCCCCTTTATACAGCGACTATGCCGCCGGCATTGGCACAGCCTATGTGCCAGCCGGTCCCGTCGCATATGCCAAGGAGCTAAAGAACCGGAGCCGCACTACATGCGCCAGGCTCCGGTCGGGGAAGGGAGATCAGGCCGCTGCCGGCCTGCGTCCAGCTGCCGTCGCCAGTTCGCGGATGCCGGGTTCGATGTGCTGCAACGCGATCGAGGAAATGCCCAAGCGCATGAAACGCGATGGCTTTTCGGTGCGGTCGAAGAAGCGGTCGCCAGGCTCGATGATGACGCTGCGCGAGGCCGCGGCCTCCGCCAGCCCGCGCGAATCGGTGCCGCGCGGTCCCTCGAGCCAGAGCGACGTGCCGCCGGCCGAATCGGTCGAGCGCCACTCCGGCAGGAAGGCGGAAATCGCATGGACCAGACGCTTGCGCCTCTCGTCGAAGGCGCTCGACAGCCGCCGCACCAGCGCCTCGTGATGGCCGAGCGACAGGAACAATGCGACGGCGCGCTGGTTGTTTGCCGGCGGGTGGCGCAGCATGAAGCGGCGCAGCGCCCGAAGCTCGGAGATCAGCCCGGCCGAGGCGACGATGTAGCCGAGCCTGAGGCCGGGAGCCAGCGTCTTCGACATCGAGCCGACATAGACGACGCGGCCGGACCGATCGAGGCTCTTCAGCGCCTGCTGCGGCGCCTCGTCCAGGAGCTGGCTGTCATATCCGTCCTCGATGATGATCTGGTTGTAGCGGTTGGCGCGCGCCAAAAGATCCTGCCGCCGCTCTGCCGACAGCGGCACCATGGTCGGGCAATGGTGGCTGGGCGTGACGAAGACGAAGCCGGAATCATTGGGAATGGCCGAGGTTACGATGCCGGAGTGGTCGACCGGAACCGGCTGGATGTCGGCGCCGGCCAGCCGGAAGATCGAACGTGCATCGGGATAGCCCGGGTCCTCCATCGCCACCTTCGAGCCCTTGGTCATCAACAGCGTCGCCAGCATGTAAAGCGCGTTCTGCGCGCCCAGCGTCACGATGATCTCGTCCGGATTGGCGAAGATGCCGCGCCGCGGCAACAGCCGTGCCTGGATCTGCTCGATCAGGAGGGGATCGTCGCGGTCGACCATGTCGGACGCCCAGTTGCGGATTTCGAGCACCGCCAGCGCCATGCGGTTGCACTCGCGCCATTCGGCGGTCGGGAACAGCGCCGGGTCGAACTGGCCATAGACGAAGGGGTAGGACGATTTGATCCAGTTGTCGTGCTTGGCCGGCGGTGGCATGTCGCTCGCCGCGATCTGCCGGCGGGCCTTCCAGTCGATCTCGTTGGCTTGGTCGGGCGCCTTCTGGTGCGGTTTGGCCGGCGTCGCCAGCACTTCGGGATTGACGAAGTGGCCGCGGCGCTCGCGCGCCACCAGGAAGCCCTGGTCGACCAGCTGCTGGAAGGCCAGCACCACGGTGCCACGCGCTACGCCGAGTTTTTCGGCGAGAATCCGGCAGGACGGAAGCGGCATGGAAGCCGCGATCTGCCGGTCGAGGATGGCGGCGACGATCGCCTGACGGATCTGCGCCTGCAGGGTCTGACCGGATTCCGCCGAAATCCGGAACAGGCCGGACCATATGGCCGTGTCGTTTCTCTGTGGCATGGGAGATGTTCCTCGATGGCCAGCTTTTTTCACTTGGCTGGACCAGTCGAATGTACCGGTGGCACAAGGTGTTGCGCCAATCAATTTTTCTGATCGCTGGGATTTATGCCAGTGATCCTTTGCGCCGGCCCACGCTGCTCTGCGGCATCGCTGCGCATTGAAACGGATGGAATTCGACCCGATAGTTTGCCGCGACGACACGCGCCGGAAACATCCGGCCTGATAAGATGCATCTCAAGAGACCGGAGCGAAGCAGTGGATCAATCGTCCTTTCAAAAGCAGCTCGACTTGTTGCGCGATCATCGTGCGGCCAAATCGGGCTCGATGCGCGAGGCTTTCGCTGCCGATCCGCAGCGCTTCGAGAAATTCTCCGCCAGCGACGGCGACCTGCTGCTCGACTGGTCGAAATGCGCGGTCGATGCGCGGACGATGGAGTTGCTGGAGAACCTAGCTGAGGCCGCCGACCTCGAAGGCCGGCGCGACGCGATGTTTGCTGGCAAGAAGATCAACGTCACCGAAGGCCGCGCCGTGCTGCATACCGCGCTGCGTAACCTTACCGGCAAAGGCATCGTGCTCGACGAGGGCCAGGACGTGAAGGCGGAAGTCCTCGGCGTACTCGACGCGATGGGCGCCTTCGCCGACGCGGTGCGTTCCGGTAAGGCGGCCGGCGCGACCGGCAAGAAGATCACCGACATCGTCAACATCGGCATCGGCGGCTCCGATCTCGGCCCGGCCATGGCGACCTTGGCGCTGGCGCCCTATCATGACGGGCCGCGCGCGCATTACGTGTCCAATATCGACGGTGCCCATATCCACGACACGTTGAAGGGTCTTTCCGCCGAAACCACCCTGTTCATCATCGCCTCCAAGACCTTCACCACGGTTGAGACGATGACCAATGCCGAGACGGCACGCAGATGGGTCGAGAAGGCGCTCGGCAAGGAAGCGGTCGGCAAGCATTTCGCCGCCGTCTCGACGGCGCTCGACCTGGTCGCCAAATTCGGCATCGCAGCCGACCGCGTCTTCGGCTTCTGGGACTGGGTCGGCGGCCGCTATTCCGTCTGGGGTGCGATCGGCCTGCCGGTGATGATCGCCATTGGCCCGAAGGATTTTCGCGCCTTTCTCGACGGCGCCCATGAGATGGACGAGCATTTCCGCACCGCGCCGCTGGCGAAGAACCTGCCGGCGCTGATGGGGCTGATCGGCTGGTGGCATCGCGTGATCTGCAAATATCCGGCTCGCGCCGTCATCCCCTACGATCAGCGTCTGTCCAGGCTGCCGGCCTATCTGCAGCAGCTCGACATGGAATCGAACGGCAAGAGCGTCACCCTGGATGGCGGCGCTGTAACGACGCCGACCGGCCCGCTGGTCTGGGGCGAGCCCGGCACCAACGGCCAGCACGCCTTCTTCCAGCTTCTGCATCAGGGCACCGATTTCATTCCGGTCGAATTCCTCGCCGCTGCCGTCGGCCACGAGCCGGAACTGAAGCATCACCACGACCTTCTGCTTGCCAATTGCCTGGCGCAGTCGGAAGCCTTCATGAAGGGCCGCACGCTGGAGGAAGCCCGCGCGCAGATGCTGGCGAAAGGCATGAAGCCCGCCGATGTCGACAGGATTGCTCCGCACCGCGTCTTCTCCGGCGACCGCCCCTCAGTGACGATCCTCTACAGGAAGCTCGACCCACATACATTCGGACGGCTGATTGCGCTTTACGAACATCGCGTCTTCGTCGAAGGCACGCTGTTCAACATCAACTCCTTCGACCAGTGGGGCGTCGAGCTCGGCAAGGAACTGGCGACCGGGCTGCTGCCCGTCGTTGAAGGCAAGGAGAATGCCGCAAAGCGGGATGCCTCGACTGCCGGACTGGTGGAATACATTCACCGCTTGCGCGGCCCGGAGTGAAAAGCTTGGCGGACATCAAGGGAATATTGTTCGACAAGGACGGCACGCTCGTGGATTTCAACGCGACATGGCTGGGCATCGCCGACTTCATGGCGATGGATGCGGCCGAAGGCGATCGCTGGAAGGCAGACAGGCTGCTTGCGGCGGCGGGCTTCGACTTCGCCACCAGGCGCTTCAAGCCGGATTCTATCTTTGCCTCCGGGACCAACATGGACGTCGTCGAACTGTGGTTTCCGCGGCTGTCCGACGAGGACCAGATGCTTGCCGTCGCCCGCTTCAATGCCATCACCTCGGCGCAAGGATCGGCGATGGCCGTGGCGCTGCCGGGTGTGGTCGAGACGCTTGGGCTGCTTCACAGAAAATCCTACCGGCTTGGCGTCGCCACCAACGACTCGACCAGCGGCGCGGAAAAGACCTTGGTCACGCTGGGCGTCGCGCAGCTTTTCGAAGCCGCCTATGGTTACGACGCGGTGGCCAATCCAAAACCGGCGCCGGATACGATCCTTGCCTTTTCGGATCTGACAGGGCTCAGGCCGGCGACGATCGCAATGGTCGGCGACAATCGTCACGATCTGGAGATGGCGCGCGCCGGCGGCTGCGGCCTGGCGATCGGCGTGCTGTCCGGCACCGGCACACGTGAATCGCTGTCACAGATCGCCGACGTCATCCTGGATTCGGTGGCTGATCTGCCCGATTTTCTTGCGGCCCGGGTCAGCGAGACGGTCTAGACTCGTAGTTATCTGGTCCGAACGAGAACACGCCGCTCGGTTTCATCGCCGCATTCCTGCCCTCGCCGACATCCGGCACCTCGTATTCGGCCAGCAGGCGAAGCCGCGAGCGCGGCAGATAGGCGCGGCCCGGATCGCCGATCAGCACGGCGATGCCGGCAGCAAGGCAGCGGTCGAGGAAGGGAACGACCCGGCCGGCAAGATCGCGGGCGTAAAACAGGTCGCCGACCACCACGATGTCCACCGGTGGCGGCGGACCGCCGGTGATGTCGTCGCCAACGATCATGATAGCGACGCCGTTCGCAGTCGCATTGAGGCTGAGCGCAACCACACCATTACGATCGATCTCGGCCGCGACGACCGCGCTGGCTCCGGCTTTCGCCGCAGCGATGCCGACGAGGCCCGAGCCGGCGCCGAGGTCGAGCACGCGACGCCCGGCCACGGTCTCCGGCCGGTCGATTATGTAGCGGGCAAGCACCGCGCCGCCGGCCCAGACATAGGCCCAGTACGGTGGCTCCGGTTCAGGTTCGTCTTCTTCGGTCCCATGTTGGTTCCATTCGAGAAGCCGCCTGAGGCCGCTTCCCGGATGGGCGGTGTAAAGCCGGATTTCGGGAAGCGCGGGCACGGGGGCGATCCGCATGTGCGCCCGGATGAACTCTGCCGGGTCTGGCCGCGAACCTATATCCACGGCGTTAGAGCCGACGATGCAATCGCTCAAGCTGCGCCTAGCCCCGCAACGCTCGTCGCAGGATCTTGCCGACCGGTGTCTTCGGCAGTTCGGTGCGGAACTCGATATATCTGGGGCGCTTGTAGCCGGTCAGGTTCTCGCGGCAATAAGCCGTCAGCATCTCGGCGGTCAGTGCCGGGTCCTTTTTGACGACGAACAGCTTTGGCACTTCACCCGAATGCTCGTCCGGCACGCCGATTGCCGCCACCTCGAGTACGCCCGGATGCTGCGCCACCACCTCCTCGAGTTCGTTCGGGTAGACGTTGAAGCCGGAAACCAGGATCATGTCCTTCTTGCGGTCGACGATCTTGGTGTAGCCGCGCTCGTCCATGAAGCCCATGTCGCCCGATTTGAAGAAGCCGTCCTCGGTCATCACCTTGGCGGTCTCGTCCGGCCGGTTCCAGTAGCCGGCCATCACCTGCGGTCCGCGGATGCAGATTTCGCCGACCTCGCCGAGCGGCAAATTGTTGCCATCGTCGTCGCGGATGGCGATCTCGGTCGAGGGCAGCGGCAGCCCGATCGTGCCGGTGTAGACTCCGTCGCTGAATTTGTTGGCGGTCGCCCCCGGCGAGGTTTCGGAGAGTCCGTAGGCCTCGCTGATCGGGCAGCCGGTCAGCGCCTTCCAGCGCTCTGCGATGCCCTTCTGCACTGCCATGCCGCCACCCAGCGTCAGGATCAGCGGCTTGAAGTCGAGCCTGCGAAAATCCTCATTATTGAGCAGCGCATTGAACAGCGTGTTGAGGCCAGGAAAGATGTGGATCGGGTATTTCTGCAGCTCCTTGACGAAGCCGGGAATGTCGCGCGGATTGGGGATGAGCACGTTCTGCGCGCCCTGCTGCATTCCCATCATCGCGTTCACTGTGAGCGCAAAGATATGATAGAGGGGCAGCGCGCAGAGGAAGTTCATATGCGCCGGTTTCGGCTTGACCGTGTAGGCGTCTTCGACCCAGAGCGCGTTCTGCGCGACGTTCGCCAAGACATTGCTGTGCAAAAGCATCGCGCCCTTGGAGATGCCGGTCGTACCGCCCGTATATTGCAGGAAGGCGATGTCGCCGGCCACGACCTCGGCGGATTTGAAGGTCACGCCGGCGCCGGCCTTCAATGCGGCGTTGAATTTGACATGGCCGGGCAGCGACCATGCCGGCACCATCTTCTTGACGCGGCGCACGACGAAGTTGACGATCGTTCCCTTGAGCCCGCCGAGCATGTCGCCCATCGTGGCGACCACGACATGCTTGACCGCGGTCCTGGCGATCACCGCCTGCAAGGTGCAGGCGAAATTTTCGAGGATGACAATGGCTTGAGCGCCGGAATCCTTGAGCTGGTGCTCAAGCTCGCGCGGCGTGTAGAGCGGATTGATGTTCACCACGACATAGCCGGCGCGAAGCACCGCCATCATCGCCACCGGATATTGCAGCACGTTCGGCATCATCAGCGCGACACGTGCACCCTTCTGCAACCCCTTTGATTGCAGATAGGCGCCAAACGCAGCCGACTGTCGCTCGAGATCGGCATAGGTGATCGATTTGCCCATGCAGACGAAGGCCGGCCGGTTCGCAAACTGCTTGCAGGCGGCGACGAGAAAGTCACCGATCGAGCTGGAGGGCAGGGCGCCGATCTCGGCCGGCACGATCTTTGGGTAACTCTGGAGCCACGGTTTTTCAGGCAGGCCGGCGGTCAGCGAGGTGATCGCCTTCGGCAATCTTCTGGCTGAAGCTGCCGCCTGTTTGGGCGCTGGCACTGCCTTCGCCGCCGGCTTGACGGTGGGGTACTTTGCGGCAGGCGCCGCCTTGCCGGCTGCCGGCTTGGCAGTCTTTCCAGCCGTGATCTTCGTCGCCGGCTTCGCACTTGCCTTCGCGGTAGTCTTCGGCTTGGCGGCGGCCGCTTTTGGCTTGACCGCTTTCGATATTGCCTCGGCCTTTGCTTTCGCCGCGGTTGTTGTCTTTGCCGGTTTCGCCACCTGTCGCTCCCTCAATCATTCTTATTGTTCGGCACGCTTGAGTGCCACCGCCGCCCCTGACAAACAAAGGTATCCCACGCTTGCCGCAATGTCCGGAGCCTGGGGAATCCACCACGCTGTCCATCTATCTATGTATTGCCACTAGCAGCGGCCGTGCAAGCCTCGCCCACCTGGCAGTGCGGCAAGACTTGCCATCAAAGCTCTCGGCCGCGACCGGTTTTCGGACGCGCATCTCTTGAACCGAACGGCTCGATTCCCCGAATTGGCGGCATCGCCGATCAACAAAAAATTGAAGTCGCTAATAATGTCGTGATCTGCGGATTTGGCTCGTTTTTTCCACAATTCGCCGCATGCCGGATTTTTTTTCTGCTTCCCGTGGGTTAGGCAAACAAGCAGTTCCAAAGCCAGAAAAACGGTGCTTATATGCGGCCTTCGCGAGCCTGATAGAGGGGCTTGGAAGAACATCAGGGAGTGCTCAATGAAAAAGAAACTGACTTTTGCAGCCGCGTTGCTGGCTGCAAGCGTCCTCGGCGGCATGGCCAATGCAAAACAACTGGTCTATTGCTCGGAGGCATCGCCGGCCGGCTTCGACCCGTCGCCATGGAGCGGCGGCAACGACTTCGACGCTTCGTCGCGCACCATCTATTCGCGCCTGGTCGAGTTCGAGCATGGCAAGACCACCATCTCGCCCGGCCTGGCGGAGAGCTGGACGGTTTCCGACGACGGTCTCGAATACACCTTCAAGCTTCGCCCGGGTGTGAAATTCCAGACGACGGATTATTTCACGCCCACGCGCGACCTCAACGCCGACGACGTGATCTTTTCCTTCGAACGCCAGTGGAAGAAAGAAAGCCCATGGTACAGCTACCTGGAAGGCACCGGCTGGGAGTATTTCACCGGCATGGGCTTCCCCGATCTGCTGAAGGAAATCGTCAAGGTCGACGATCTGACGGTGAAGTTCGTGCTGAACAAGCCTGAAGTCGCCTTCCTGCCGGACCTCGGCATGGATTTCGCTTCGATCGTTTCCAAGGAATATGCCGACCAGCTCGACAAGGCCGGCACCAGGCAGCAGTTCACCCAGAAGCCGGTCGGCACTGGTCCGTTCCAATTTGTCGACTATCAGGTCGATGCGGTCGTACGCTATGCGGCATGGGACGGCTACTTTGGCGGCCGCCAGAAGATCGACGATCTGATCTTCGCCATCACGCCCGATCCGGCCGTGCGCGCGCAGAAGCTGAAGGCAGGCGAGTGCGATATCATGTCATACCCGGCGCCGGCCGACATTGCCGGGCTGCAGGGTGACGCGAACCTGAAAGTCGACGAGCAGGAAGGCCTGAACATCGGCTATCTCGCCTACAACACGACGCTGCCGCCCTTCGACAAAGTCGAGGTCCGCAAGGCCCTCAACATGGCGGTAAACAAGAAGGCGATCATCGACGCGGTCTATCAGGGCGCCGGCGCGCCGGCCATCAACCCGATCCCGCCGACCATGTGGTCCTATAACAAGGACATCAAGGACGATCCCTACGATCCGGAGGCGGCCAAGAAGATGCTGGCCGATGCAGGCGTCAAGGATCTGTCGATGAAGATCTGGGCTATGCCGGTCAGCCGCCCCTACAACCCGAACGCCCAGCGCGTCGCCGAGTTGATCCAGGCCGACTATGCCGCCGTCGGCGTCAAGGCGGAGATCGTCAGCTACGAATGGACGGAGTATCGCCAGCGCGGCAAAGCTAAGGATCGCGACGGCGCCTTCCAACTGGGCTGGACCGGGGACAATGGCGATCCGGACAACTTCTTTTTCCTGCTCGGTTGCGATGCCATCGGCCAGTCCAATTATGCGATCTGGTGCAACCAGGAATTCGAAGCCCTGCTGAAAAAAGGCAAGGCGACGACGGACGTCGCCGAGCGCACCAAGATCTACGAGGAAGCTCAGGTGGTGTTCAAGCGTGAGGCTCCGTGGCTGACCATCGCCCACTCCAAGGTCTTCATGCCGATGAACAAGAAGGTGTCGGGCTTCGTTATGGACCCGCTCGGCATTCATCGGTTTGACGGCGTCGACGTCACCGAATAAGTCCTGAGAAATTGAACGGCGGCGCTGGACTTCCTGCGCCGCCGTTCTATGAAGCAAGATGCTCCGTTATCTCCTCCACAAGCTCGCTTTGATCATCCCGACCGTGTTCGGCATATCGCTGGCGGCGTTCGCTTTCGTCCGGCTTCTGCCCGGCGATCCCATTCTGGCCCTGGCCGGCGAGCGCGGCGTCAGCCCCGAACGCTACGCCCAACTCATCGAGCAGTTTGGCTACAACCGGCCTTATGTCATCCAGTACCTGGAATATATCGGCAGGGTCCTGACCGGCGATTTCGGCATATCGATTGCCACCAAGCGGCCAGTGCTCGGCGAATTCCAGGCGCTGTTTCCAGCCACGCTGGAACTGGCGACGGTGGCGTTGATCATCGCCGTCCTGCTCGGCATTCCTGCCGGTATCTTCGCGGCGGTCAAGCGCGGCTCGTGGTTCGACCAGGCGACGATGGGTGTCGCGCTGACCGGCTATTCGATGCCGATCTTCTGGTGGGGGTTGCTGCTCATCATCTTCTTCTCCGGTTATCTCGGCTGGACGCCGGTTTCCGGCCGCATCGGCCTGCAGTATTTCTTCAGGCCGACGACCGGGTTCATGCTCATCGACAGCCTGATCTCCGGCAGGAGCGGCGCTTTCAAATCCGCCGTCAGCCATTTGATCCTGCCGTCCATCGTGCTGGCGACGATCCCGCTTGCCGTCATAGCGCGCCAGACTCGCTCGGCGATGCTCGAGGTGCTGGGCGAGGACTATGTCCGCACCGCGCGCGCCAAGGGCCTGGCGCCGCGCCGTGTCATCGGGCTGCACGCTTTTCGCAACGCGCTGATTCCGGTGGTCACCACCATCGGACTGCAGGTCGGCACGTTGATGGCGGGCGCCATTCTTACCGAAACCATTTTTTCCTGGCCCGGCATCGGCAAATGGATGATCGACGCCATCGGCAAGCGCGACTATGTCGTCGTTCAGAGCGGATTGCTGATCATCGCGCTGATCGTCATGGCGGTGAACCTGATCGTCGACGTGCTCTACGCCGTCATCAATCCGCGCATCCGGGTGCAGTGAGATGACCGACGAATCCGCCGCCGAAGCCACCGCTGCCTCCATCCCGACAGGCGGCAGGCAACGCGCCTTCGCCGAGTTCTGGCACTACTTCTCGATGAACACCGGCGCGGTCATCGGCCTTGTCGTGTTTTCGGCGTTGGTGCTGGTGGCGGTCTTTGCGCCGTTCGTCGCGCCGCATTCGCCCGACGAGCAGTTTCGCGATGCGCTGCTGGCGCCCCCTGCCTGGCAGCAAGGCGGCAAATCGATGTTCCTGCTCGGCACCGATGCGGTCGGCCGCGACATGCTTTCGCGGTTGATTTTCGGGGCGCGTTTCTCGCTGTTCATCGGCCTGGTGGTGGTCGTCTTCTCGCTCACCAGCGGCATCGTGCTTGGCGTGCTCGCCGGCTATTTCCGCGGCTGGGTCGACACGCTGATCATGCGCATCATGGATATTATCCTGGCCTTCCCGTCGCTGCTTCTGGCGCTGGTGCTGGTGGCGATCCTCGGCCCCGGGCTGTTCAACGCCATGCTGGCGATCGCGCTGGTGCTGCAGCCGCATTTTGCGCGTCTCACCCGCGCCGCCGTGATGGCCGAAAAGAACCGCGAATATGTCATCTCCGCCAAGGTGGCTGGTGCCGGTCATCTTCGCTTGATGGTGAGGACGATCTTGCCGAACTGCCTGGCACCGCTGATCGTGCAGGCCACCCTGTCCTTCTCCAACGCCATTCTCGAGGCTGCGGCGCTCGGCTTCCTCGGTGTCGGTGCGCAGCCGCCGACGCCGGAATGGGGCACGATGCTCGCCTCGGCGCGCGAGTTCATCCTGCGCGCGCCTTGGGTAGTGACCTTCCCCGGCCTTGCCATTCTGATCACTGTGCTTGCCATTAATCTGATCGGCGACGGCCTGCGCGATGCCTTCGATCCCAAGCTGAAGAGGTCATAATCCAATGCCTCTTCTCGAGATGAAGAACCTGACCGTTTCCTTCGACACCGCCGCTGGACCATTCATGGCGGTACAAGGCATCGACCTGTCGGTCGAACCGCGCGAGGTGTTGGCGATCGTCGGCGAATCCGGTTCCGGAAAATCAGTGGCAATGCTGGCGGTGATGGGGCTTTTGCCCAACACGGCGACGGTGAGGGCGGACCGCATGGCCTTCGACGGCATCGACCTGCTTAAGCTCGGCCCGTCCGAGCGGCGCAAGATTGTCGGCAAGGACATCTCGATGATCTTCCAGGAGCCGGTCGCCAGCCTCAACCCGTGCTTTACCGTCGGCTTCCAGATTGAGGAGGTGCTGCGCTTTCACATGGGCATGGACCGCGCCCAGCGCCGGGCACGCGCCATCGAACTGATGAAGTTGGTCGGCATCGCCGACCCTGAGGAACGGCTGGGCTCCTTCCCGCACCAGATGTCGGGCGGCCAGTGCCAGCGCGTCATGATCGCCATCGCCATCGCCTGCAATCCCAAGCTTTTGATCGCCGACGAGCCAACCACCGCCCTCGACGTCACCATCCAGAAGCAGATCCTCGATCTGCTGGTCGGCCTGCAGGCCAAATACGGCATGGGCCTGATCATGATCACCCACAATATGGGGGTGGTTGCCGAGACCGCCGACCGTGTCATCGTCCAATACAAGGGCCGCAAGATGGAAGAGGCCGACGTGCTGTCGCTGTTCGAATCCCCCAAGAGCAATTACACGCGCGCGCTTCTGTCGGCGCTGCCGGAAAACGCCGTCGGCGACCGGTTGCCTACTGTTTCCGACATGCTGTTCGAGCCGGCCCCATCTGTAGTCGCAGCCCGATCCGCGGGAGGAACCGCCACATGAGCGTGACGGTAGTCGAAGGCAAGAACATCGTGCGCGACTATCATGTCGGCGGCGGGCTTTTCCGCCCCTCCCGTACGGTTCACGCGGTCAAGGGTGTTTCGTTCAGCGTCGACAAGGGCAAGACGCTGGCCATCGTCGGCGAGAGCGGCTGCGGCAAGTCAACGCTCGCCCGCATCATCACCCTGGTCGACCCGGCGACCTCCGGCGAGCTTTTCATCGACGGCAAGAAGGTAGACATCGCGAGGGACGGCCTGTCGAAGGAAATGCGCCGCAAGGTGCAGATTGTCTTCCAGAACCCCTATGGTTCGCTCAATCCACGCCAGAAGATCGGCGACGTGCTTGGCGAACCGCTGCTCATCAACACCGACAGCACGGCCGGCGAGCGGCGCGATCTCGCCATGAAGATGCTGAAAAAGGTCGGTCTCGGCCCCGAGCACTACAATCGCTACCCGCATATGTTTTCGGGCGGCCAGCGCCAGCGCATCGCCATTGCCCGCGCGCTGATGCTCAACCCCAGCCTCCTGGTGCTGGACGAGCCGGTCTCGGCACTTGATCTTTCGGTGCAGGCGCAGGTTCTGAACCTGCTCGCCGACCTGCAGGATGAGTTTCAACTGACCTATGTTTTCATCAGCCACGACCTGTCGGTGGTGCGCTATATCGCCGACGATGTGATGGTGATGTATTTCGGCGAAGCGGTCGAATACGGCTCGCGCGACGAGGTCTTCGCCGACCCCAAGCACAGCTATACCAGGACGCTGTTCGCGGCGACGCCGCGTGCCGACGTCGCCAGCATCAAGGCAAGATTGGCGAAAAAGAAGGCCGCCTGATCCGGCGAGGTTTGCCGGCCGGCTACCGCTTCTCGATCCCCGGAATGCCGGAGATCTGCTCGGCGAGAAAGTCGACCAGCAGCCGCACCCGGGCAATGCCCGCACGCTCCGGAACGATCAGCATGCTCAGCGGGACGGGAGGCGGAAAATAGCCCGGCAGGATAATTTCCAGCCGGCCGGCCGCCAGAAGATCGTCGACAAGCCAGTGGTGGGCGGGTGCGATACCGCGTCCGGCGACAAGGGCTTTGCGCGCAGCAAGCCCATGGTCGACCCGAAATCGGCCGCCAAAGGGCACCGCAAAGCGCTCGCCGCCCGGCCCCTGCAGGGCGAGCGTGTCGCTTCCCGCGATGTTCGACATCCGAATGCCTTCATGGCCAGGCAGATCCTGCGGGACAGCCGGTCTGCCCCGGGCCGCCAGATAGGCCGGCGCCGCCACCAGCAGACGCCGGGACTGACCGAGCGCCCGCAGCTTCATCGAGCTGTCGGTGAGCGGACCGAGGCGAAGCGCGATGTCGACGCCCTCCCGCACAAGGTCGATGCGCTCGTCGGTTAGGCTGAGATCGATGCCGATGTCGGGATAACGGTCCTGAAAGGCGAAGATCAGCCGGCTGACGTGCAAGACGCCGAGCGCCGCCGTGCAGGATATCCGGATCGTGCCAGCCGATGCGCCGCGCGTGCCTCGCGCCTCATCGCCGGCCTGCTCAACGAGGCGCAGGATCTGGACGCTGTCGGCATAGTAACGGCTGCCTTCATCGGTCATCGTGACACGCCGGGTGGTCCTGCTGAGCAAGGGCACGCCGACGGCCTCCTCGAGCTCCCGCAGATGCCGCGTGACCGTCGACTGACCAACTCCGAGCTCGCGCGCCACCGCCGAGAGGCTGCCGCGCTCGGCGACGCGAACGAAGGTGCGCATGCGCTCGAGGGTGACCTCCGATTTATCCATTATTCGGCATTATCTTATACATTTCCGACATATAGTGGATTAGCCGACGGCTGGCTACCTTTGGTGTCTATCGTCCTTCTTCGGAGTAGACCCATGAAAGTCCTGCTTGTTTTTGCTCATCCTGAACCGAATTCGCTCAACGGCGCACTGCGTGACGTCGCCATCAGGGAGCTCGAGACCCAAGGCCACGAGGTGCGGGTGTCTGACCTCTATGCCGATGGCTGGAAATCCGAGGTGGACCGTGCCGACTTTCCGTCGTGGCCGCCCGAAGCACGCTTCCTGCCGGCCGGCGCCTCCAAAAAAGCTTTTGCGAGCGGCACTCTGACCGATGACGTCAAAGCGGAGATCGACAAGCTGCTATGGGCCGACACCCTGATCCTCCAGTTTCCCCTGTGGTGGTACGCCATGCCGGCGATCCTCAAGGGCTGGGTCGATCGGGTGTATGCCTACGGCTTCGCCTATGGCGTCGGCGAGCACAGCGATAAGAGGTGGGGTGACCGCTTTGGCGAGGGAACGCTCGCCGGCAAGCGCGCGATGCTAATCGTTACCACCGGCGGCTGGGAGGAGCATTATTCCGCCCGCGGCGTCAACGGCCCGATCGACGACCTGCTGTTCCCGATCAACCACGGGATTCTATACTATCCGGGCTACGACGTGCTTCCGCCGTTCGTGGTCTACAGGGTGGACCGTTTCGGGGAGGCCGATTTCGAGCCTGTCGCGGAGCGACTGCGCGAAAGGATGCGGACGCTCGAGACAATCCAGCCCATTCCTTATCGGCAGCAGAATGGCGGCGATTACCTGATCCCAAGCATGCAGTTGCGCCCCGGCTTGGAAAACCCGGGTGCGACCGCCTTCGCCCTTCACGAGGATCGCGCCGGCGCCGCCGGCCAGCCCGATCAGGACAGCCGGGCAATGATGGTGCGAAGCGCCTCGCCGAAGCGCCGGACTTCCTCGATCGTATTGTAATGCACCAGCGAGGCGCGGACGGCGCCGCTGTCCATGCTGAGGTTGAGCCGCTTCATCAGGCGCGGCGCATACATGTGGCCGTCGCGAATGCCGATCTGCATCTCGGCCATCTCCTCGACGATCCTCTGCGGCGACAGCGTGCCGATGTTGAAGCAGAAGGTCGGCACGCGCTCGCGGAGGCGTGCCTCTTCGGCCACGCCGTAGATCATCGCGCCGCAATCTTTGAGCACCGCCAGCATTTCGCGCGCCAGCACCTGCTCGTAATCGCGAATGGCATTCATACCGGCGACGATGTTGTCGCGGCGCGATCGGTTATTGGCTGGAGCGAAATTGCGGCCGATCGATTCGAGATAGCGCACCGCGGCATCCATGCCGGAGACGTTCTCGTAGATGAAGGTGCCGGCCTCGATCTTGTAGGGCGGCTCGTCGGGAATGAAGTCCTCGCGGAAGGTCGGCAGACGCTTCAGCGTTTCGAAGCGGCCCCACAGGAAGCCCATATGCGGCGAGAAATTCTTGTAGCCGGAGCAGACCAGATAGTCGCAGTCCCATGCCTGCACATCGATCAGCCCGTGCGGGCCGTAATGCACGCAGTCGAGGAACACTTCGGCGCCTGCCGCATGCGCGATCCCAGCCACTGAAGCAACGTCGACGATCGAGCCGATCGAATGCGCCGTCACCGTGCAGGCCACGAGGCGGGTGCGCTCGGAGACCAGCGGGCGCAAATCGTCGACATGCAGATTGCCGTCCTCGCGCATCCGCCACCATTTGAACTTGGCGCCGGCGGGTGCCAGCGCCAGCCACGTCGCGATATTGGCATCGTGATCCATGTCGGTGATGACGATCTCGTCACGCTCCCCGTTTGGTCGCTCAGAAAGCATCTGGCCGATGCCGAGGCTGACCAGGCGGATGAACGAAGTGGCGTTCATGCCGAAACAGATCTCCGCCGGGTTGGTGGCGTTGATCAGCAAGGCCACGCTTTCGCGCGCGCCGGCGACGGCTTGATCGACGGTGACGCTGCGGCCGTAGCGGCCGCCGCGCTGCACATTATGCGCGACCAAATGGTTGGTGACCGCGTCGAGCACACTTTGCGGGATCTGCGCGCCGGCGGCATTGTCCATGAAGATGAAGTCGCCGGCCTGCTGCAAGGCGGGAAACATGGCGCGGATCGTCTCGACCGGGAAAGCTGCGGCATCGCCCGTTTTCGAAATCTGATGCTGGTTCAAGGTCGTCTCCTGCGAAGTGCGCTGACAGATTCAGCGGGTCTTTTCGGTTTGAAATCGGCGTTCAAGGAGGCTGACGAGACGGACCATCGGCCAGAGAAAGATGAGATAGACCAGCGCGGCGCCAATCAGCGGTGAGGGGTTGGCATAGAGCGATTGCGCGTTGGTCGCTTCCTTCAGCAGTTCGGGCAGCGCCACGGTGGAGGCGAGCGAGGTGTCCTTGAACATCGAAACGCAGTTGCTGGTCATCGGTGGAATGACGACGCGGATCGCCTGCGGCAGCACTACCTTGCGCAAGGTCAGCAAGAACGGCAGGCCGAGCGCCTGCGCCGCCTCGAACTGGCCGCGCGGAATGCTTTCTATGCCGGAGCGGAACACCTCGGCCGAATAGGCCGCCATGATGATGGCGAACGCCATCACCGCGGAAGTCCAAGACGACAGGCGTATGCCGAGAAACGGCAGCGCATAGTAGATCAGGATCAGCACGACCAGCACCGGCATCGCCCGGAAAATGTCGATGTAGCCGACAGCCAGCAGCCGAAGCGGCTTTGGCGCATAGAGCCGCACCAGGCTGATCGCGAGGCCGACGGGAATACCGATGCCGATGCTCATGATTCCGAGCAGCAGCGTGTTCAGGAAGCCGCGCAGCAGTGCCGGCAGGCTGGAGATCATGACGTCGGCGTTGAAGAAGGTGTCCAGCAGCGACATCGCAGCATTCCCGAAACGTTTGGCGTCCCGCGACGCTCGAGCCCGAGCCCGAAATCCGAAATCGTGCCGGCATCGAAAGCCGGCACGACATTTAAGCGCGAACTGCCGCTCAGGCCTTCGGCATAGGCATTTCCTTGACGGTCGAGGAATCGGCCGGTGCGTCGCTGCCGAACCATTTCTTGTGGATCGCGGCCAGCGTGCCATCCGTCTTCATCGCGGTCAGCGCGTCGTTCAGCTTGCCGAGCAACGGGTGGTCCTTGGTCATCATCAGGCCGTACTGCTCGCCGGTCTTGATGCGCTCTTTTACGGCGAGATCCTTCATCCTGGTGAAAGAATATTCCAGGCCCGGAATATCGCTGACCGCCGCATCGACGCGGCCGGAGCTGAGATCGAGCAGCAAATTCTGCTGCGTGTCGTAGCCCTTGACGTCACTGAACCCGTCCGCTTCCTGGTGCGCCTTGACCCAGGTTTCGCCGGTCGAGCCGGACAGCACGCCGACGATCTTGCCCTTGAGGTCGGCCTCGGCCTTGATTGGGCTATCGGCCTTCGCGGCGATGCCCATGTCGGAATCATAGTAGGGTTGCGTGAACGACTGCGACTTCAGCCGCTCCGGCGTGATGGTGATCGACGAAATGGCGACGTCGATGCGCTTCGAGGTGGTGGCGGCGAACAGCGCCTGGAAACCGAGGTCGGCGATGTCAGTGGTCATGCCGATACGCTTTGCCGCTTCGTTGATGATGTCGACTTCGAAACCCTCGAATGTACCGCTCTCGTTCTTGTATTCAAAAGGCGGATTGGTCGGATAGGCGCCGACATTCAGCGTGCCTTCGGCATAGGCCGGGCCGCCGGCGATGCCGATGGCGGCAGCAACAAGAAGCAGGTTGCGACGGGTGAAGTTCATTTTCGTTCCCTCTGGTTGTGATCGGACGGGTTTGGCCCCGCACGGTTTTGATACGCCAAGTAACCGGACTGCCGGAAAGCCCTCCCGGCACGGCAGTCGTAAGACATCGGATGCTATCCAAAGTACCGCGCTTTTCAAGGCGAAAGTTTTAAGCTTAAAAAATTGCCGCGTGTTGCCATCAGTCCGGAATAACCGCCGTGGCCTGGATCTCAACCTTGGCGCGATCCTCGACCAACGCCATCACCTGCATGGCGGCCATCGCCGGAAAATGCCGGCCGATCACCTCGCGATAGACCTCGCCGATCCCCTTGAGATTGGCCAAATATTCCGCCTTGTCGGTAAAGTACCAGGTCATCGAGGTGATATGCTGCGGCTTGGCGCCGGCCTCGGCGAGCACGGCGACAATATTGGCCAGCGTCTGCTTCACCTGGCCGACAAGATCGTCGGTCTCGAAGCGGCCCTGCCCGTTCCAGCCGACCTGCCCGCCGACGAAGACAAGCTGCCCACGCGCGGCGACGCCATTGGCGTAGCCGACGGGTTTCGCCCAGCCTTCCGGCTGCAGGATGGTGTGCATATCAAAGCCTCCCAATGCTCAAATCCGGTCGCTCAAAACTCAAAGACAATCAATTCTTCCACCCAAACTCCGGTCTCAGGCCGCTCCCATCACTTGCCGTGCAATCACCACCTTCTGCACGTCCGACGCTCCCTCGTAGATGCGCAGTGCCCGGATCTCGCGATACAGTCTTTCGACGATATGGCCCCTGCGGACGCCGTCGCCGCCATGCAGCTGCACAGCCCTGTCGATCACCTCCTGCGCCTTGTCGGTAGCGAACAGCTTGGCCATGGCGGCTTCGCGGGTAACCCGAGCCGCGCCCATGTCCTTGGTCCAGGCGGCGCGGTAGACCAACAAGGCGGCGGCATCGACATCCAGCGCCATCTCGGCGATGTGGCCCTGCACCATCTGCAGCTCGGCCATCGCTGCACCGAACAGCCTGCGCTCGGCCACTCTTTTGATGCTTTCGTCCAGCGCGCGCCGGGCAAAGCCGAGCGCAGCTGCCCCGACCGTCGAACGGAACACGTCGAGCACCGACATGGCGATGCGAAAACCATCACCGGGTTTGCCGATCAGCGCCGAGGCTGGAACGCGGGCATTGTCGAAAGACAGCCGGGCGAGCGGGTGCGGCGCGATCACCTCCAGCCGCTCGGCGATGGTCAGGCCCTTTGTCTCGGTCGGCACGATGAACGCCGAAAGCCCCTTGGCACCGGGCGCTTCGCCAGTACGGACAAAGACAACATAAAAGTCAGCGATACCGCCGTTGGAGATCCAGGTTTTTTCGCCGGATAGGATATAGCTATCGCCGTCACGCGTGGCCGTCATTTCCATATTGGCAACGTCCGAGCCCGAACGCGCCTCCGACAGTGCGAAAGCCGAAATCGCCTTGCCGGCCCGTGTCTTCCCCAGCCAGTGCTGCTGGTCTGGCGTGCCGAACAGGCTGAGCGCGCCGGTGCCGAGCCCTTGCATGGCGAAGGCGAAATCGGCCAGCCCGTCATGCCTGGCCAGCGTTTCGCGCGTGAGGCACAATGTGCGCACGTCGAGTGCTGCAGGGTTTTCGGTGTCGAGCGCTGTCGGTTTCAGCCAGCCATCCCGGCCGAGCTTGGCCACCAGCTCGCGGCAGGCTGCGTCGACATCGTCATGCGCGACCGGCAGGTTCTTGGCGCACCATGCCTCCAGCCGCTCTGCCAACTCGCGGTGATGGTCCTCGAAAAACGGCCAGGTGAGGAAGGAACGGTCAGGCATTTCTGCCTCCACAGTTCTCCGGCCCTGGCGCTCCACGGCGCCCCCCTCTGTCCTGCCGGACATCTCCCCCTCTAGGGGGGAGATTGGCGGCTTCGCTGCCACTGCTCTCCCGGCGATGTTGGAGATTGGCGAAAGCGGGCCTGACATCCAATCTCCCCCCTTGAGGGGGAGATGGCCGGCAGGCCAGAGGGGGGTGCTGTCTTGCCAGCGTGCCCATGGAAGCGATCATCCTCAATCCCCCTCGAACACCGGCTTCTCCTTGGCGACGAAAGCCTTGTAGGCCCGTTCGAAATCGCGGGTCTGCATGCAGATCGCCTGCGCCTGCGCTTCCGCTTCGATAGCCTGGTCGAAGCCCATCGACCACTCCTGGTTCAGCTGCGTCTTGGTCATGCCATGGGCGAAGGTTGGGCCGGAAACGATGCGCGCGGCCATGTCGAGCGCGTCGGCCTCGAGCGTTGCGGCATCGACCAGCCGATTGTAGAAGCCCCAGCGCTCGCCTTCCTCGGCGCTCATCGTGCGGCCGGTATAGAGCAGTTCGGCGGCGCGACCCTGGCCAATGATGCGCGGCAGGATCGCGCAGGCGCCCATGTCGCAGCCGGCAAGGCCGACGCGGCTGAACAGGAAAGCCGTTTTTGCCTGTGGCGTGGCGATGCGGATGTCGGAGGCCATGGCGATAATCGCGCCGGCGCCGACCGCCACGCCGTCGACCGCCGCAATAATCGGCTTGCCGCAATTCAGCATCGCCTTGACGAAATCGCCGGTCATGCGAGTGAAGGCGAGCAGCGCCTTCATGTCCATCTTGACCAGTGGGCCGATGATTTCGTGGACATCGCCGCCCGAGCAGAAATTGCCGCCATTGGGAAGGAACACCACCGCATCGACGTCGTCGGCATAGACGAGATCGCGAAAAGTGTCGCGCAATTCGGCATAGCTGTCGAAGGTCAGCGGGTTCTTGCGCTCCGGCCGGTCAAGCCGGATCTTTGCGATTTTGCCTTCGACCTGCCAGAGGAAATGCTTCGGCTTGCGGCCGGCTATCTTTGCCATTCCCGTCCCTCCCAATTGCTGCGGAAGGAGGTCAGCATGCCGGTCAGCCGGCGCGCCTCGTCCTCGCTCACATTGCCCAGCAATTCGCCGACCCATTTTTCATGCGCGGCGGCGATCACGCCGAAAGTCTTCGATCCCTCTTCCGTCAGCCGTACCATCGAGGTGCGGCGGTCGCCATTGCGTCGGGCTCGCATCACCAGCCCTTCCGAGACCAGCCGGTCGATGATGCCCGTGACATTGCCGTTGGACACTAGCAGGAAGCGCGACAGGTCGCTCATCAGCATGCCCTCGGGCGCCCTGTAGAGCGCGGCCATCACGTCGAAGCGTGGCAGCGTTGTGTTGAATTCTTGCCGCAAGCGTTCGCGCAGCTCGGCCTCGATGGTGCGCGAGGCGCGCAGCAAGCGTATCCACAGCCGCAGGCGGTCCTTGCCGGGTCCGGACGGGGCGGGCAGGGGACCGGCTACCATGTCTCACCTCCGGAGATCGAAATCGTTTGTCCGGTGATCGACCCGGCGGCGTCGCTACACAGATAGAGCACGGCGGCTGCAATTTCCTCTGGCTGGATGAAGCGGCCTTGCGGGTTGGTCTCGGCAAGGCTTGTCCGCGCCTGCTCGGCCGAGCGGCCGGTCGTTTCGACGATGCGCCGAACGGCGCCTTCCAGCATTTCGGTTTCGACGAAACCCGGGCACACCGCATTTACGGTCACGCCGGACTTCGCGGTCTCGACGGCGAGTGCCCGCATCAGACCGACGACGCCATGCTTGGCTGCGACATAAGCTGCAACATAGGGATAGCCTTTCAGTCCGGCGGTGGAAGCGATGAAGATGATACGGCCCGTCTTGCGCGCGGCCATGCCGGCCAGCGCCGGCTTCACCGTCAGGAACACACCGGTCAAGTTGACGTCGAGCGTGCGCTGCCAGTCTGCCAGCGAGGTCCGCTGCGCCGAGGCGCTGCCGGACATGCCGGCATTGGCAACGACGACGTCTAACGGTCCGCGTGCCGCTTCCGCGTCCTCGTAGAGCGACGCCATCGATGCCTCGTCGGTGACGTCGGCGGCAATGGCGAAGATGCGCTTGTTCTGAGCGGCGACCTCGGCAAGCGGCTCCACGCGCCGGCCACAGATGGTCACATCGATGCCTGCGCCGGCCAGCGCCAGCGCGATCGCCCGGCCGACGCCGGAGCCGCCGCCGGTGACCAGCGCATGTCGCCCTGAAATCGCTGCGGCGGAACTCATACTTTCAACCCCGCCGCCGCTTCGCGCTCGGCCAGCCGGTAGAGTTGGTCGCGGCCGGGCAGATAGGGATCCGGCCATTTGACGCCGCGATCGCCAAGCGTGACCGCCGCATGCAGCGTCCAATAGGGATCGGCAAGATGCGGCCTTGCCAGTGCGACGAGGTCGGCGCGGCCGGCCATCAGGATCGAGTTGACATGGTCCGGCTCGTAGATATTGCCGACCGCCATGGTCGCCATGCCGACTTCGTTGCGGATGCGGTCGGAAAATGGCGTCTGGAACATGCGGCCATAGACCGGTCTTGCCACGGCCGAAGTCTGGCCGGCCGACACGTCGCAGATGTCGACTCCGGCTTCATGCAGCTGCCGCGCGATCTCGACCGCATCGGCCGGCGTCACGCCCTCGATGCCGAGCCAGTCATTGGCGGAGATGCGCATCGAGATCGGCTTTTCAGCCGGCCATACGGCGCGCACCGCATGAAAGATTTCCAAGGGATAGCGCATGCGGTTTTCCAACGAGCCGCCATAGGAGTCGGTGCGCCGGTTGGTCAAGGGTGTGATGAAGGAGGACAGGAGATAGCCGTGCGCGGCGTGGATTTCGAGCATGTCGAAGCCGCAGCGCGCCGCCATCTCGGCCGAAGCGACGAACTGCTCGCGCACCGTATCCATGTCGGCGCGGTCCATCGCCTTCGGCACCTGGTTCTGCGGCGACCACGGCACGGAAGATGCCGCCATGACGGGCCAATTGCCCGAGGTCAGCGGCACGTCGGTTCCCTGCCAGCCGAGCCGGGTCGATCCCTTGGCGCCGGAATGGCCGATCTGCGCACAGATTTTGGCTTCGGTTTCGGCATGGACGAACTCGACCAGCCGCTTCCAGGCGACCTCATGCTCGGGCGCATAGAAACCGGGGCAGCCTGGCGTGATGCGGCCTTCCGGGCTGACACAGGTCATCTCGATGTAGAGGAGAGCGGCACCGCCCTTGGCCCGTTCGGCATAGTGGGCGAAATGCCAGTCGGTCGGACAGCCGTCGACCGCCTTGTACTGCGCCATCGGCGAGACGACGATACGGTTCTGCAGCGCCATGTCGCGCAGCCGGAACGGCGCAAACATCGGCGCGCGACGCAGACTGTTGCCGCCGGCACCGGCCTGACGTTGGAACCATTCCTCGGCGCCGGCCAGCCATTCGGCATCGCGCAGCCGCAAATTCTCGTGACTGATGCGCTGCGAACGTGTCAGCAGCGAATAATTGAACTGCACCGGATCGAGGCCGAGATAGCGCTCGACCTCCTCGAACCATTCGAGCGAATTGCGTGCCGCCGACTGCAGCTTCAGCACTTCGGTGCGGCGGGCGTCCTCATATTTGCGGAAGGCTGCCTCGAGGTCCGGCTCGGACTCGACATAATCGGCCAGCGCCACCGCGCTTTCCAGCGCCAGCTTGGTGCCGGACCCGATCGAGAAATGCGCGCTCGCCGCCGCGTCGCCCATCAGCGCCAGGTTCTTGTAGGACCAGCGTTCGCACAAGACGCGCGGGAAATTGATCCAGGCCGAGCCGCGGATATGATTGGCATTGGTCATCAGCGCGTGGCCGCCGAGATGGCGGGCAAAGATGCGCTCGCAGACGGCAATCGATTCCTGCTGAGACATCGCGCCGAAGCCGAAGCGTTGCCAGGTCTGCTCGCTGCATTCGACGATGAAGGTCGCGGTATCGCTGTCGAACTGGTAGGCATGCGCCCAGACCCAGCCATGTTCGGTTTTCTCGAAGATGAAGGTGAAGGCGTCGTCGAATTTCTGACGGGTGCCGAGCCAGACGAACTTGCATTTGCGGACATCGATATCGGGCTTGAACACGTCGACGAAGGCGCCCCGCGCTTTCGAGTTCAGCCCATCGGCGGCGACGACCAGATCGTGCGTCTCCATATATGGCTTGGGATCGGCGATGTCGGTCTCGAAGACCAGCTTGACGCCGAGTTCGCGCGCCCGCCGCTGCAGCAGCGTGAGCAGCCGCTTGCGGCCGATGCCGCAAAAGCCGTGACCGGTCGAGACCGTGCGCACGCCGTCATGGATAACGGCGATATCGTCCCAATAGGCAAAATGCTTGCGGATCCAGACGGCGCTGACCGGGTCGTTCCTGGTCAGGTTCTCCAGCGTTTCGGCCGACAGCACGACGCCCCAGCCGAACGTATCGTCGGCACGGTTGCGCTCGAACACCGTCACCTCATGCGCCGCATCCCGGAGCTTCATCGAGATGGCAAAGTAGAGGCCGGCTGGTCCGCCGCCGAGAACCGCAACTTTCATCGTGCGATCTCCTCTTCGCTTCTGTTTGTCGAGTTTACGCCTGAGGAAAATTAATTCAAGCTTGAAGTTTCAAGATTGAAACAATCCGCCCGGATAACTCGCCTTGCCGGCAGTCGGCTCCGCAGGCCAGGGACTCCCGGGCTATTTTTCCGGGTTCTTCGGACTCCACAGCACCGTTTCTGCATCCTTTTCATAGGCCATGCCATTGGGATAGCTGATCGCTTCCAACTGCAAGCCCCAAGGGGCCTGGAAGTAAAGGATGGCCTGGCCGGCGGCGGGGCCTTCGGTAACCGGCAGCGGTCCCATTCGCGTCTTGACGCCCTTGCCGTCAAGATAGGCTTTTGCGGCGGCGATGTCGTCGACATAGAAGGCGATATGGAAGCCGCCTATGTCGCTGTTGCGAGGCGTCAGGTCCTTCTGGTCCGGCGCGGTGTATTTGAACAGCTCGATGTTCGACCCGTGTCCGCAGCGGACCAGGGTGATCTCCTCGATCACCGCCTTGGGATCGACGCCCAGCAGATCCTGCATGAATGTGCCCTTGTCGTCGGCGAACGGGCCGAACGACATCGCCTTCTTGCAGCCAACCACTTCGGTGAAGAAATCGACCGCCTGCTGCATGTCGGGGACGGTGACGCCGGTGTGGTCGTGGCCACGCATGCCGGGTATGGAACTGGCGCAAGCGGTGCCGATGCTTCCCAGCACGGTGGCTGCAAGCGTCGCATATCGGATCGCATTCTTCATATCAGTCATCCTCCATAGCGGGACATTTTGCCGGGCGCACGCCCGAGGCCCGCTCTTCGGCGTGCGAATAGGATTGTGCTTCATGCCGGCGCCTTTGGGGCGGGAAGCAGCCAGGCGTCATCGATCTCGGGCAGCGGAATGGCGGCGAGGAGGTCGCGCGTGTAGGCCTGCCGCGGGTGCTCGAACAAAGTATCCGTCGCGCTGGCTTCGACGATCGCGCCTTCGCGCATGACGATCACTTGTCGGCAGAGCCTCCGGATCACCGACAGATCGTGGCTGATAAAGGCAACGGTCAGGCCCATTTCGGCGGCGAGTTTTTCCAGCAACGTCAGGATCTGCGCCTGGGTCGACACGTCGAGGCCGGAGACGATTTCGTCGGCCAGCACGAATTTCGGCGACAGCGCCAGTGCGCGGGCAATGCCGACGCGCTGGCGCTGGCCGCCCGACACTTCGTGACGGTAGCGGCCGGCAAAGCTCTGCGGCAGGCCGACGCGCTGCAGCGCCTCCGCGACGCGTGCCTTGAGATTGTCGCCAAGCCCGTTCTGCTTGAGGGGTGCTGCAATGATGCTGAAGATGGTGCGGCGCGGGTTGAGCGACGACATCGGATCCTGGAAGATCATCTGCAGATTGCGGCGCAGCGGCCGGAGCTCGGCCTCAGGCAGATGTGTGATGTCGCGGCCGTCGAACATGACGTTGCCGGCACTGGGCTCCAGCAGGCGCACCAAGGCACGGCCGAGCGTCGATTTGCCGGAGCCGGATTCGCCGACGATGCCGGTCACCGATCCCCTTGGCAGGTCGAAATCCAGGCCTTTCAGGATCTCGGCCAGCGGCGCCCGGCCGATCAGCGGTTTGCGCGTCATGTCGGGCAACGCAACCTTCAACCCGCGCACGGAAAACAGCGGCTCAACCATGCGGTCGCCTCCATGCCTGGTCGGCGGCGGCGATCTCCGCGGCCAGCCCGGCCAGCACCTTGTCGTCGACCGGCTTCAGCGAGGCGAACGGATCGGTGTAGCGCGGCGTCGCCGCCATCAGCGCCAGCGTATAAGGGTGCTGGGGTGCGGCGAACAGCGCTGCGGTATCGGCCTCTTCCACCACCTTGCCAGCATAGAGCACCGAAACTTTCTGGCTGATCTTGGCAACCACACCGAGATCGTGAGTAACGAACAGGATCGCCGTGCCGTGCTCGCGCTGTAATTGCGCGATCAGCCGCAAGATCTGTTTCTGCACGGTCACGTCGAGCGCGGTCGTCGGCTCGTCGGCGACGATCAGCCTTGGTTCGGCTGCAAACGCCGCGGCGATTAGCACGCGCTGCCGCATGCCGCCGGACAGCTCGTGCGGATAGCATTTGAGCACGCGCTCGGGGTCGCGGATCTGCACCTCGTCCAGCAATTGGCGGATGCGTGCATCGGCCTTCTCACCGCTCCAGCCGAGGATGCGCACCAGCCGGTCGGTCATTTGCGGGCCGATGCGCCGTGACGGATTGAGCGCCGTCAGCGGGTCTTGCGGGATCAGCGCCGTGCGCGCGCCGATCAGGGTGCGCCTTGCCTTGGGTGCCAGCCGGCCCAGATCCTCGCCTTCGAGCAGCATATTGCCTTCGACGATGCGCACGCTCGGTGGCAGCACGCCGAGCACGGCCTTGCCGATCATTGTCTTGCCGGCGCCGCTCTCGCCGACCAGCGCGCGGACTTCTCCGGGCTCGACGGCGAGCGACACCGAGCGCAGCACGCGCAAGCCATTAGGCAGCACCGCGCTAAGGTTGCGTATGTCCAGGCAGGGTTTCGCAGGCGCGTTCATCGCAGCACCGGATCGAAACGTGCCCTGAGACCTTCGCCGAACTGGCTGAACGACAGCACCGTCAGGATCAGGGTGACCAGCGGGAACACCAGCACCCACCAGGCCTGATGGATCGACAGGCGGCCCTCGGCGATAATGCCGCCCCAGGTCGGATCGTCGGTCGAGATCGACAGATTGACGAAGGACAGGATCGCCTCGACGATGACGGCGATGCCCATTTCGAGCGACAGGAGTGCCACGATCGAGGGCACCACATTGGGCAGCACCTCGCGCAGCATGATGCCGATGCGGCCATAGCCGGCGATGCGGGCGTTCTCGACATAGTCCATGCGCGACTGACCCATGGTCTCGGCGCGGATCACCCGGCAGAAGCGCGTCCAGTCGATGACGGCGATGGCGATGATGACCGAGCTCAAGCCGGTGCCGAGCACAGCGACCAGAAGGATGGCAAACAGCACCGGCGGAAACGCCATCCAGACATCGACGATACGCGAGATGATGCGGTCGGCCCAGCCGCCGAAATAGCCGGCGATCAGGCCGAGCGTCGAGCCGACCAGGCAGGCGGCAAAGGCCGCCGCGAAGGCGACGATGAAGGCGATGCGCGCACCGAAGATCAGCCGTGACAGGAGATCGCGGCCGAGGCTGTCGGTGCCGAGCCAGTAGCCGGGCTCGGCACCGCTCAGCCAGAACGGCGGCAGGCGCTCCAGCATCAAATCCTGCGCCAGCGGGTCCTGCGGTGCGACCAGCGGCGCGAAAATTGCGGCCAGCAGCGCAATCAGCAGCCAGCCGCCGGCCAGCCACAGGCGTGCCCGCGAGCCATGTCTCGAAATGCGGGCCTCATCCATGGCGCAGCCTCGGATTGAGCAGCGCATACATCATGTCGACGGCAAGATTGATCAGCACGAACAGCAGTGCGAACACCAGCACGATGCCCTGGATCATCGGCAGGTCGCGATTGATGACGGCATCGATCGCCATATTGCCGAGACCTTCATAGGAAAACAGCCGTTCGACGATGACCGTGCCGCCGATCAGGAAGGTAAACTGCACGCCGACCAGAGTGAGCGTCGGCAGCGCCGCGTTCTTCAACGCCTCGCGCAGGATGACCTGCGTTTCCGAAAAGCCCTTTACCCGCGCCAGCACGACATAGTCGAGGTCGAGCACTTCCTTCAGCGACTGTTTCAGCAGCTGCGAGATGATCGCGGCCAGCGGCAGCGCCAGCGCGATCGCCGGCATCAGCATGTGTGCCAGCAGGTCCCTGGTCAGGTCGAAGCGCAGTCGCACGATGCTTTCGAACAGATAGAATTGCGTGGCGAAGGGCAGGTCGAGTTGCGGCGACACTCGGCCGGAAATGTCGAACACCGGCACCAGCACGCCGAACAACAAGATCAGCACCAGACCCCACAGGAAATCGGGAATTGAGAGCGCCGCACCACTGGCAATGTCGATGCCGGCCTCGACCGCGGTGCCGCGCTCGCGCGCGCCGAGGATCGCCATCGTGCCGCCGATCGCCACCGCCATCACAAGCGCGACGGAGGCGAGCTCCAGCGTCGCCGGGAGGCGATTGAAGACCAGCCCCAGCACATCCTGCCGCAGTGAGATCGACGTGCCGAAATCGCCTCTGACTACGCCGGACAGCCAGATGAAGAATTGCTGGACGATCGTCTTGTCCAGCCCGTACAGAGCGCGCAGCCGCGCGATGTCGGCATCGGTGGCGCCGGGCGGCAGCATCATCGCGATCGGATCGCCGGGGGCGACGCGGATGACGATAAAGACGACGACGGCCACGCCGAACAGCGTGATCGCCATCGTCAGAAGACGGATCAGGAATCTTTGCAGCAGCATGGTCGCCTGTATGCCTGGCGGAAAAGGCGCGCCGTCGTTGCAGACGGCGCGCGTTAGTCCCGGGCCGATCTCAGGCCGGGCTCATCAGCGCCGGCAACAGCGCGCCCGACACATGCTGCACGACATTGACGCCCTTGGCATGCACGATCGGCTGCGCATACTGGATCAGCGGCAGCACATAGGCCTGCTCGGCGATGTATTTGTCGACGGCCTTCCAGCCGGCGATGCGCTTGGCCTCGTCCTTCTCGCCCCATAGCGGGTTGATCATGTCGATCAAGTCCTGGCTGTCCCACACCGAATGCGGGCTCGGGCCATACATGGCAAAGCCGGTCGAAGTGGTGGGGTCGCCGATGGCGTTGCCCCAATTGTAGAAGGCTGCCGGCGCCAGCTTGTCGGCGGCGCGCAGCTCGTAGTGCTTGGCGATTTCGTAGACCTCGATCGTCGCCTCGATGCCGACCTTGCGCCACATGCCGACGATCGCCTGGATCATCTCGTAATCCTTGGGCTTGAAGCCCTTGGTCGTCTGGATCGTGAACTTGACCGGCTTTTCCGGCGAATAGCCGGATGCGGCCAGCAATTCCTTGGCCTTTTCCGGATTGTGCTCGACCTTGATCGACGGATCGTAGGCGGCGTATTCCGGCGTCTCCAGCGTATCGATGGGCTGTCCGTAGCCGCGCAGCAGCCGGTCGACCAGCAGCTTCTTGTCGACCGCCATCACCGCCGCCTGGCGCACGTTCTTGTCCAGCATCACGTCGATGTCGTTGAAAAAGATCATGCCGATGTCGGAAACGTTCTTGCACGAGCCGGCAAGCCCGTCCTTGGCGATCAGGCGGTCATATTCCTCATAGGGGATTTCGAGCGTAACCTGCGAGGAACCGGACTCGATCTCGGCGACGCGGCTCGCCGCATCGGTGACGAACTTGATGGTCACGTTTTCGAAGGCCGGCTTGCCGCCCCAGTAGTTCGGGTTGGCCTTGAGACGCAGGAAGGCGTTGCGCTCGAATTTGTCGACCATATAGGGCCCGGTGCCGATCGGAGCTTTCTCGAAGCCTTCGGCGCCGACCTTTTCGTAATAGGCCTTCGGCATGATGTAGCCGGTCAGGAACGACATCCATTTGAAATACACTGGGTCGAATTGCACGACATCGCCGGTGATCTTGTTGCCGTCGATCTTGAAATTGTTGACGTTCTTCCAGACGAACTGGATCGGGTTGCCGGTCTTTTCATCGCCCGCCCGCTGCAGCGACCAGACCACGTCTTCGGCCGTAAATGGCGAGCCGTCATGCCAGGTGACGCCCTCGCGCACCGTCATCGTGATCTTGCTGCGATCTTCGTTCCAGCCCCATTCGGTGAGCAGGCCGGGCGCGAAGGAAAGGTCCGGCTTCTGCGGGATGAACTGGTCGAACACCGATTGGTAAAGGCCCTGGATGGTCGGGTTGACTGCCGAAGGCCCGGTGGTCGGGTTCCAGGACGGCAGGTTGACATTGTAGGCGATGGTCAGTTCGCCGGCAGCCTTGGCGATTTGCGGCAGGCCGAGCGCCGTAGCGCCAAGCGCGGCCGCGCCATATCCGAGCAATTCTCGTCTGTTGATTGTCATGGTCGTTCCCCTGTTGCTTTTATGCGCGGTGTCGTTGTCAATCGGTGGGTTCAGGCTCCTTGGGCAACCGCGCCTTGTCCTCCTTCACCCTAGTTGAAAATTACGGCTTTACCTCCCGCCAAGTTGTTGTGCGAGCATGAAGCCCGAGCCCGCACCAGTGCCGGCGCCCGGCCATGTTGCCGCCCCGGTCAGATGCAGATTGCCGACCGGCGTGTTCCAGCCGGCGTAGCCGCGCGCCGGCCGGAACAGGAAATTCTGCGCCAGATGATGGCTGCCGCAGATCTGGTCGCCGCCGACAAGGTTGGGGTTCTCGCGTTCGAGGTCGATGGGCGAGAACACGGCGCGGCCGAGGATCTTCCGGCGAAGGCCGGGCGCATAGCGCTCGATAATGTCGAGGACGCGCTCGGCGTAGTGCTCCCTAGCCTCGTCCCAGTGAGCCGCCGCGATCGTGCCCGCCGCATCGCTCACAATCTCGGCCGGCAGCATGCGCACCTGCACCCACAGCACATGCTTGCCGTCGGGCGCGCGCGATGTGTCGACCGCCGTCGGCTGACCGACGACCAGCACCGGTTCGTCCGGCAGCATGCCTGACATCGCCTGCTGATAGGTCCGCGACATGGCATCGAGCGACGGCGACAGATGCACATAGGCGAACTGCCGAAGCTCGGCGCCGGCGCGCCAATCCGGCAGATCGTCGAGCGCCAGATGGATCATCATCGTCCCCGGCGCGTGGCGAAAGTTTTTCATGGCCGTGTCGAAACCGGCGTCGCCCGAACCGTCAGGCAACAGCTTCCCGATCAGCGCCTTGGGCGCGACACCGGCGATAACAGCCTTGGTGGCGGTGTGGATCTCGCCGGAAGCGAGCCGCACGCCGGTCGCCTTGCCGGCGGACACCGTGATTTCGGCGACGTCAGCCCCAGTGACGATCTTGCCGCCGGCAGCCGTGAGCATCCCCGACAAAGCGTGGATGATGGTGTCGGCGCCGCCCTTGCCGAGCACCATGCCGAAGCACTGGTTGGCCATGGATTCGAGGTAAGGAAACACCGCGCCGCCGGCGATGTCGGGGGCGAAGTCGAGATGCATGCCCCAGGTGGCGAGCGTCGCCCTGACATGCGGCGACTGGAAAATCTCCTCGAGCCACGCGCGGGGTGAGGAAAGCAGCAGCCGCCCGGTATCGAGCGCGCCGGCAAAACCCTTCTTGCGCCACAGGTTCCAGGCAGTGCCGGCGAGCGCTCGACCGCTCATCGGCGAGCCCAGCAGCCGGAACAGATGCTCGGCCTCGGCCGGGAATGCCGCAACCAAGCGGCGCCATGTGGCGACGTCGATTGCGGAGAAGGCGGCCATTCGTGCAGCGGTCGTTTCCAGATCGCTGCTGACACCGAACCAGCGGCCGTCGGGGAACGCGCTGGCAAAACAGTCGGACACCGGCACGAATTCCAGCCCGTGGGTTTTCAATTCATTTGCATATTTCTTGTGAAAGGCGGAGCCGGCAAAAAGGCTCAGATTCATCGCGCCGAAATCGTGCCGGAAGCCCGGCAACGTGAATTCGCGCGTCTGGACGGCGCCGCCGATCGTTGCGTTGCGTTCGAAAACCGCTGTTTTCCAGCCTTTGAGCGCCAGATGCGCGGCGCATGCCAGACTGTTGTGGCCTGCCCCGACAAATATGGCGTCGAACTCGCTCACATCCCACCCAACCCATTTCCTTATGCTTAAAGATAATTGCAGATGCATATGTTTTCGTCTAGTAGGATATTAAGGGCCGCGAGAGCCTTCAGCACCATCGAGAAAGAGGGAACAGAGACCATGGATACGCAACAACTCCTCGGCGAAGTCGCCGGCCAGCTTCTTTCAGGCGCCATCCAGGTGGTCGACCTGACGGCGCCGCTCGGGCCGGACACACCGCTGATCAAGCTGCCGCCGGAACTGGCGGTAGACACGCCGAAGATCGAGATCCACGCCATCTCCGCCTATGACAAGAACGGACCTTGGTGGGCGTGGAACTGGCTCAAACTCGGCGAGCATTCAGGCACGCATTTTGATGCGCCCAATCACTGGATCACCGGTAAGGATTATCCGGACGGCGCCACCGACACCATTCCGGCGCAGAATTTTGTCGGACCCGTCAATGTCATCGACTGTTCGAAGGAAGCGGCCGCCGATCACGATTTCCTGCTCACCGTCGATCACATCAAGGCATGGGAAGCCGAACATGGCGTTATCAACGCGGGCGAGTGGGTGGTGATGCGCACCGACTGGTATAAGCGCAACGGCTCGGAAGCCGAGTTCCTCAACGCCAATGAGACCGGTCCTCACACGCCCGGCCCGACCGCGGAAGCCATCCAGTATCTGATCGGCAAGGACATCAAGGGCTGGGGCAGCGAGACGATCGGCACCGATGCCGGCAAGGCCGGCGGCATGGAGCCGCCATTCCCGGCGCACAGCCTGATGCACAAGGCCAATCGCTACGGCCTCGCCAGCCTTTGCAACCTCGACCGGCTGCCGCCGAAGGGCGCGATCCTGATCGCGGCGCCGCTCAAGATCGAGCACGGTACCGGCAGCCCGATCCGCGCCCTGGCGCTGGTGCCGAGACAATAGGGCAACTGGCGGTCTTCGGGAGAAGATCATGTGCGCAGGCAATGCTGTGGTGACGGGTTGGGAGCGGCAGCGTTGCAAAGCTGCCGCTCTACGGCGCCCCCCTCTGTCCTGCCGGACATCTCCCCCTCTAAGGGGGAGATTGGCAGTTTCGGCGCCCCGCTCATTCCTGCGACGTTGGAGAGTGGCGAAGGCCGCGGTGACAGCCGATCTCCCCCCAAGTGGGGGAGATGTCCGGCAGGACAGAGGGGGGCGCGAAGGAACGCCAACCCGCGCAAATGAATTCCACCTTCCGCTCACCGGGAGCACGCATCGATGAGCGCTCCTGATCACATCATCGTCGGCAGCGGCATCAACGCGCTGGTCTGCGCCGCGATGCTTGGCGGCAAGGGGGCGAAGGTGCTGGTGCTCGAGCGCAACGACCGCATCGGCGGCTGCATGCGCACAGAAGAAATCACCGCGCCCGGCTTCATCCACGACGTGATGGCGACGACCTTCGTTCTGTTCATCACCTCGCCGGCCTATGCGGCGCTGGGCAAGGATCTGGCGCGGCACGGGCTGGAGTTCTGCAACACCTCCACGCCGACCGGCGTGCTGCGTCCGGATGGCAGCCATGCCATCCTGCGCACCGATCGCGCCGCCAATGTCGCGGCGGCCAATGCGCTTGCCGCGGGCGACGGCGACCGGCACGGCAGCGATGTCGGCGAGATCGAGCGCAATGCCGGCCTCCTGTTCGGGCTGCTCGGCGGCAGCCTGTGGTCTTACCCGACGGCAAAGCTGCTGGCGGGCGAGGCATGGCGGCGCGGCCCGCGTGGCCTTGCCGCCTTTGTCGGCGACGCGCTGGTGCCGGCGCGCGGCTGGCTGGAAAGCGCCTACCAGTCGGAAACCATGCGCGCGCTGTGGGCGCCCTGGGTGCTGCATGCCGGCCTCGGGCCCGAAGATGCGTTTTCGGGACAGATCGCCAAGGTCATCGCCTTCGCGCTTGAGGCGGCCGGCGCGCCGATCGTCAAGGGCGGTGCCAGGAACCTGCTGTCCGCCTTCGAAGCCCTGATCAGGGAACGTGGCGGCGAAATCCGCACCGGCGCCGACGTCGCGGCCATCGTCCAGAGCGGAGGCCGTGCAACCGGCGTGCGGCTGGCTTCCGGCGAGATCGTGACCGCCAAGAAGAGCGTGATCTGCTCGGTCACGCCGACCCAGCTTTACGACCGGCTGCTCGGCAGGGATGCTGCAAAGGACGACGCCGAAGCAGCGCAAAAATACCGCTACGGCAAGGGCAATTTCCAGA
This sequence comes from Mesorhizobium sp. M1399, assembly GCF_040317735.1. NCBI lineage: Bacteria > Pseudomonadati > Pseudomonadota > Alphaproteobacteria > Hyphomicrobiales > Phyllobacteriaceae > Mesorhizobium > Mesorhizobium sp. M1399. The sequence goes on from NZ_JAMYKZ010000009.1 coordinate 75,130, forward strand.
TCCACTATGCCTTGGACAGACCGCCGGCATGGCGCGGCGAGGGCCTGGACAAGGTCGCGCTGCTGCATCTGACACCCGGGCTCGACGGCGTGTCGAAGGCCTGCAACGAGGCGGTGCGCGGCATGCTACCGGAGGTGCCGACCATCTGCGTCGGCCAGCCGCATGCGCTCGATCCTTCGCGCTGTCCGGATGGCAAGGCGATCCTGTGGTTGCAACTGCCCGAGGCGCCACGGCATATCAAGGGCGATGCCGCCGGCAAACTGCAGACACCTGCGGACGGCCGCTGGACCGAGGCGCTGCGCGAAACCTATGCCGACCGCGCCGAAGCCATCCTTGCCAGTCATATCGAAGGATTCAAGGAGAGCGTCATCGCACGCCGCGCTTATTCGCCCGCCGATCTGGAAGCGATGAACATCAACTTGGTCGGCGGCGATCCGTATGGCGGCTCCTCGGCTATCGACCAGTCGTTTCTGTGGCGGCCGTTCAAGACGAGCCGCAATCACGATACCGGCGTCAAGGGCCTCTATCATATCGGCGCCTCGACCCATCCGGGGGCTGGCTTGGGTGGCGGCTCCGGCTTCCTCCTGGCGGGGAGGCTGTGATGGAACAGAAGGTTGTGCGCCAGCGCATCTCGACACTGGGCCAAATCGGCCTGCAGCAATTCGCGCCCTATCTGATGAACCGCATCATGGGCCGCTACAATGCCACCTTGCGAGATAATTTCCGCAAGCAGGGCCTGACCATTCCGCAGGTGAGGACGCTGGCCGTGTTGTCGGTCACCGAGGGCGTCACCGTCAACGATCTGTCGGTCTATACTGTCATCGAGCAGTCGACCTTGAGCCGGACGCTCGACACGCTGGAGGGGCAAGGGTTTGTCCGGCGCGAGCAGGGGGTCACCGACAGCCGTATCCGCCACGTGTTCCTGACCGACGATGGCCGCGCCGAATTCGCGCGCGCCTGGCCGGCCATGCATGACGCGTTCGAGGTCATGTTCGACGACATCGACGATGCCGAATACGCGGCGCTGATCGCGACACTGCAGAAGATGCTGAAGAACATTCGCAAGCACGACATCTGATCTTACGCGCCGCCAGATTCCTGGCGGCAACGGAAGGAGCTCAAAATGGCCGAACGATCTTTTGCCAAGGAAGTCGAAAAGCTCAGGCTCGGTGCCGGCGAGGAGTTTTCCGGCGAGGGCATCCTCGCCATCACCAAGGCGCTGCTGCAATGCGGCGTCGGTTATGTCGGCGGCTATCAGGGCGCGCCGATCAGCCATTTGATGGACGTGCTGGCCGACGCGCAGGATATCCTGGGCGAGCTTGGCGTGCATTTCGAGGCAAGCGCCTCGGAAGCCACCGCCACCGCCATGCTGGCGGCATCGGTGCACTATCCGATCCGCGGCGCGGCGACCTTCAAGTCGACGGTCGGCACCAATGTCGCGTCTGACGCGCTGGCCAACCTGGCGTCCGGCGGCGTCACCGGCGGCGCACTGATCATCGTCGGCGAGGATTACGGCGAAGGCTCCTCGATCATGCAGGAACGCAGCCACGCCTTTGCCATGAAAAGCCAGGTCTGGTTGCTCGACCCGCGGCCGAACCTGCCGTCGATCGTCAAGGCGGTAGAGGACGGCTTCGAGCTGTCGGAAATATCCAACACGCCGGTCATGCTGCAGGTCCGTATCCGCTGCTGCCATGTGCACGGCCATTTCATCGCCAAGGACAACAAGCGCCCGGCGATGACGGTGGCCGATGCGCTCGACGCGCCGCGCCGCGACACCGGCCGCATCGTGCTACCGCCCGCGTCCTTCCTGCATGAGAAGGAGAAGGTGCAGAAGCGCTGGCCGGCAGCGGTGGATTTCATCCGCACCAACAAGATCAACGAGTTCTTCGGCCCGGAGCACGGCGCGGTCGGCATCGTCATGCAGGGCGGCATGTACAATTCCGTCATCCGGGCGCTGCAGCGGCTCGGCCTCGCCGACACCTATGGCGACACCGACGTGCCGCTCTATGTGCTGAACGCCGTCTACCCGCTGGTCGATGACGAGTTCCTGTCCTTCTGCGAAGGCAAGGACGCCGTCCTCGTCGTCGAGGAAGGCCAGCCCAATTACATCGAGCAAGCCTTTGCCGCGATGCTGCACAAGGCCGGGCGCGGCACCAAGCTCGTCGGCAAGGAACATCTGCCGATGGCCGGCGAATACACCGGCCAGGTGATGCTCGACGGCATCGGATCATTCCTGCGCGCCACCATCCCGCATCTGCTGCCAAGCGAGGTCCGCGCGCCGAACAAGATCGGCGACGGGCTCGATACGGCCGACCTGATCAATGTCGTCCCGGGCCGTCCGCCCGGCTTCTGCGTCGGCTGCCCGGAACGGCCGATCTTCGCCGCCACCAAGCTGGTCGAGCAGGAACTGGGCAAGCACCACATCGCCTCCGACATAGGCTGCCACCTGTTCTCGATCATGCCGCCTTTCGAGCTGGGCGCCACCACCATGGGCTACGGATTGGGGCCGGCTTCCGCCTCGGCGTTCAATGCGCCCGATGCCAGGCGCCGCTCGATCTCCTTCGTCGGCGATGGCGGCTTCTGGCACAACGGCCTGACCTCATCGATCGGCAATGCGGTGTTCAACAAGAATGACGGCGTCATCGTCATCGTCGACAATTTCTATTCGGCCGCGACCGGAGGGCAGGACATCCTGTCGTCCCGCGCCGGCAACAAGACGAAGTCGACCAAGCATCCGATTACCGAGGCGGTGAAGGGGATGGGCGTCAAATGGCTGCGCCACATCGACCGCACCTACGACGTAACCAAGATGCAAGACGCGCTGCGCGAAGCGCTGACGACGGACGAAAAGGGCCCAAAAGTCATCGTCGCCTCGTCCGAATGCATGCTCAACCGGCAGCGCCGCGAAAAGCCTCTGGTCGACAAGGCGATCAAGGGCGGTAAGCGGACGGTCAAGCCGAAATTCGGCGTCGACGAGGATATCTGCACTGGCGATCACGCCTGTATGCGGCTTTCCGGCTGCCCGTCGCTATCGGTGAAGTCGCTGGACGACCCGCTGCGCGACGATCCGGTGGCGCATATCGACGAGAGCTGCGTCGGCTGTGGCAATTGCGGCGAGGTTGCCGACGCGGCGGTGCTCTGCCCGTCCTTTTACCGCGCCGACGTGGTGCACAATCCGAGCCGCCGGGACCGTTTCCTGCAAGCGGCGCGCCGCGCCATGATCGGCCTCTTGCAGCGGCGCCGTGAAAGCCGGCGCCTGACATTCGCCGATGCTTGACGCTGTCCCATCAGCCCGTTCCAAGGCCGGCGCGCCGGACGACGAGCGCGTCATCAAGCTTGCCGTGCTGGCGGTCGGCGGCCAGGGCGGCGGCGTGCTGGCCGACTGGATCACCGACGTCGCCGAGCGCAACGGCTATGTCGCGCAGTCAACCTCGGTTGCCGGTGTCGCCCAGCGCACCGGCGCCACCATCTACTATGTCGAAATGTGCCGCGACACCGGCCGCCTGCCGGTCTTCGCGCTGTCGCCGTCGCAGGGCGACGTCGATATATTGATCGCCGCCGAACTGATGGAGGCCGGCCGCGCCATCATCCGCGGCTTCGTCACGCCGGAGCGCACAACGCTGATCGCCTCGTCGCACCGCATCGCCGCGGTCTCGGAGAAGATCGAGCCTGGCGACGGCCGCGCCTCGTCCTCCAAGGTGCATGCCACGGCGGAAGCCGCGGCCAAGCGCTTCATCGCCTTCGACATGGAGAAGATCGCCGCCGACAACGGCTCGATGATCTCGGCCAGCCTGCTCGGCGCGCTGGCCGGCTCCGATGCCTTGCCGTTCACACGCGAGAGCTATGAGCAGGCGGTCAGTGCCGGCGGCCGCGGTGTGAAGGCCAGCCTCGCCGCCTTCGGCGCCGCCTACGATCGGGCGCGCGGCATCGCGAGTGCGCCTTCGGGCGACAAGACTGAACAGCCGGCGGCCGCTGAAACCGGCTCGGGCGCGGCGACAGAAGTCAGCGGCCCGGAAAGGCTGTTGAAGGGCTGGCAACAATTGGCGGCGCGCGTCGCTGCGCTGCCTGTGCCACTGCACGACATGGCGCTTCGCGGTCTGAAAAAGGTTGTCGACTATCAGGACATCGCCTATGGCGGCGAGTATCTCGACCGGCTAGACCGGGCCGTCGTCCTGGACAATGCCGAACATGACTACGCGCTGTCGATCGCCGCGGCAAAGCATTTGGCCAATGCGATGTGCTACGACGACATGATCCGCGTCGCCGACCTGAAGACGCGCTCGAGCCGCGACCGACGCGTACGCCGCGAGGTCGGCGTCAAGGACGGCTCGGTCCTGCAGGTGACCGAATATTTCCATCCGCGCATTGAGGAATTCTGCGGCACGCTGCCGGCCGGGCTCGGCAGCTATATCGAAAGCCGGCCGAAGCTCGCCGCATTCCTCGACCGCCGCATCAACCGCGGCCGCCACATCCGCACCGACAGTTTTGCCGGCTTTGCCGCATTGTGGTTCATCGGCGGCCTGCGCCGCTGGCGCCGCCGCCTGCTGCGCCACAAGGTCGAGACCGCCCATCTCGAGCGCTGGTATGCGCTGGCGCTCGGCCAAGTCGGCCAGGACTACGCGCTTGGCACGGAGATCCTCAACTGCCGCCGGCTGATCAAAGGCTACAGCGATACCCATGCCCGCGCGCAGTCGAAGTTCGACCGCGTGCTGTCGGCGCTCGACGTGGTCAAGGGCCGCCCGGACGCCGCCGACTGGATCAGGCGCCTGCGCGAAGCCGCGCTGAAGGACGAGAAGGGCGACATGCTTGACGGCGCGCTGAAAACCGTGGCGTCGCTGGGTGACACCTCGCCGAGCTGAGGCGCTCGTTCAACCCCGGCTGCAACTCAGTCTGTTGCCCATGTCGCCTTCGACGCGGCAGTCTGCAGGGCAATTCTGAGGCCAATGATCTCGGCGATCGCAGCCTCCAGCACCAGGACGATCGTTTCCTTTGCCACATCATCGAAATTTTCGGCGACATAGCTCAGGTCGCTTAGGACATCGTCTTCCTCTTCCATGATTTTCACCCCCTGTTGAACGTCAGGCCGGAACGGCCGACGATGAGATAGGCTTTGGGCTGGATCGATGGAACGCGTTTCTTTCACGCTATCATCACGGACGTGAGGCTATCCAGCCCGCTTCGCTAGGTCTTGTCGCCGCCTTGGTTGTCTGCCTGTTTTGTAGTCTTCATGCCTATGGCAGCAGCAAACATATCGGCTCCGGGACAAAATAACGCCCGCTTCCCAGGGGTGATTTGCCAAATCGCCGCGGTCATGTGAGGTCATGTGAAATGAGCGTGTTGCACTCATTGCCTACTGTTGTACCTTCAATATTCTGGAGGCGCGGGTTTGATGCTGCTTGAGCGAGAGGACCCACTTGGAGCTTTGTTGGCCGCGGCCGAGAGAGCTGCTGCCGGACATGGTGGGACCGTGCTGGTGCATGGCGAGGCGGGCCTAGGCAAGACCTCTCTGCTGCGCGAATTCGCGGAAAACGCCGACCGGGACTGCCGGGTGCTGTGGGGCTGGTGCGAGGCGCTCTTCACGCCGCGTCCATTGGGCCCTCTCCAGGACATGGCGCACTTGCTCGACCCGCGCGTGGCAGCGCTGCTTGAGGAGACCGCAGCCCCGGAGCGGCTTTTCCCGGCATTGCTGAACGCGCTGCAGCGCGCCAAGGGCACGACCGTGCTCATCTTCGAGGACATGCATTGGGCGGATAATGCGACGCTCGACCTCGTAAGATATCTCGGTCGCCGCGTCTCCCTGCTCCGCACCATGCTGGTGCTCAGCATGCGCAGAGAGGACTTGAACGCCGATCACCCGCTGACCCACGTGCTCGGCGATCTTCCCGCCGCCTCCGTACGCCGCGTGACGCTTAAACCGCTGTCTCCCCAGGCGGTTACGATGCTGGCCGAACAGGCCGGCCGTTCCGCCGACGGGCTTTACCGCATTACTGAGGGCAATCCCTTCTTCGTTACCGAGCTCCTGTCCAGCAGCGAGACCGAATCGGCGCGCGTGCCCGATTCCATACGCGACGCGGTGTGGTCCCGCCTGTCGCGCCTGACGCCTGGAGAGCGCGACGTGCTGGAGGTCATGAGCATCATGCCGGGCAGCGTTGAGCCGTGGCTGATCCGGGCCCTTCTCGGGGACGAGACCGAAGCGCTGGTGGATCGATGCGTCGACCGTGGATTGCTGCGGCGGGACGATCAGGGCGCGCTGACATTTCGCCACGAGCTTGCCAGGGAGGCGACGCTCGACCGGCTCTCCCTCTCTCTGCAACGCTCGCTCCATTCCAAGGTCGAAGCGGCACTCTCTGAAGTTCCGGCGTCGCAGGCAAGCGCTCTGCTTTCGCGCCGCGTCCATCACGCCGGCGGCGCCGACAATGGCGAACGCGTGCTCGAACTCGCGCCGCTCGCCGCCCGGCAGGCCGCCCGCCTGGGCGCGCACCGGGAGGCGGCCTCGCATCTGGCGACCGCACTCAGATATGTCGACCAAGCCCCGCCGGAACTGGCCGCGCAGTTGCACGAGGACTGGGCCTACGAGGCCGGCCTGGCACTGCTTGTCTATGATGCCATCATCGAGGCCCGGCATCGCGCCATCGCCATCTGGCGGCAGCTGGACCGGGTCGACAAGATAGGGCTCAATTTGCGCTGGCTGTCGCGGCTGCACTGGCGGCGCGGCGAAGGCCCGCAGGCGGAAGAGTATGCGGACCAGGCCGTGCATGAAGTGGAAAGGCTGCCGCCGGGTCCCGAAGTGGCAATGGCCTACAGCACACGCTCGCAGCTCCACATGCTGCACTATCGTTTCGACGAGGCGATCGAATGGGGCGAGCGCGCGATCAGCCTGGCCGATCGGCTGGGTGAGGTCGAGACGCGCGTTCACGCCCTCAACAATGTCGGCACCGCGCTCATGTTCGCCGACCGTCCCGGCGGCCGTGAGCGGCTGGAGGAAAGCCTTGCCCTGGCGCTCGAGCACGGGCTCCACGACCATGCGGCGCGGGCCTATACGAACTTTGCGGAATGCGCGGTGGTGGCCAAGGACTTCGAGCTGGCGGAGCGGCTGCTGGCCGAAGGCATCGCATTCTGCACCAGGCACGACCTCGATTCGGCGGCGCAATACCTGCTCGGCCGGCAGGCGCAGCTTTGCATGGAACAGGGCCGGTTTCGCGAGGCCGCAACCATCGCTCAGGGCGTCATGAATGTGGAGCGCCTGCCGATGGTGATGCACTTGCCGGCGCTCACCGTGCTTGGCACGGTCCGCGTAAGGCTGGGCGAGACCGACGGCGTCGACCTTTTGCAGCGGGCCCTTGCGGAGGGGCAGACGACCGGCGAGCCGCAGCGTATCGTCCCGGTTCGCCTGGCGCTGACGGAGGCGGCCTGGCTTGCCGAGGATATCGGCGCCGGCCACGCGCAGCTTACCGAGCTGGCGGCCATGAACCTCGACAATTTCCGCCCCAGGGACCTTGGCGAATTGTCGGTCTGGTGGCGTCGATGCGGAATGCCCGGATCGCTGCCGGCGCTATCGGCGCCCATACCGTCGCCCTGGTCCGCCGAGCTTGTCGGCGACCCGCAGGCCGCCGCGGCGGAGTGGACGCGTTTCTCGCTGCCCTACGAGGCAGCACTTGCCCTTATGCAGGTTCGTGGGGCGGATGCCGGAACGGCGCTCGCTCGCGCCGTGGCGATGCTGGACGAGATCGACGCGCCCGCGGCCGCAGCGCTGGCGCGCAAGCTCGCGCAGCGTCAGGGCCTGTCAGGCCTGCTGCCGAAGGTGCAGCGCGGACCCTATGCGGCGGCCCGTCGCCATCCACTCGGCCTGACACAGCACGAGCAGCAGGTGCTCGCCCTGATCGCCCAGGGCATCAGCAACAAGGAAGTCGCGCGACATTTGTCGCGCTCGCCCCGCACGATCGAGCATCACGTCTCCTCGCTGCTCGGCAAGCTCAACGCCGCAAACCGCATGGAAATCCTCCTGCGGCTGCGCGGCGAGCCGTGGCTCCTGACCGGCACCCATCCGTTGGAACCGCACCAGACGGGACCATGATTCCAGCTGATTCTGTCGGGATGGAACAGGCTCTGGGTAGTTCCCGCAGCGAAATCTCCGCGAAAACTGGGAAATCGACCGCCTAAAAATGGGTGGCGGTACCGATTTGCATGCCCGCCGCTCCGCGTAGGCTTCTGCTCGCAGCGTGGATGGACCTCCCAACACCACGACGCCTTCACGATCCGGGGGAGAAGGCGGGCAACGGCGGCGGTGCGGGGAACCGCCGCCGGCGTCCGGCGGCTGGGGCGCGACGGAATTCCTCGCCGCTCTGTGATCGACGCCACAAACGGGAGGCTGCAATGTCAAATTCGCTTCTGCCGTCGACGGCCATGCTGCAATTCCTGGCGGCATATACGGTGATCATGATCACGCCAGGCCCGATCGGGCTCGCGACCGGCAGCCTTGCCTCCCTGCACGGCTTTGGCAGGACGGTTCCGCTCGTGGCCGGGATCGGCGCCGGAACCGCCGTGCTGGCGGTCCTGGTGGCATTGGGCGCCGTTCATCTTTCCGGGTCGCTGTCGGTGCCGGCGGTCAAGATCGCTGGTGCGGCGGTCCTTGGCTGGATGGCCCTGCGCATCGCCAGAACGGCGCCGCCGGCCGTCGGCGACGAGCCTCAGAGACGACAGGCCGGATTGTTTGCCGGCGGGTTTCTCATCAGCATTCTCTCGCCTGAAACCGCCACTTTCTTTGCCGTCACCTTCATGGGGCTGATGCTGCCGATCCGGAATTCGAACAGGTCGCGGCCATCGTCGCCATCATCGACATTGGCTGGTACGGATTTCTGGCCGTCGCCCTTTCGCGTCCGGTCGTGCGCGCTGCCGCGATGCGGCATCATCGGGTCATCTGCCGGGCGGCGGGGGTCGTGCTGGCAATGCTCGCCCTCGTCTCGGCGGCGTCGGCCTTTCCACTCGGCTGAGCGCTGGTTGAAGGAGGCGCGCGGGTAAATCGTTTGGTGCCGCTTAGGTGACTCGAACACCTGACCCCATCATTACGAATGATGTGCTCTACCAACTGAGCTAAAGCGGCCCGGGAAGCCGTGCTTCCAAGATCGGCTGGGTGATAGACGCAACCAGCGTTTAATTCAAGATGGTAGCGTTGAATTCAAGATGGCAGCAGCGAATTCAAGGACGAGGCTTGGCAATTCGTATCGGTCCGAGGCCGGGCGCAAGGGCAGCAGCCGCGCCGATCCGCCTAGGTCGCGCGATGCCGCACCAGCAGGCCGCGCGACCGCCACGTTGGCGTCGTGACCGGAAAAGCAGCGAAAAATGTTGATTCCTTTACCGAAAACCGCCGAAATGAGCTTTGCACCCCTCGGCAAGGCAGAATGCGGCCGCTCGCTTGTTGATTGATTGGTCGCCTGCGGCTAACGATCATGACAATGTGAATGAAATTGCAGAGGGAATTTGCTTGGACGCGATCGAAAAAGCGATCCGCAATGCCTTCGAGAAAGGCAATGCCGACGACCGGGCGTTTCGCGAGCGGGTCTATCGATCGGCTTTCGCGGCACTCGACCGTGCCCTGCAGGCCAATCCAAACGTCACCGTGGAGGTCGCCATCAAGCGCCGCAAGGCGGTCCAGGCCAAGATCACCGAAATCGAATCGGAATTCCTGCCGGCGGTTCCCGATGTCGCCGCGCCGACCGACAGTTTGGAGACAGCACCGGCGGTGGAGCCTCCAGCTGAAACCGAAACCGAAGCCGAGCCCGTGCCGTCGTCCGATGTCGTCGTTGACGGTCCGGCGCAGCCGCCCGAATCCGATGCGCCCCGGTCGCGCGTCCTGCCGGTCGTCCCCGACATCATGCCCGATGCACCTGTTGCCGAAGTGCCGGTGATCGACATGGGGGCCTCGGCTCCGACCGAAGCCGACGTCGAAACCGACGATGCGGAAGTGACGCCCGACCGCGACGACCGGCGGGCGAGGCGGCGGCGCCTGCCTTTGACCGCGATCTTCCTCGGTGTGACGCTGCTCGCAGCCGCCGGCATCGGCCTTTATTTCGCCAACCAGACCGGCGTCTTCAAATCGGCAACCGAACTCGACACGGCGCCGCCGGAAGTGCCGCCAACGGTCGACGGCGACGATTTCACGCCGGATGACACCGCTTCGCCGCCAAAGCAGGGCGAGGAGGACCAGGCGCGCGACTGGATCAACGTGTTTTCGCCGGGCGACCCGACGCAGGTCAATGCGCCGTCGGACGCCAAGGCCGACGTTGTCCAGGACGAAAGCGGTTCCTTCCTGCGCATCCGCTCGGGCGCATCCGGCTCGGCCATCAGCTTCGACGTCGGGCAAGGCGTGCTGGAGAGGATCGCCGGCAAGCATGCCACATTCGACATCATCGCACGCTCCGAGGAGGGGCAGGAGACGCAGATTTCCGTCGACTGCAATTTCGGCGAACTCGGCGACTGTGGCCGCAAGCGCTATGCGGTCGGTCGCGAGCGCAATGAATATCTGTTCGACGTGCGCCTTCCCGACAAGCGTCCGGGCGCTGCCGGCACCATCGCCATCAATTCCGACTTCGACAAGCAGGGCAAGTCGGTCGACATCTACGAGATCCGCGTTTCAGTCCTTCCTTAAGTTAACTGTCGAGCAGCGCCTGCAGCGTCTCGATGCGGTCGGCTTCGGCCGCCGGCTTGTCCCAGCGCAATCGTGAAATGCGGGGGAAGCGCATGGCGACGCCCGATTTGTGCCGCGTCGAGCGGTTGAGCCCTTCGAATGCCACCTCCAGTACGAGGCCTTGTCTGCGGTCGGCACGCACTGAGCGCACCGGGCCAAAGCGCTCGATCGTGTTGTCGCGGACATATTTGTCGATCTGCCTCAGTTCTTCGTCGGTGAAGCCGAAATAGGCTTTTCCCACCGGCACCAGCTCTTCCGATCCTTCCGGCCCGGACCAGACGCCGAATGTATAATCGGAATAGAAGCTCGAGCGCTTGCCGTGGCCGCGCTGGGCATACATCAGTACGGCGTCGACCGTGTGCGGATCGCGCTTCCATTTGAACCAGGGGCCCTTCGGCCGCCCGGCCACATAAGGCGAATCCCAGCGCTTCAGCATGACGCCTTCGATGACCGGATGCAGCGGCTTGCGGCGCAATTCCTCCAGCGCCTGCCAGTTGGTGAATTCGACCAGCGGCGACAGATCGAAGCGGCTCGGATCGAGTGTCCTCACAAAGGCCTCGAGCCGGCCGCGCCGTTCGCGGAAGGGAAGTCCGCGCACATCCTCGTCGCCGATCTGCAGCGCATCGTAGCAGCGCATGAAGGCCGGGTATTGCTGCTGGATCTTGGGTGACACGCTCTTGCGGTTCAGCCGCTGCTGCAGGTCCGAGAACGTGCCCGTCGCCTGCCTGGGGTCTCCGACCAAAAGCTCGCCGTCGAGGGCGCCGGAAAAATCCATCGCCTCAGCAAGATCGGGAAAGGCGCCGGAGACATCGTCACCGGTGCGCGAATAGAGCCGGCGAATGCCGCCTTCGCAAACCGCCTGGACGCGGATGCCGTCCCATTTCCATTCGGCCGCGTAGTCGGCCGGGTCGAGCTTTTCGAGGTCGCCGTCACCGACGGCATTCGACAGCATCACCGGCCTGAACAGCGCCAGCGCCGTCTTCCTGGGTTTTTCCGCTTTACCCTCCAGCCAGGCGAACAGCGCGATATAGGGCGGCGTCAGGCCGTGCCAGAGTTCCTCGATTTCGGCGATTTCGACCCTGCCGAAATCAGCGAGCGCCTGCTTGGCCAGCCGCGCCGAGACGCCGATGCGCAGGCCGCCGGTGACCAGCTTTATGATGGCAAAGCGCGCCGAAGTGCTGGCGCTGTCGAGCAGCCGGGCCAGCACCTGAGGCCCGTCCGAACGGCTCGCCGCCTGCAGCTTCGCCACCACTTCGGCCAGCGTCGGCTCGTGGTTCGCAATGTCGACCGGCGCTTGCGGCCAGACCAGCGACACGGTCTCGGCCAGGTCGCCGACATAGTCGTAGGAATAGCCGAACAGCACCGGATCCATGCGCTCGACGACCAGCGTGCGCAGCATCGCCGGCTTGACCGCGGCGATGGACAGATCGCCGGTGATGGCCGCCAGCGCCAGCCCGCGGTCAGGATCCTCGACGCTGCGGAAATAATCGGTCAAAAGCGTCAGCTTGCCGTTGCGCGACGGCGTCAGCACCAGCCGGTCGAGAAGCTCGGCGAAGCGGTTCATGGGAGGAGCGCCAAGGGGGGAAGCTTGCGATCCTTCGCGCCCCCCTCTGTCCTGCCGGACATCTCCCCCACGAGGGGGGAGATTGGATGTCGCCACTGGTTTCGCCAATCTCCAGCGTTGAGGGAACGAGCGCGGCGCCAAAGCTGCCGATCTCCCCCCTCGTGGGGGAGATGGCCGGCAGGCCAGAGGGGGGCGCGACAGAACGCCATACCGGCGATTTCCACCATCAATCGCCCTCGTCCTCATAGCCAACCAGATGCAGCGGCCTGGCGGCGATGCCTTCGAGTTCGCACCAGCGCACCAGCGCCTCCTCGCGGCCATGCGTCACCCAGATTTCCTCGGCGCCGGTCTCCTTGATCGTCGCTGTCAGCTCGTCCCAGTCGGAGTGATCGGAGATGATCAGCGGCAGCTCGACGCCGCCCTGTTTGGCGCGCTGGCGGATGCGCATCCAGCCTGAGGCGAAGCACGACATCGGATCGGGAAAACGCCGCGCCCAGCGATCGGCGAACGCGGATGGCGGGCCGACGACGATGGCGCCGGCAAAGTCGCTTTTCGCGCCGCTCTCGACGGTCGCCGGTTCCAGTGTGCCGAGATCGATGTCCTGGCTCTGGAAATACTCGCTGAGCTTGGCCAGCGCGCCATGGATGTAGATCGGCTTTTCGTAGCCGGCATCGCGCAGCAGGCGCAGGACGCGCTGCGCCTTGCCAAGCGCATAGGCGCCGACCAGATGCGTGCGTTCGGGAAACTGCTCGGTCGATTTCAGCAACCGGGCGATCTCTTCGCTATCGGGCGGATGGCGGAACACCGGCAGGCCGAACGTCGCCTCGGTGATGAAGACGTCGCATTTGAGTGGCTCGAACGGCTCGCAGGTCGCGTCCTTCTGGCGCTTATAGTCGCCGGACGCGACGATGCATGTGCCCTGATGCGCGACCTTGATCTGCGCCGAGCCCAGCACATGGCCAGCCGGGTGAAAGCTGACGGTGACGCCGTCGAGCGTGATCGTCTCGCCGAGCACGGCGGCTTGCGTCGTTCCGGCAAAATCTTCGCCGTAGCGCAGCCCCATGATGTCGAGCGTCTGCTGCGTCGCCATCACCGAGCGGTGGCCGGGGCGGGCATGGTCGGAATGGCCATGTGTGATCAGCGCCCGGTTGACCGGCCGCACCGGGTCGATGAAGAAATCGCCGGGCGGGCAATACAGCCCTTCCGGCCGGGGATGAAGCAGGTCGCTGGCGCGCATGGCCCCAAGATAGGCGCTAATTCCGGCGCGGGAAGCCTGTTGTAAGTCACTGCTGACTCCAGCATAGAGCGCAGGCCGGCCGCAAAACACCGGCGGAACCTGATCGCCATGAAACCGCTCCAGACTTCGTCCGGCGATCCGACCGCCGACCGCCGCGCCGACTATGCCGAAATGCTCCATGCGTCCGGCGATCATGCGGCAGCGTCGGAATTGCTGCTCGGCGCGCTCGAACTGGCGCCGCAATGGCCGGCCGGCTGGTTCCGCCTCGGTGAGATGCAGGAGGCGGCGGGCGCGCCCGATCTCGCCGCGCAGGCCTGGACGACGGCACTGCGGCTGGACCCGGCGGACAGGCTCGGCGCGGTGCTCAAGCTGCAATTGATCGGCAAGGCAGCGGCCGCCCAGGCGCCGCCCAGCGCCTTTGTCGAGACGCTGTACGACCACTATGCCGGAAGCTTCGAGGGTGAGCTGGTCGACAGGCTAGGCTATCGTCTGCCCGAATGTCTCGACCGAGCCATCCGGGCAGCACGGCCGGGCCGGTTTTCGCTGGTGCTCGATCTCGGCTGCGGCACCGGCCTCATGGGCCAGAGACTGCGGCCGATCGCCGATCGGCTGGAGGGTTACGACATCTCGGCCGGCATGCTGAGGCAGGCGCGCGCCAAAGGCGTCTACGATCTGCTCGTCAAGACGGACCTGCAGGATTTTTGCTATTCAGGCCCGAAAGCCGATCTGGTGACGGCGGCAGATGTGTTCATCTATCTCGGCGCACTCGACAAGGTGGTGACCAAGATTGCCGGAATGCTTGCCGGCGGCGGTCTGTTTGCGTTCTCCGTCGAGACGCTCTCCGGCGGCGACCTATCTGGCAGCGGCGATTTCGCCTTGCAGCCGTCGCGCCGCTATGCGCATTCGCAAAGCTATGTAGAGCGGGTTCTGGACGCCAACGGCTTTTCGGTCCTGTCGCTGCAGGCAACGATTATCCGGCAGGATCGCCGCGAACCGGTCGAAGGGCTTGCCGTACTGGCAAGCTTGCTTTCCGGCAGCGTAAAATCTGGCTAAGACTCCTGCCGCTGCACAGGAGAGTGGCAGCTGCGAAAGACAAGGAGCACGTTCATGCGCTGGAACATGATGGTCTTGGCATCTTGCCTGGCGATGGCCGGCTGCGTCGGCAATTCGATGTCCGAACGGCAGGACGAAAACGTCCAGTCCTCGCTGCTATATGACAAGGTGCCTTGCGACCAATTGCTGGCGCAACGAAACGGCCTGGCGCAGCAATATCATTTGCCGGTGGACGCCAAGCCGTCCTTCTCCAACCCGGCGACGGGCTTCGGCCCGTTCACGCCGGACATGCGCTCAAAAGCCAAACGTGACGCCGACCAGGCAAGCGGCAAGATCGACGCCATGAACCGGTCGATCAGCCGCCGCGAATGCGGCAAGCCGGCCAAGCAGAACAAGCTCAGCCTGACCTGACCGGACCCTAATCCGCCACCTTCCATTGCTCGCGCGAGGCACTGGCGGGGTAGACGCCGAGAATGCGCATTTCGCGCGAGAAGAAGGCGAGCTCGTCGAGCGCCAGCTTCACCAGCGGGTCGTCGGGATGGCCCTCTATGTCGGCGTAGAACAGCGTCGCCGTAAACGCGCCGAGCTGGTAGCTTTCCAGCTTGGTCATGTTGATGCCGTTGGTGGCGAAGCCGCCCATCGCCTTGTAGAGCGCGGCAGGCACGTTGCGGACGCGGAAGATGAAGGTCGTCATCATCTTGGCGTCGGCCGAGGGGCGTTCGGCCCATTGCTTGTTCTTGGTCAGCACGACGAAACGGGTGACGTTGCTGTCGGTGTCCTCGACATTCTCCTCGATGATGTCGAGCCCGTAGAGCGTCGAGGCCAGCGCCGGCGCCAGCGCGGCCATGGTGCGGTCCTTCATCGCGGCGACCATCTTGGCGGCGCCCGCCGTGTCGCCGGCAACCGTCGCCTTCCAGCCGTTCTTGCGGATGTATTTGCGGCATTGGCCGAGCGCGTGGATGTGGCTGTGCACGGTCCGGATCTCGTCGCGCCTGACGCCGGGCAGCACCATGAGCTGGAAGTGGATCGGCAGGAAATATTCGCCGATGATGTGCAGCTTCGATTCCGGCAAGAGGTGATGGATGTCGGCGACGCGGCCGGCAATGGTGTTCTCGATCGGGATCATCGCCAGATCGGCCTTGCCGGTCTCGACGGCGTTGAAGGCGTCCTCAAAGGTCGGGCACGGCAACGGCTCCATCGACGGGAACATGTTGCGGCAGGCGGTGTCGGAATTGGCGCCCGGCTCGCCCTGGAAGGATATTTTGTTGGTCTTTTCAGGCATGCGCAGAGTCTCGGGAATTGGGGGAAGAATTTCTTAGTTGGAAAGGAGCGCCCTGGCGCGTTCGAGATCGTCCGGCGTATCGACGCCAAGCGGCACCGACTGCACGATCTCCGCATCAATGCGCATGCCGGCCTCGAGCGCCCGCAACTGCTCCAGCCGCTCGCGGCGCTCCAGCGGCGACGGCCTCAGCGCAACGAAGCGTTCGAGTGCGGCGCGGCGATAGGCATAGAGGCCGATATGATGGTAGAGCGGGCCTTCGCCCCAGGGGGCGGTGGCGCGGGTGAAATAGAGCGCCCTGAGCCGCGTCGCCGAGAGTGGCGAGCCGACCAGCTTGACGACGTTCGGATTGGTCTTTTCCTCGTCGCGGACGATCTCGACGCAGAGCGTGGCGATGTCGACCGCTGCGTTCTCGAAAGGCTTAAGCGCGGCGCCGATAACAAGGGGCTCGATGGTCGGCAGATCGCCCTGCACATTGACGATGGTCTCGACGCTGTTGCCAGGGTCGAGAATGGTCAGCGCTTCGAAGATGCGGTCGGAGCCGGTTTCGTGGTCCGCCCGCGTCATCACCGCCTCGAAATCATGCGCGCGCACCGCCTCCGCAACGCTTTGCGTATCGGTGGCGACGACGACCCGGCCGAGGCCGGCCTCGGCAGCACGGCGGGCGACGTGGACGATCATCGGAGTGCCGGCGATGTTGGCCAGCGGCTTGCCCGGCAGGCGGGTCGAGGCCATGCGGGCCGGGATCAGGATGAGGGTGGACATGAGGCGGGCAGGGGCTCGAAAAAGAGGAGGACAAAAGTGGCAAAAGGTCTCACTGGCAGCGCCCTTATAGGTGTTGCAACGCCGGAGCAAAAGACCTAGTTTCCGCGCGATTTGACCGCCTCGCAGGGTGGTTCACGATACCGACGGACGGAGTGGACGGATCGGTCCGCCGGAAAAGGGAGCCTGGGGCGTATGGATTCCAACGAAGTCAACAAGCTGCTCGCCGCTTTCCTCGGCACGGTTTTCATTGTCTTTTCCGTTGGCATCGTGTCCGACGCGCTGTTTGCCTCGCCGGCGCCGGAAAAGCCCGGCTTTGCCATCGAGGCGACCGAGCCTGCCGAAGGCGGCCCGGCCGCTCCCGCCGCGGAGGCCAAGCCGATCGCCGAGCTGCTGACCACCGCCAACGCCGAAGCGGGCGCCGCCGTCTTCAAGAAATGCCAGGCCTGTCATTCCGGCGAAAAGGGCGGCCCCAACAAGGTGGGCCCCGATCTGTGGGACATCATCGACCGTCCGGTCGCCGAGCATGAGGGCTTTGCCTATTCTGCCGGCATGAAGGAGTTCTCCAAGGGCGGCAGCGAGAAGTGGACCTACGATAACCTCAACCACTTCATCACCTCGCCGAAGAAGTTCGTGAAGGGCACGGCGATGGGCTTCGCCGGCCTGCCGAAGGATGAGGACCGCGCCAACGTCATCGCCTATCTGCGCACGCTGTCGGACAATCCGAAGCCGCTGCCGGCGCCCGGCGCCTCGGCCGAAAACGCGCCCGCCAAGCCGGCCGAAGGTGCAGCCCCTGCCAAGCCGGCAGAAGGCGCGGCGCCAGCCGCTCCGGCTGCACCCGCAAAATAACAAAACTGTAATGACATAATCCTTGAAAAAGCCGGGTTCAGCCCGGCTTTTTCGTTAGGAAAAATGCATATGCGACGACAAAGCCGCTCCGTTGCGGTTTTCAGCGCCGCCAAATGATCTAGATTGGGCCCAGACGCTATGGTGACGGCGCTATATCGCGAAGAGGAGAACGCATGACGGTTGGCCGAGCGCGGACGCTTCTGAAATCGGTGCTTATGCTGGCTGCTTTTGCCGGCGGCCTGCAGGCGGCCCTCGCGGACGAATGGCGCACGACCTCGTCGCTGATCGGCGAATCCAAATATGGCGACAACTTCCAGCACTACGATTACATCAATCCGGATGCACCCAAGGGCGGCACGCTGAATTCCGTGGTGCTTGGTACGTTCGACAGCTTCAATCCCTACATCGTGCAGGGGTCGCCGGCTGCCGGCTTCGCGCAGTTCGGCGGCGGCCTGCTCTACGACACGCTGATGGAGCAGGCGACCGACGAGGGCAGCACCAGCCATCCGCTGATCGCCGACGCCTACAAATATCCGGCCGACTATTCCTCGGCGACCTATCGCCTCGATCCGCGGGCGAAGTGGCATGACGGCCAGCCGATCACCACCGACGACGTGATCTGGTCGTTCCAGGTGCTGAAGGCCAACAGCCCGCAATATAGCCGCTATTTCGAAAACGTCACCGACGCGGTCGCCATCTCCGACCGCGAGGTCGAGTTCCATTTCAACCAGAAGGGCAACCGCGAACTGCCCAAGATTCTCGGCGATCTCGTCGTATTGCCCAAGCACTGGTGGGAAGGTACCGACGCCAATGGCAAGAAGCGCGACGTCACCAAATCGACGTTGGAGCCGCCACTCGGCTCGGCCGCCTACAAGATCGCCAGCTTCAAGCCGGGCTCGGAAATCGTCTGGCAGCGCGTGCCCGACTACTGGGCGGCCAAGCTGCCGGTGAAGATCGGCCGCGAGAATTCCGACAGCCAGCGTTTCACCTATTTTCTCGACGACAATGCCGCCTGGCAGGCCTTCACCAAGGGCGGCTTGGACGACATCAAGCCGGAGAACAGTTCGAGGCGCTGGAACACGGCCTATAATTTCCCGGCAGTCCAGGCCGGCGACGTCATCAAGAAGGAATTCAAGACCGCGTCGCCCGAACCGATGCAGGCCTTCATGCTCAACACCAGGCGCCCGCTGTTCCAAGATCGCCTGGTGCGCGCCGCCTTGATGTACCCGTTCGACTTCGAGACGATGAACCGGACCCTGTTCTTCGGTTCCAATACCCGCACCAGCAGCTATTTCCAGGGCACGGAACTGGCGTCGAGCGGCCTGCCGCAAGGCAAGGAACTCGAAATCCTGGAGCAGTACCGTGACAAGCTGCCGCCCGAGGTCTTCACCCAGGAATTCAAGCTGCCGGTCTACGACAGCCCGCAGGCGGAGCGCAAATACCTGAAGACCGCGGTCGATCTGTTCGCCAAGGCAGGCTGGGTGATCAAGGGCGGCAAGATGGTCAACGCCAAGACCGGCGAACCGTTCAAATTCGAAATCCTCGGCTGGAACGACACCGACCAGGTCATCGCCAGCCCGTACATCGCCAATCTGCGCAAAATCGGCGTCGACGCGACGCTGCGCCTGATCGATCAGACCCAGTATATCAACCGCGTCACCCATTTCGACTTTGACGTGGTCACTTCGATACTCGGCCAGTCGGACTCTCCCGGTAATGAACAGCGCGATTTCTGGAGCTCCAAGGCCGCCGATTCGCCGGGATCGCGCAATTACGCCGGCATCAAGAATCCGGTCGTCGATGCGCTGGTCGACCGGATCATCTATGCCACCGACCGCGACGATCTCGTTGCCGCCACCCATGCGCTCGACCGGGTGCTGTTGTGGAACTTCTACGTCGTGCCGCAATATTACCGCGCCGTGGTCTGGCTCGCCTATTGGAACAAGTTCGGTATGCCGGAAAAGCAGCCCGCCTATAGCGGCGTCGACCAGAATTCCTGGTGGATCGATCCGGTCAAGGAAAAGGCGCTGGCGGCCAAATACAAGAGTGGCAATTGATGACGGTGCTGCCCCGTCGCGACTTCCTCGCCCTGGGCGGTGCCGCCGCGGCAGCTGCATGGCTGCCCGGCCGGGCTTTCGCCACGACCCCGACCGGCGTGAAACTGCACGGCCTGTCGGCCTTCGGCGATCTCAAATACGCGCCGGATTTCAAGCATTTCGACTATGTGAATGTCGACGCGCCCAAGGGCGGCACCTTTAATTTCGGCCCCTCGCAATGGGTGTTCAACCAGAATCCCTACACCTTCAACACGCTGAACAGCTTCGTGCCCAAGGGTGACGCCCCGCCGCGCATGGAAATGTGTTTCGATTCGCTCATGACCGGCGCACAGGACGAGCCGGATTCCATCTATGGACTGCTGGCTGAAAGCGTGACGATCTCGGCGGACCGCAACATGTTCGAGTTCGCCCTGCGCCCGCAGGCGCGCTGGCATGACGGCTCGCCGCTGACCGCAGAGGATGCCGCATATACGTTCACCCTTTTCAAGAATCAGGGCCATCCCGATCTCTCGCTGCCGCTCCGTGAGATGACCCAAGCCGTCGCCGCCGATACTGGAACGCTGAGATTGACCTTTTCGGGCAAGCAATCGGAACGTACCATCCTGGATGTCGCAACGTTCCCGATCCTCTCCAAGGCATATTTCGCGATCGCCCCGTTTGACAGCTCCCGCATGAAGGCGCCGCTCGGATCCGGCCCTTACAAGGTCGGGTTGGTGCGTCCGGGACAGACAATCGAGTTCGAGCGCGTCGTGGACTATTGGGGCCGCGGCCTGCCGGTCAATAAAGGACAGTTCCATTTCGACAAGCTGCGCATAGAGTTCTATGGCGACCGTCAGGCGGCTTTCGAGGCTTTCAAGAAGGGCGAAGTCCATTTCCGCGAAGAGGCAACGTCGCGCGTATGGGCTACCGGCTACGATTTTCCGGCGCTCACCGCAGGCAAGGTGGTTAAACGCGAGTTTCCTTCCGAAAAGCGCCCGTTAATGTACGCGACAGCCATGAACCAACGGCGCGAACGGTTTCGGGATATGCGCGTGCGCCGCGCAATTGCGTTGTGCTTCGATTTCGAATGGACCAACAAATCGCTGTTCTACGGCCTCTATGATCGTTCGCAATCCAATTTCGAACGATCGGAATTCAAAGCCACCGGCGTACCGTCTCCTGACGAACTGACGCTGCTGGAGCCGCTTCGCGACAAGCTTGCGCCTGAAGTCTTCGGCGAAGTCTATGCTCTGCCCCCATCCGACGGCAGCGGCCGTGACCGGAAATTGCTGCGCGCATCGCAAAAGCTGATGGCTGACGCGGGATGGAAACGGTCCGGTCAATTTTTCCAGAATGCCGCCGGCGAAACTTTCAGGTTAGAAATCCTTGCTGACGACGAAGGTTTGGTGCGCATCTATGGGCCGTGGGCGGAGAATTTGAAGGCCATCGGCTTCGACGCCTCAATCCGCCTGGTCGAGTCGGCACAGCACCAAGCCAGGCAGGCGAGCTTCGATTTCGACATGATAGCGATGGCGGTGCTGTTCTCGCCGACGCCAACACGGGAGGGAATGGACGGCATCTTCCATTCACGCTCGGCCAACCTGCAGGGATCGCGCAATCTGTCCGGCACGGCAGACCCGGCGATCGACATGCTTGTCGAGGCGATAGACCGCGTCAAAAACCGTCAGGAACTGACGACAGTGCTGCGTTCGCTGGATCGGGTCTTGCGCGCGCGCATGGACTGGATTCCTAGTTGGTATTCGGCGAATCACCGCGTGGCCTTCTGGGACATGTTCGGTTTCGACGAAACGAAACCCGACTACGGCTTCGCGATGGAAGCGCTGTGGTGGTTTGACAGGGACAAGGCGGCAAAGATTGGCAAAGGCTGAATTTCTTGCGGGCGTTGGCGCCGCCCCTCACCTGCCTGCCGGCATCCTCTCCCCGTATAGCGACGGGGAGAGGGGGGCTTTCATCGAGGATTTCGCCAACCACAAACATGGCAACAAAAGCGCCGAGACTACGGCCAGCCCCTTTCTCCCCGTCACTATACGGGGAGAAATGTCCGGCAGGACAATGAGAGGCGGCGCCGGCGTCGACAATTGGCCTGAAGCGATTGCCTCGGGGGCACCCCCAGCCACAGTGGTCCTCCCTAAGGAGGGTAAAAACTGATGGGCGCCTATATACTGCGCCGCATGCTGCTGATGATCCCGACCTTGTTCGGCATCATGGCGGTGTCCTTCGCCGTCATCCAGTTCGCGCCTGGCGGGCCGGTCGAGCAGGTCATTGCCAGGCTGACCAACCAGGGCGGCAGCGATCGCCTCGGTGGCGGCGGCGGTGATGCCGGCGGCGCCAATTTCGATGTGGCCGGCGACGTCGGCTCGAAATACCGCGGCGCGCAAGGGCTCGATCCGGAATTCATCAAGAAGCTGGAGAAGCAGTTCGGCTTCGACAAGCCGCCGCTCGAGCGCTTTGGCATGATGCTGTGGAACTATCTCCGCTTCGATTTCGGCGACAGCTACTTCCGCGACATTTCGGTGCTCGACTTGATCCTGGAAAAGATGCCGGTGTCGATCTCGATCGGGCTGTGGATCACGCTTTTGTCCTATCTGATTTCGATCCCGCTCGGCATCCGCAAGGCGGTCAAGGACGGCTCCACCTTCGACGTCTGGACCAGCGGCGTCGTCATCGTCGGTTACGCCATTCCAGGCTTCCTGTTCGGCATATTGCTGATGGTGCTGTTTGCCGGCGGCTCGTTCTGGGACTGGTTTCCGCTGCGCGGCCTCACCTCCGACAATTGGGACCAGCTGTCGTGGCCGGCCAGGATCGTCGACTATTTCTGGCACATGACCCTGCCGCTGACGGCGCTGGTGCTGTCGGCCTTCGCCACGACGACGCTTTTGACCAAGAATTCCTTCCTCGAGGAAATCCGCAAACAATATGTGGTCACCGCCCGCGCCAAGGGCCTGTCGGAGCGGCAGGTGCTCTACGGCCACGTCTTCCGCAACGCCATGCTGATCGTCATTGCCGGTTTTCCCGGCGCCTTCATCTCGGCCTTCTTCACCGGCTCGCTGCTGATCGAGAACATCTTTTCGCTCGACGGCCTCGGCCTGCTCGGCTTCAACTCGGTGGTGCAGCGCGATTATCCGGTGGTCTTCGCCAATCTCTACATCTTCTCGCTGCTTGGCCTGTTCGTCGGGCTGCTGTCCGATCTGATCTATACCTGGGTCGATCCGCGCATCGACTTCGAGCGGAGAGACGTCTGATGGCGCAGGCCACAGCCGAAACGGCGCCGCCTCGGATCGCGCGGCCCTTTCTGTCGCCGCTCAACCAGCGCCGCCTGCAGAACTTCAAGTCCAACCGGCGCGGCTACTGGTCGTTGTGGATTTTCCTGTTCCTGTTCGTGCTGTCGCTGGTTTCCGAACTGATCGCCAACGACAAGCCGATCATCGCCTCCTACAAGGGCGAGATCCTGTTTCCGGTCCTGGTCGCCTATCCCGAGGAGAAGTTCGGCGGCTTCTATGCGGTCACCGACTACCGCGACCCGGTCATCCAGGACGAGATCAACGCCAATGGCTGGATGATCTGGCCGCCGGTGCGCTACTCCTATCAGACCGTCAACAACGCTATTCCCGAAGCAGCACCGACCAAGCCATCCTGGCTCTACGACAAGAAGACGCGCTGCAACCAGTATCCGAAAGGCGAGGCAGACCCCAACTGCAACGTCGGCAACTGGAACTGGCTGGGCACCGATGACCAGGCCCGCGACGTGCTGGCGCGCGTCATCTACGGCTTCAGGATCTCGGTGCTGTTCGGCCTGGTTCTGACTGCCGGCTCGGCGCTGATCGGCGTGGCGGCCGGCGCTCTGCAGGGCTATTTCGGCGGCTGGACCGACCTTCTGTTCCAGCGCTTCATCGAGATCTGGTCGGCGATCCCGGTGCTGTATCTGCTCTTGATCGTCGCCGCCATCCTGCCGCCCGGCTTCTTCATCCTGCTCGGATTGATGCTGCTGTTTTCCTGGGTGGCACTGGTCGGCGTGGTAAGGGCCGAATTCCTGCGCGCCCGCAATTTCGAATATGTCAATGCGGCGCGCGCGCTCGGCGTGTCCAATATCACCATCATGTTCCGGCATCTGCTGCCCAATGCCATGGTGGCGACTCTGACCTTCTTGCCCTTCCTGCTTAGCGGCTCGATTTCGACGCTGACCTCGCTCGACTATCTCGGCTTCGGCCTGCCGCCCGGCTCCGCCTCGCTCGGCGAGTTGTTGAAGCAGGCACAGCGCAATCTCAACGCGCCATGGCTCGGCATTTCCGGCTTCGTCGTCATCTCGCTGATGCTGTCGCTGCTGGTCTTCGTCGGCGAGGCCACCCGCGACGCTTTCGATCCGCGCAAGACGTTCAGATGAGAGCGATGCGGGCTGGCATTCGGCATGTTATATTCCGGCCGATATCGAGCGAACCCGGACCCATGACGGTGTTGGCGTCGGTTCAGTCCGTCAAGCCGCACGTCGGGGAAGGAAAGGGTTATGAATAGGGTCATCCTTGAACACTACCCGGCATCGAAGCTCCCGGATGAACTGCGAAGGGGCACAGCTCCGAGCGCCTCGGTCAAAGTGACAGTGGAAGAGGAGGCCAACAGGCCTCTTGGCCGCGAACAATTGCTTGAACTCATGCGGAATGCTCAGGCCAACGCGCCGGGAACAAGCCTCGACGAGGCTGTCGCGCGTGTTCGTGCCCTCCGCGATGAGTGGGAGGATTGATGGCTGCAGTCCGGCTTTATGTCGACACCAACATTTTCATCTATGCCTTTGAAAACAACGATGCGCTTGCAAAAAAACTGCTTCAGCTCATTTCACTGAACGACGGCAGAAAGCAGACCGCGGACACGAGATTGAAAGAGACCTATTCTATCGCACCAAATCGTCTCGTCCCCCCTCAAATGGCAGTCAAAATTTCGATCATGCGACAGGAAATTTCCGCCCTGGACAGGGTTGTCGCGGAAGTTGAGCCATGACCGCCCCTCTCCTTTCCATACAAGACCTCAGCGTCGCCTTCACGCAAGGCGGCAACCAGTCGATCGCCGTCGACCATATTTCCTTCGACCTCGCCAAGGGCGAGACGGTGGCGCTGGTCGGCGAATCCGGCTCCGGCAAGTCGGTCACCGCGCTGTCGGTGCTGAAGCTGCTGCCCTATCCGACCGCCAGCCACCCCTCGGGAAAGATCCTGTTCCTCGGCGCCGACCTGCTGGCCACGGACGAGAGAGACTTGCGCCGTGTGCGCGGCAACAAGATCACCATGATCTTCCAGGAGCCGATGACTTCGCTCAACCCGCTGCACACGATCGAGCAGCAGATCGTCGAGGTGCTGAAATTGCACCAGGGCCTGGGGGATCGCACCGCCAAGGCGCGCACGCTGGAACTTCTGCACGAGGTCGGCATCCGCGAACCGGAGAAGCGGCTCGACGCCTATCCGCACCAGCTTTCCGGCGGCCAGCGCCAGCGCGTCATGATCGCCATGGCGCTGGCCAACGAGCCTGAACTGTTGATCGCCGACGAGCCGACGACGGCGCTCGACGTCACCGTCCAGGCGCAGATCCTCGAATTGCTCGCCGGCCTGAAAAGCCGCAAGAACATGTCGATGCTGTTCATCACCCACGATCTCGGCATCGTCAGGAAGATCGCCGACCGGGTCTGCGTGATGACCAAGGGCAAGATCGTCGAGACCGGCCCGACCAAGGAGATATTCGCCAATCCGCAGCACGCCTACACCCGGCATCTGCTTGCCGCCGAGCCGAAGGGCAAGCCGCCGGCGGCCAACCAGGCCGCCAAGCCAGTGATGGTCGGCAACGACGTCAAGGTCTGGTTTCCGATCAAGAAGGGCTTCTTCCGGCGCACCGTCGACAATGTGAAGGCGGTCGACGGCATCGACGTCACCGTGCGGGCCGGTCAGACGCTTGGCGTCGTCGGCGAATCCGGCTCCGGCAAGACGACGCTCGGCCTGGCGCTGGCCAGGATGATCTCGTCGACCGGGAATATCCAGTTCAACGGACGCGGCATCGATCAGCTATCCTTCAACGAAATGCGGCCGCTGCGGCGCGAACTGCAGATCGTCTTCCAGGATCCGTTCGGCTCGCTCAGCCCGCGCATGTCGGTCGCCGAGATCATCGAGGAAGGGTTGAAGATCCACGAGCCGAAACTGTCGCCCGATGCGCGCGACGAGCGTGTCGTCGACGTGCTGCAGGAAGTCGGCCTCGATCCGGCGACGCGCAACCGCTATCCGCACGAATTCTCCGGCGGCCAGCGCCAGCGCGTCGCCATCGCGCGCGCCATGGTGCTCAACCCGCGCTTCGTCATGCTGGACGAGCCGACCTCGGCGCTCGACATGAGCGTGCAGGCGCAGGTCGTCGACCTCTTGCGCAGCCTGCAGGCCAAGCACGACCTCGCCTATCTCTTCATCAGCCACGATCTGAGGGTCATCCGCGCGCTCGCCAATGAAGTCATCGTCATGCGCAATGGCAGGATCGTCGAAGCCGGACCTTCCGAACAGATTTTTGGCAACCCGCGGACCGACTATACAAAGGCGTTGATCTCGGCCGCCTTCAAGATCGAAACGGCGCCGGTCGGCATCGTTAGCGAGTAGATTTTCGCCAGAGATCATGCACAAAATCAAAACGCTGCCGCGCCCTTGCACGTCGGGACGCGAACGCTGTTGGTAAAAAGGAAAAACAATCCGCAATGGAAAAAGGCCGCATCCTGCTTGCCCTCACCGGTATTCATCCGCTGCGCTGGCGCGAACTGCTGTCGGCGGAGCGCGAAGTGGTGCTCGAGCCGAATGGCGCCGCCGATCCGTCGATCACCTATGCGGTGGTGTGGAAACAGCGGCCGAACCTGTTGTCGTCGCTGCCCAATCTGCGCGCCATCTTCTCGATCGGCGCCGGCGTCGACCACATCTTCGCCGATCCCACCTTGCCCGACGTTCCGGTCGTCAAGGTGGTGGCCGACAACCTGACCCAGTACATGACCGAATACGTCGTCTGGCGGGTGCTCGACCACCATCGCCAGGGCATGCTCTACCGCGCCCAGCAGCAGAAGAAGATCTGGCACGAACCGCAGCAGCGGCCGGCCAGCGACATCTCGGTCGGCATTATGGGGCTCGGCACGCTCGGCCGCGCGGCGGCGTCGGTGCTGTTGTCGCTCGGCTTTCCGGTCAATGGCTGGTCGCGCAGCGATCGGCCGATGCAAGGTGTCTCGACTTATGCGGGCGAGGCCGGCCTGATCCCGTTCCTCAACGCTACCGACATCCTGGTGGTGCTTCTGCCGCTGACGCCGCAGACGCACGGCATCATCAACCACGGCGTGCTGAAGGAGCTGCGCAAGCGCAACGGCCTCGGCGGCTCGGTGCTGATCAATGCCGGGCGCGGCAGGCTGCAGAAGGACGCCGACATTCTGCGCGCACTGGACGACGGCACGCTGAAGGAAGCCAGCCTCGACGTGTTCGAGGTCGAGCCGCTGCCGAAGACCAGCCCACTATGGAACCATCCTAAAGTGTTCGTGACGCCGCATGCGGCGGCAACTTCCGATCCGGTCCACCTGGCGCCGATCATGCTGCGCCAGATGGACGCCTTCGAGCGCGGCGAAGCGCTGGAAAATGTGGTGGACCGCGACGCGGGGTATTGATTTTTTGGAGCGCCGCTTCCCCGTCTCAGCCCCAGCCGAGCGGCACGTAGTCGATCTCCATAAACGCCTCGACCTCGGGGATCCAGCGGTCGCGGACGAAGGCGACGTGGTCGGGATGATCGTTGTAGCCGGAGTAAGCCCGCTGATCGGCGAACTCCATCGAGAAGCCGAAGCGGTACTCGTTCTTGGGGCTGACCTGCCGCAACTGCTCGAAATGCGTGACGCCCTTTATCGCCGTGAGGATCCTCGTGGCATCGGCGAAGAACCTTTTTTCCTCAAGCGAGTGCGGCGGGTGTTTTAGCGTGAACACGACGGTGTGACGGATCATTTTTTGCTCCTGCGATGTCTTCGTGTCACGCGCTGTCGGCCCAGGCGCGGATCAGGTTATAGGCGATCGCCCCTTTCGGCGGCGTCACCAGGCCGCCCGGATGTTCCCTGGCCAGCATCGACAGCACCTCGTCGCGAAAGAACCAGCGGCAGTCTTCCAGCTCGTTGAGGTCGGGGTGGATGTCGTCGTTGAGCGGTTCGCCGAAGCAGCCGATCATCAGCGAATAGGGAAACGGCCAGGGCTGGCTGGCGTGGTAGACGACGCGGCCGAGCCGGATGCCGGCTTCCTCCAGCGTTTCGCGGCGCACCGCCGCCTCGATCGTCTCGCCCGGCTCGATGAAACCGGCGAGCGCCGAATACATGCCGGGCCCGAAATGCCGGCCGCGGCCGAGCAGGCATTTTTCGCGCGTCGCCGTCAGCATGATCGCCACCGGGTCGGTGCGCGGAAAGTGCTCCGTACCGCAGGCCGGGCAATGCCGCTTGTAGCCGCCGGCCCGCATCTCGGCTTCGGTGCCGCATTTGCTGCAGAAGCGATGGCTGGCATGCCAGGCGAGCAGCGCCGCCCCTTGCGCCAGCGCGCCGGCCGCCGCTTCGTCGATCAGCCCCTGCATATAGACCGAGCGATAGTCGATCGCCTTGATCGTCTCGGGAAGCTGCTCGGGCTCGACCGCGGCCGGCACCGCCAGCACCGGGCCACTTTCGGAAAAACCGAGCAGGACGCCGTTTTCGAGCGATGCCTCGAGCGGCCGGCTTTCGGCCACGCCGAACCAGGGATCGAATGCGTCTTGCGCAAGCTTCAGATAGAGCCGGCCGCCATGCATCAGCAAAAGCCGAGTCGTCGGATCGGCGAGCGCCTTTTCGACGGAATCGTCGGCGCGGTTTTCGGATTGCCGGTCGATGATGTTGCCGGCGAAGCCGACGAACTGGCTCGGCTCGCGCAAGGGCGCGTCAAACAGGCTAAAGCTCATGCGGACTCAGGAAGGTTCAAGATGGACACGGGAGAGGCTTATAGCGCTGCCTTGATCTTTTCCGCAAACTTGCGAATGTCGGAGCGCTGGTAGGGCTCGCGCAGGCCGTGCCCCCACACCGGGCCGGGCCAGCCGGGATCGCCTTCCGAGCGCGCGATAACATGCACGTGCAACTGCCGCACGATGTTGCCGAGCGCGCCGGTGTTGATCTTGGTGCAGCCGGTCACCCGCTTCAGCGCCAGCGCCACCATGTTGGTCTCGAAGGTCAGCATCGCCTGGTCGAGCGGCGTCATGTCGTGGATTTCCTCGATGCCCGGCCGCTGCGGCACCAGCAGCAGCCACGGCCAGCGGCGGTCGTTCATGACGCGCAATTCGCACAGGCCGAGCCACATCAGCTGTTCGCTGTCGGCTTCCAGCTGAGCGTCAAGCGTGAATCCTGCCTTGAGGCCCGGCAGCATCGGCGTTTCCCTCGCATTTTGACGTTTTTTGAACTTTATCGACGCTAGAGCGGCTACCGGGGGGCCGCAAGGGGCAGCAAGCAACATTGGCCGTCGTGGCGCTGATTGTGCGCGAAGAACCGAGGACCAGGGCATTGCATACGGTTGGCGCTGCCCCGCCGAGGTCGACAATTTTGACCGCAGCCACATTTTGTTCTTGCTTTGTGCCGGCAGCTATGCTACTAATGTCGCTATGGTGATTATTCGCACCAACGACCCGCCCGCCGAGGCGGGTTTTTGGTTTCAGCTTTCGCCGTCGCGCACGAGCCCTATCATCCGCACTTGCATTTCATCGCCGGATTGCCGATATGGAGGCCGGGAGGTTGGTGGTGGACGGTCCACTCGCCAACCGGGTCAGGTCCGGAAGGAAGCAGCCCTAACGAGCCCGGAACGGGTCATTGTTCCAGCCTCCCGCCTCTTCGCCTTTTGCCCCGACATTGACGGCGCCAAGCCGTGCGGGCGAAACTATGCGCAGGAATCGGCCGCCTCCAGTGGCAGCCCTTGGAGCTTAACGGGCGAATGAGCGAAGCCGGAAACGACGCCGGGAAATCGGACAAGCCTGCCGCCTATCGCGTGCTGGCGCGCAAATACCGACCGTCGAATTTCTCCGAACTGATCGGCCAGGAGCCGATGGTCCGCACCTTGACCAATGCCTTTGCCACCGGCCGCATCGCCCAGGCCTGGATGCTGACCGGCGTGCGCGGCGTCGGCAAGACGACGACCGCGCGCATACTGGCGCGGGCCCTGAACTATAAAACAGCGACCGTCGACCAGCCTTCAGTCGACCTTGCCGTGCTCGGCGAGCATTGCCAGGCGATCATGGAAGGCCGCCATGTCGACGTCATCGAGATGGACGCCGCCTCGCATACCGGCATCGACGACATCAGGGACATCATCGAACGCGTGCGCTACGCCCCGGTATCGGCGCGCTACAAGGTCTACATCATCGACGAAGTGCACATGCTTTCCAACCAGGCCTTCAACGGCCTGCTGAAGACGCTGGAAGAGCCGCCGCCGCACGTCAAGTTCATCTTCGCCACCACCGAAATCCGCAAGGTGCCGATCACCGTCCTGTCGCGCTGCCAGCGTTTCGACCTCAGGCGCATCGATGCGGCAATGATCAAGGCCGACCTTGCGAGGATAGCGGGTCTGGAGGGCATCGAAGTCGAAGACGATGCACTGGCGATGATCGCCCGCGCGGCCGAAGGCTCGATGCGTGACGCGCAGTCCATCCTCGACCAGGCGATCGCCCATGGCGGCGGCGCGGTCAGCGCCGAAGCGGTCCGCGCCATGCTGGGCCTGGCCGACCGTGCCCGCATCGTCGACCTGTTCGAACATGTCATGAAGGGCGACGTCGCCGCCGCGCTTGTCGAATTCCGTGCCCAGTACGATACCGGCGCCGATCCTGCCGCGGTGCTGACCGACCTTGCCGAGTTCAACCATCTGGTCACCCGTCTGCGCTTCGTGCCGGCTGCTGTCGACGACGCCTCGCTGTCCGAGGACGAGCGCCGGCGCGGCGCCGATTTCGCCAGGACGCTGTCGGTCAAGGTGCTGTCGCGGACATGGCAGATGCTTTTGAAAGGCATTCCCGAGGTGCAGACTTCCAACCGTCCAGTCAGCGCCGCCGAGATGGTGCTGATCCGGTTGGCGCATGCCGCCGACCTGCCGACGCTGGACGAGGCGCTGAGATCGCTGGAGAGCGGCGTTTCGCTGCCCGGCTCCGCGCCGCGCGCGAATGGCGCGCCGGCAAGCCCCGGCCCCGCAAGCCCCGGCCCCGCAAGCCATGGGCCTGCAAGCGGTGGTGCCGGTGCCGTGGCGCAGACGCGGATGCCGACGGCCAATGGCGGCGCGCAGTCGATGCGCCTGGTCGAGCCCGAGCCGGTGCCGACCAATTTCGTTGCTCCGCCGGAGCCGGTGGTCGAGGCGCCGCCGGTGGCGGTGAAATCGCTGGCCGACATTGTTGCCCTTGCCGACGTCCAGCGCGACATGGCCTTCAAGGTGCTGGTCAAGCGTTGCGTGCGCCTGGTGCGCATCGAGCCCGGCCGTATCGACGTCAGCCTGACCGACGATGCGCCGAAGATGCTGCTCAACGATTTGACCGCCAAATTGCGCGCCTGGACCGGCCGCAACTGGCTGGTGTCGCTGTCGAAGGAAGAGGGCGGCCAGACCTTGGCCGAGATGGAATCGACAAAGCGCGAAAATGCCTTCCTCGATGCCAAGAGCGATCCGACGGTCGCCGCCATCCTGGCGCGCTTTCCCGGCGCCAAGATCATCGACGTGCGCATTCCCGACGCGCCGGAGGCCGATGCGGCCGAGGGCGAAGTGCCGGTCGAGCCGCCGGCAGACGACGACGAAACCTGAAACAACCGGCACCAACTGCAAAGGACCGTGCGATGAAAGATCTTCTCGGCCTGATGGGCAAGGCAAAGGAAATGCAGGCCAAGTTCCAGGCCATGCAGGATGAGATCGCCACGCTGGAAGCCACCGGACAGGCCGGCGGCGGCCTGGTCAGCGTGACGCTGACCGGCAAATTCGAGATGAAGTCGCTGAAGATCGACCCGTCGCTGTTCAAGGAGGACGAGGTCGAGATTCTCGAGGATCTGCTTCTCGCTGCCCACAACGACGCCAGGACCAAGGTCGAGCAAACCATGCAGGAAAAGACCAAGGCGCTGACCGCGGGACTGCCGATCCCGCCGGGAATGAAACTGCCCTTCTAAGGCTAATGCATGTCGCGCAAAAGTGTGCAGCGGTTTTGCGGTAACGACATGCATCGAAACAAGAACGCAAAGCGCGTCGCCTGAAGCCGGTCGAACGCGACGCGCTTTTAGTCAATCGGTATGCCGTTACAGTGGCCGAAGAGTGCAGCAGCCAGTGCTTGCTCTTCCGCCAGCTGTGTCTATTAGGCAACTCCCCACACTTAATAACGCTTTAGCCATCTTTTTGCCTGAAAGTGTCTCATTCTTGCCGCAACCAGGGGCGGGCTGGCAGCAGAATGAGGGGACGCCTGTTGATCTCTACCCGATGGAAGACGCCGTTGCGGCTCGGCGTCGTTATCTCGCCGCTGTTTTTGGCCGCTTGCAGTCAGACCGCCTCGCACGGCATGTCCAGCCTGACCGATGCCATTACGCCGGGTTTCCTGAGCTCGCGCTCCTACAATTCCACGCCGAAGGAAAAGGAGTGCCTGGAGCGGGCAATGTTCTTCGAGTCCAACCGGTCGAGCCGTGACGGCATGATTGCGGTCGGCACGGTGGTGATGAACCGGCTGCGGTCCGGCAAGCAT
Organism: Mesorhizobium sp. M1399; assembly: GCF_040317735.1. Classification (NCBI taxonomy): domain Bacteria; kingdom Pseudomonadati; phylum Pseudomonadota; class Alphaproteobacteria; order Hyphomicrobiales; family Phyllobacteriaceae; genus Mesorhizobium; species Mesorhizobium sp. M1399. Next base: position 107,338 of record NZ_JAMYKZ010000009.1, read on the forward strand.
GGCAACACCATCTGCCAGGTCGTTGGCGAGCGCGGCCAATTCGCGCCGGGCGTCATGACGCGGCCGATGAATTCGAAGGCGATGCCCGATGTCGAGGAAGCCGCCGCGGCGGTGCTCAAGGGCGAGCGCAAAGCCAAGCTGAAGAACACGATGTTCTTCCACACCGCCGGCCTGCGCTTCCCCTACAAGAACATGCACTACACCATGGTTGCCGGCGGCAACGCCTTTTACGAAAAGCGCGGTCGCAACTGGCAGCCGCTGCCGGACGAGCCGGTGGTCGCCGTGGCCCAGGCCAAGTCGCAAGCGCCTGCCGCTCAGGCCATACTTGTCGCCTCGGCCGAGCCGGCACGCGACGCCAAGCCGACATTCGCCAAGGCGACCTATGTGACCGCCGCCGCATCGCAGCCGGCAAAGCAGACAAGGGCGACTGCCGGGATGGCGACCCCGGAGAGGGCGGCCCCAGAGAAGCCCACCCAGGAGAAGCCGGTGCTGGTGGCGCTGCAAGAACCAATGCAGGAGCCCGATGCGGCCCGTTTCGGTGGGACCGCGAGCGCACGGCCTGTCACCTCCTTCGAGGCAGCGCCGGCAGAGCCGACAATGTCGTTCGAGGCGACGCCCGAGAACACCGACGCCATCGGCGCGATGATCGCCGGCCAGACCCGGCCGCTGGAAGAAAACTGAGACGGTCAACGTCGGCGCCGCCGCTCATCTGGCTGCCGCCATCTTCTCCCCGTATAGTGACGGGAGAAGGACGCTGTGGCCAAGGATTTCGCCAATTTCCGGCGTCGCAAAAAAGGGTGCCGAGGGTCACGGTCGGCCCTTTCTCCCCGTCACTATACGGGGAGAAATGCCCGGCAGGGCAATGAGGGGCGGCACAAACCTAAAGCGATTGCCTCTTTGCGCATCGAACATCCCGCGCCTCAGCAGTGTTCCAAAACCCGTTGAAAAATCCTAGAGCCTGATCCATTCCGATAGATCGGAATGGGACTCTATCGTCTTGTTTGACCATGATCTTTTCCGAAAACCGGTTTCCACTTTTCGGGATCATGGTCTAAACCGGTGCGATGTCGAAGCGAATCGCCGGTCCCGAGATCGAACGCCTGATCCAGCTGCTGGCCAAGGTGCCGGGGCTCGGCCCGCGTTCGGCACGGCGCGCCGCGCTCCACCTCATCAAGAAGAAGGAGCAGCTGCTGGCGCCGCTCGCCGCCGCCATGGGCGAGGCGGTCGACAAGGTGCGCATCTGCTCGACCTGCGGCAATGTCGACACCTCCGATCCCTGCATGATCTGCACCGACCCGCGCCGCGACCCCACCACGCTCATCGTCGTCGAGGACGTGGCCGACCTTTGGGCGCTGGAGCGGGCGACCGCCATGAACGTGCGCTACCATGTGCTCGGCGGTACGCTGTCGCCGCTCGACGGCATTGGTCCTGATGAGCTCAACATCCGTTCGCTGGTCGATCGCGTCGCCGGCGGCGAAGTCAAGGAAGTGATCCTCGCCGTCAACGCCACGGTCGAGGGCCAAACCACCGCGCACTACCTCACCGACCAGCTTTCCGGCTTCGACATCAAGGTGACGCGGCTGGCGCATGGCGTTCCGGTCGGCGGCGAGCTCGATTATCTCGACGAAGGCACGCTGGCCGCCGCACTGCGCTCGCGGACGGCGTTTTGAGGCGAGTGGCGGGGAGAGTGCGGATGATGGCTGCTGCGCATTTTTTAAGGCGGGCACTCTGTCACACCCCCCTCTGTCCTGCCGGACATCTCCCCCGCAAGGGGGGAGATCGGCAGCGTCAATCTCGCCGCCAATCTTTCAACGTCGAAAATTGGCGGAAGCAGAGGCGACAGCCAATCTCCCCCCTTGCGGGGGAGATGTCCGGCAGGACAGAGGGGGGTGGGACGGATCGCTGCTTTCACAAAATAGCCGTCGCGTTTCTTCTCGCCGCACTTGCCGCCTTCCTCCTCGCCACCCCCGTCTCCGCGGCAAAAATCGACGACCAGTTCCGCGCCTGGCTTGGCAACGACCTCTGGCCCGAAGCCAATGCCAAAGGCATCTCCAGGAAAACCTTCGATGCCGCCTTCGACGGCGTCAAGCCGAACCTCAAGCTGCCCGACCTGGTGCTGCCGGGCGAGAAGGCGACGACGCCGCGGAAGCAGCATCAGGCCGAGTTCGGTTCGCCGGGCGCCTATTTCGCCGAAAAGATAGTTCGCGCGGTCACCGCCGGCGGCCGCACCCGCGAGGCGGCCAACGCTAGGACCCTTGCGGCGATCGAGAAGCGCTATGGCGTGCCCGGCGAAGTGCTGCTGGCGATCTGGGGCCGTGAGAGCGGCTTCGGTGCGGCAAAGCTGCCCTACGACGCCTTCGAGGTGCTGGGCACCAAGGCGTTCATGTCGACGAAGAAAGAATTCTTCCGCACCGAGCTGCTGGCGGCGCTCGAGATCGTCGAGCGCGGGCTTGCCCCGGTCGGCGCGATAAAATCGTCCTGGGCCGGTGCGCTCGGTCAGCCGCAGTTCATGCCGACGTCGTTTCTGAAGCATGCCGTCGATTTCGATGGCGACGGCCGCACCGACATCTGGAATTCGAGGCCCGACATACTGGCGTCGATCGCCAATTATCTCGTGCATTATGGCTGGGTCAGGGGCCGCGGCTGGGGCTTCGAGGTGACGATACCGGACAGCGTCTCGTGCTCGCTCGAAGGTCCCGACCAGGGCAAGAAGATTTCGCAATGGGCTGATATGGGTATCAGGCGTGTGTCGGGTAAACCATTCCCGGCGAGTGAACTGAAGGCAGAAGGTTTTCTTTTGATGCCGGCCGGGCGCAGCGGCCCGGCCTTCATCGTGACCCCCAATTTCTACGTGCTGAAGCAGTACAACACCAGCGATCTCTATGCCCTGTTCATCGGCCATGGCGCCGATCGCATCGCCCATGGCGACAGCAATTTCTCGGGCAATTGGGGCGCGGTCGGCGGGCTCTACCGCTCCGACATCGCCGCCCTGCAGCGGGCGCTGGAGGCAAAGGGTTATGATGTCGGCAGCGCCGACGGCCTGCCCGGCTTCAAGACGCGCCGCTCGATCGGCAAATGGCAGGCCAGAAACGGCCGTTCCGCTACCTGCTTTCCCGACGCCGACCTGGTTACCGCGCTGAAATAGCCGGGTTTTCGCACCGCCGGTCTGGCCCAATCGACCGTTCTGCAAATGCTCGTTGCCGCGCTCGAAACCGCCGGATATGGTGAGCCGGAACTGCACAAAAATTGCCAAGACAATGGTCCGGGGATCACCGTTCGACGCGGCAAGAAAATGCCACAACCCTGAGCCGGGAACTCAGGTCAACAAAAACAGGGAACAGTTAAAATGATGATGGAAAAGTTTGCTCTACGCTCCCGCTTCTTGCTCGCGGGCGCGGCCATGTCCGCGCTGCTTCTGGCCGCTGCGCCTGCCTTCGCGGTCACGCCCGCCGACACGCTGGTCGAAGGTTTCGCCATCGACGACATCATCTCCATGGATCCGGGCGAGGCATTCGAATTGTCGACCGCCGAAATCACCGGCAACACCTACGATCTTCTGGTGCGCCTCGACCTCAGCGACACCTCCAAGGTCAAGGGCGATCTCGCGGAAAGCTGGAGCGTCTCCGACGACGGCCTGACCTACACGTTCAAGCTCAAGCCCGGCCTCAAATTCGCCTCCGGCAATCCGATCACGGCGGCGGACGTCGCCTATTCGTTCGAGCGCGCCATCAAGCTCGACAAGAGCCCGGCCTTCATCATCGGCCAGTTCGGCATCGATGGCGGCAATGTCACCGAGAAGGCGAAGGCCGTTGATGATACGACGTTCCAGTTCACCGTCGACAAGGCCTATGCGCCGAGCTTCGTGCTGAACTGCCTGTCGGCGACGGTCGCCTCGGTGGTCGACGCCAAGCTGGTCAAGGAGCATGTCGCCGCGGTCACGCCCAGCGCCGACTACAAATGGGACAATGACTTCGGCAATGCCTGGCTGAAGACCGGCTATGCCGGCTCCGGCGCCTTCAAGTTGCGCGAATGGCGGGCCAACGAGGCCGTTGTTATGGAGCGCAACGACAATTACTACGGCGAGAAGGCCAAGCTTGCCCGTGTCATCTATCGCAACATGAAGGAAAGCTCGGGCCAGCGCCTGGCGCTGGAAGCCGGCGATATCGACGTCGCCCGCAATCTCGAGCCGAACGACCTCGACGCGATTGCCAAGAATGCCGACCTCACCACCACCTCAGCCCCCAAGGGCACGGTCTTTTACATCAGCCTCAATCAGAAGAACGCGAACCTCGCCAAGCCCGAGGTTCGCCAGGCGTTCAAATATCTGGTCGACTACGATGCCTTGAGCACGACCATCCTCAAGGGCATCGGCGAGATCCATCAGACCTTCCTGCCCAAGGGCGTACTCGGCGAGCTGGACGAAAATCCGTTCAAGTTCGACGTCGCCAAGGCCAAGGAACTGCTCGCCAAGGCGGGTCTCGCCGACGGCTTCAGCGTCACCATGGACGTGCGCACCGGCCAGCCGACGACGGGCATGGCGGAATCGATCCAGCAGACGTTGGGACAGGCCGGCATCAAGCTGGAGATCATCCCCGGCGACGGCAAGCAGACGCTGACCAAATACCGCGCCCGCAACCACGACATCTATATCGGCCAGTGGGGCCAGGACTATTTCGACCCGAATTCCAATGCGCAGACCTTTGCCAGCAACCCGGACAATTCGGATGAAGGCAAGACCAAGACGCTGGCCTGGCGCAACGCCTGGGACATTCCGGACCTGACCAAGCAAACGGAGGCCGCCCTGCTCGAGAAGGACGCGGCCAAGCGCGCCACAATGTACCAGGATCTCGAGAAGAAGATCCTCGACACCAGTCCTTTCGTCATCATCCACCAGCAGCTGGAAGTGGCCGGCCTGCGCAAGAACCTCAAGGGCTTTGCGCTCGGCCCGAGCTTCGACACCAACTTCGTCGGCCCCGTCTCGAAGGAGTGACGCCGGCGGACGCGCCGTATGAGTGTGGCTGAAAGCGAAGTGACGGCAGGGCGCGGCGGCGCCCGCGCCGTTGCCGTGGCCTCATCGATCGCCCGGTTCCTGGTCATCGCGATAACGACCTATCTCGGTCTGCTCGCGGTGACCTTCTTCATCGGCCGTGTCATCCCGATCGACCCGGTGCTGGCGGTGCTCGGCGACCGGGCGCCGGCCAATGTCGTCGAACGAACGCGCCGCGAGATGGGCCTCGACCTGCCGCTGGTCGAGCAGTTCTACATCTATGTCAAACATGCCCTGAACGGTGATTTCGGCACCTCGGTGCTGACCACCAATCCGGTGATGACCGATATCCGCCGCGCCTTTCCCGCGACGCTCGAACTGGCGACGCTGGGAACATTGATCGGTTCGGTGATCGGCGTGCCGCTTGGCGTGCTGGCCGCGGTGCGGCGCGGCAGCGTCATCGACCAGGTCGTGCGGATCATCGGCCTTGTCGGCTATTCCGTGCCGATCTTCTGGCTGGGGCTGCTGGCGCTGGTTCTGTTCTACGCCAAGCTGCAATGGGTCGCCTTTCCCGGCCGCCTCGATGTCGTCTACGAATACACCTTCACGCCGATTACCGGCTTTTACCTGCTGGATGCACTCTGGCAGCGGCGGTGGGACGTATTTGCCGATGCCTTCCGCCACATCATCCTGCCGGCCTCGCTGCTCGGTTATTTCTCGCTCGCCTATATCAGCCGCATGACGCGCTCCTTCATGCTGAACGAACTCACCCAGGAATATATCGTCGCGGCACGAGCCAAGGGCCTGTCCGAAACGCGCATCATCTGGGGTCACGCGCTGCGCAACGCCGCGGTGCCGATGGTTACGGTGATCGCTCTGTCGTATGCCGGGCTGCTCGAAGGCTCGGTGCTGACCGAGACGGTGTTTTCGTGGCCGGGCATCGGCCTCTACATCACCAACTCGCTGCAGAACGCCGACATGAATGCCGTGCTCGGCGGCACCATCATCATTGGCTCGGTCTTCATCGCCATCAATCTATTCTCCGACCTGCTCTACCGGGTGCTCGATCCCAGGACCAAGGCAGGATGAGGACGAAGGCAGGATGAGCACGGAAGCGATTCAAACCCGCCGCGACTGGCTGCTCAGCGAGCGGCCGGCGTCGCGCGTGCAGGCAAGGCTCGGCCGCGCCTACGTGGCCTGGCGGCGCTTCTCCGCCAACCGGCTGGCGTTTGCCGGCCTGCTCATCATCATCGCCCTACTGGTGGTCGCGGCCTTCGCCGATGTGCTGGCGCCCTATTCGCCGACATTCGGCGACCTCAAGGGCTCGCGGCTGCTGGCGCCGAGTGCCGCGCACTGGTTCGGCACCGACGATCTCGGCCGCGACATCTATTCGCGCATCATCTTCGGCTCGCGCTGGACACTGTACGTCGTCATTCTGGTTGCCATCATCGCCGCGCCCATCGGCTTGCTGGTCGGCACCGTCGCCGGCTATGCCGGCGGCTGGACCGATGCGATCCTGATGCGCATCACCGACATCTTTCTCGCCTTTCCGAAGCTGATCCTGGCGCTGGCCTTCGTCGCCGCGCTCGGCCCCGGCATCGAAAACGCCGTGCTCGCCATCGCCATCACCTCGTGGCCGCCCTATGCCCGCATTGCGCGCGCCGAAACGCTCACGGTGCGCAATTCGGACTACATCAAGGCGGTGCAGCTGATGGGCGCCTCGCCGTTCCGCATCGTGCTCCGCCACATCATGCCGCTCTGCATCTCCTCGCTGATCATCAGGGTGACGCTCGACATGGCCGGCATCATCCTGACCGCCGCCGGCCTCGGCTTCCTCGGCCTCGGCGCGCAGCCGCCGCTGCCGGAATGGGGCGCGATGATTGCGTCGGGCCGCCGCTTCGTGCTCGACCAGTGGTGGGTGGCGGGCGCGCCGGGCTTTGCCATCCTCATCGTCAGCCTCGGCTTCAACCTGCTCGGCGACGGCCTGCGCGACGCGCTCGATCCCCGAAGCGGTGACCAATGAGCACGCTTCTCGAAGTCGACGACCTGCGCGTTACCTTCCCGACGCGCACCGGCCTGATCGAGGCGGTGCGCGGCGTTTCCTTCTCGCTCGGCCGCGAGCGGCTCGGCATCGTCGGAGAGAGCGGATCGGGCAAATCGCAGACCGGCCGCGCCATCATGGGAGTGACCCCGCCGCAGGCCGAGGTGACCGCGAAGACGCTCGCTTTCGACGGCATCGACCTGCTGGCCGCCTCGCCGCGCGAGCGCCGGGCGCTGCGCGGCAAGCGTATCGCCATGATCCTGCAGGATCCGAAATATTCGCTGGACCCGGTGATGAGCATCGGCCGCCAGATCGTCGAGACGCTGCGCACGCATGAGAAGGTCTCCAAGGCCGAAGCCCGCGAGCGCGCGCTTGCCATGCTGGAGGCTGTGCAGATCCGCGATCCGGCCCGTGTCTTCGACCTGCATCCGCATGAGGTTTCCGGCGGCATGGGCCAGCGCGCCATGATCGCCATGATGCTGATCGCCGGGCCGGAGATGATGATCGCCGACGAGCCGACCTCGGCACTCGACGTCACCGTGCAGCTCGACGTGCTCGGCATCCTCGACAGGCTGGTCAGCGAGCGCGGCATGGGGCTGATCTTCATCTCGCACGATCTGCGCCTGGTCTCGTCCTTCTGCGATCGTGTCATCGTCATGTATGCCGGCAAGGTCGTCGAACAGCTCAAGGCCTCGGAGCTCGGCCGCGCCCAGCATCCCTATACGCGCGGCCTGCTCAACTGCATGCCCAAGATCGGCGCCGACCGCCACCCGTTGCCGGTGCTCGACCGCAAGCCGGAGTGGGCGGCATGACGGCAGCCCTTTCCGTCGACAGGCTGGAGGTGATGTTCGACCGCTTCCGCGCGCTGAAAGGCGTCAGCCTCGAGGTGCAATCCGGTGAATCGTTCGGCCTCGTCGGCGAATCCGGCTCCGGCAAGTCGACCCTTCTCAGGGCAATCGCCGGCCTGGCGCCGGCCGCATCAGGCACCATTACCGTCAACGGCAAAACGCTCGGCGCGCGCCGCGACAAGGCGTTTTATCGCGAGGTGCAGATGGTGTTCCAGGACCCGTACGGCTCGCTGCACCCACGCCAGACCGTCGACCGCCTGCTGCAGGAGCCACTCGCCATTCACGGCTTCGCTGACGGTGAAAAGCGCATCCAGCGGGCGCTGGACGAGGTCGGCCTGGGCACTGGATTCCGCTTCCGTTATTCGCATCAATTGTCGGGCGGACAGCGCCAGCGCGTGGCGATCGCGCGCGCCCTGATCCTCGAACCCTCGATCCTGCTGCTCGACGAACCCACCTCGGCGCTCGACGCTTCGGTGCAGGCCGAAGTGCTGAACCTGTTGGAGGAGATCCGGCGGCGCCGCAAGCTGACCTTCCTGATGGTCAGCCACGACCTCGCTATCATCACTCACATGTGCGAGCGGCTGATGGTGATGCAGAACGGCGAAGCGATGGAGAATCTGACGGCGGACGATCTTGTCGAACGCCGTGTCACCAAGGATTATACGCGCAATTTGCTGAGGGCCAGCGAGGGGTTTGTCAGGACGGCATGAGCGACGGGCGTTCGGTTGCTGACGCCGACCGGCAGGCCCAATCGCCCGGCGGCGGTGCCAACTTGAGGAAAAACTGAAATAAGCCCAGAAGAGTCTCAACAGCCATCAAACGAGAGCGGGCGCCGGCCCGGCGAGGGGTACGATGACAAATTCAGCCATTTCCGAACGCAAGAACCAGTCGATTTCCCGCGGCGTCGGCATGACCACTCAGATCTATGCCGATCGCGCCGAAAATTCGGAGATCTGGGACGTCGAAGGCCGCCGCTATATCGATTTCTCGTCCGGCATCGCTGTCGTCAACACCGGCCACCGTCACCCTAGGGTGATCGAAGCGGTCAAGGCGCAGCTCGACCGTTTCACCCACACCTGCTACCAGGTCGTGCCTTATGAGAGCTATATCAGGCTGGCAGAACGGCTGAACGGCATGCTCCCCGGCAAGTTCGACAAGAAGACGATTTTCGTCACCACCGGCGCCGAGGCGGTCGAGAACGCGATCAAGATCGCCCGCAATGCCACCGGCCGGCCGGCGGTCATCGCCTTTTCCGGCGGCTTTCACGGCCGCACCTTCATGGGCATGGCGCTGACCGGCAAGGTCGTGCCCTACAAGGTCGGCTTCGGCGCCATGCCGGCGGACGTCTTCCATGCGCCGTTCCCGGTGGCGCTGCACGGCGTCTCGGTCGCCGATTCGCTGGCCGCGCTTGACCGGCTGTTCAAGGCCGATGTCGATCCGGCCCGCGTCGCCGCCATCATCGTCGAGCCGGTGCAGGGTGAGGGCGGCTTCTACGAGGCGCCGCGCGACTTCATGACCGCATTGCGCAAGATCTGCGACCAGCACGGCATGCTGTTGATCGCCGACGAAGTGCAGACCGGCTTTGCCCGCACCGGCAAGATGTTTGCCATGGACCACCACGAGGTGGCGGCCGACATCACCACCATGGCCAAGAGCCTGGCCGGCGGCTTCCCGCTGGCGGCCGTCACCGGGCGTGCCGAGATCATGGATGCGCCGAGCCCCGGCGGGCTCGGCGGCACCTATGGCGGCAGCCCGATCGGCGTCGCCGCGGCGCATGCGGTGCTCGACGTCATCGATGAGGAGAAGCTCTGCGACCGCGCCAACACGCTAGGCAACCGTCTGAAGCAGCGCCTACAATCGATCCGCGACGAAGCGCCTGAGATTGTCGATATCCGAGGACCCGGCTTCATGAACGCGGTCGAGTTCAACGATGTGACGAAGGGGCTGCCGTCGTCGGAACTCGCCAATGCGGTGCGGCTGAAGGCGCTCGACAAGGGCCTGATCCTGCTGACCTGCGGCGTCTACGGCAACGTCATCCGCTTCCTCGCGCCGATCACCATCCAGGACGCCGTCATGAACGAAGCGCTCGACATCCTCGAAAGCTCGATCCGCGAAGTTCGCGCCGCCTGAGCTATCCGGCCGCTCTTGCAGGCTCTGCCTGCTGGAAGGCGGCGAGCGCCGCCTTCAGCCCGTCGGGCCCGGTCGCGACAATCTGCGGCGACGGCGAAAAGCCGGCGCCGAGCATCTTGCGGCCAAGCATATGGTCGCCGGGCCGGTTGACCGATTCGATGCCGAGCAGCCGGCTTGCGGCGTAGTGGTAGATCGAGAATTTGTTTTCGGCCACGTCGCCCAGCACGACATGGCTGTCGCCGCCCGCAATCAGGCCGACCATCTGCAGCTTCATGTCGCCGATATCGGACCAGAACCACGGCACCGCCGAGTAATTGTCGGCATGGCCGATGATGGTGCGCGCGGCGAGCCGCGCCTGGTCTGTGGCGTTCTGCACCGATTCCAGCCGCACATCGCCGCCGGTGAACCAGTGCCGGTAGGAGGCGGCGTCGCCGATGGCGAGGATTTCCGGCACCGACGTGCGCATCTGCTGGTCGACGCGGATGCCGTTCGCGATGGCAATACCGGCGGCTTCGGCCAATTCGACATTCGGCACGACGCCAATGCCGATGACGACCATCTGTGCCGGCAATCTCTCGCCGGACGAGGTGATTGCAGCCGAAACACGGCCGTTCTCGCCCTCCAGCCGTTCGATGGTGGTGCCGGTGAGGACGCGCACACCGGTGGCTTCCAGCCGCTTGCGCACATGGCCGGCGATGACCGGCGCCACGGCGCGGCCGAGCAGTCGGTCGATCGCCTCGACCACCGTGACCTTGCGGCCGGCGGCGGTGAGCGTCGCGGCAATCTCCAGGCCGATGAAGCCGCCGCCCAGGATGACGGCCTCCTCGCTTTGCGCGCTCAATTCGCGGATCAGGCGGGCATCGCCGAGCGAGCGCAGCGACACAACGCCGGAAAGCTCCGAACCCGGCAGCGGCAGCAGGCGCGGCCGCGCGCCGGTGGCGAGGACCAGCCGCTCGAACGGCAGCACGCCGCCGCCCGATATCTCCAGCCGGCGGCCGCCTACATCGAGGCGCTCGATCCGGAGGCCTGGCCGGTAGTCTATGGCGCTGCCGGTATAAAAAGCCTCGCCGCGCAACGGCTGCGGCTTTGCTTGCTGATCCTTGATGAAGGTCTTCGACAGCGGCGGCTTGTGGTAGGGCAATTCGTTTTCGTCGCCGATCAGGATCACCGGCCGGTCATAGCCCTCTTCGCGCAGGCTGGCAGCCGCTTGCACGCCCGCATGACCCGCACCGACAATGACAACCCCGTTCTTCATAACAGCCCGATTCCTCATCCAAATCTAGGACGTCCCGCCAGGTGGCGATTGTCCGGTGCCGCCGCAAGAGTGCCGATCCGGGTCGCACCCGGAACGGCCGCCTGTCAATCGCTTCATGCGGCGGCATTCCTGATAGATCGGTGTTAAAGTTGACAGTTCTAGTTTAGAATAATTCTAAACTATTGTTTCAATTGAATTTTTTCTACGCCACCAGTTGACATCCCGCGTCTTCGCCGTTTTATGGAAGCTCGCGCGTCAGCGCATCCCTTTGATGTCTGGGCCTTGAACCCTTTCGATTGGAGGCATTTCGGTGTCTTTCTTCCGCGAACCGCGCGATGGCGCGACCCTTCTTTGCCCGCTGGCAACTGCCCGCCGCGGCGCCGGCATTTCATTGATTCCCGAGGAGAGACAGTCATGAGAACGATGATCACGGCGCGGTATGGCGGCAGGCTTGCGGCGATCGGCGCCACCGCGATGCTCACGGCGGCGGTGTTCGTGCTGCCGGCCAAGGCGCAAACCGATGCTAAGGCGGTCATCAAGACCTATTCCGACATTGCGCTCGCCAAATACGAGGATTCGCTGATCACGGCCGAGGCGCTCGACAAGGCTGTCGATGCACTGCTCGCCAAGCCATCGGCCGAAACGCTGAACGCCGCCCGCGAGGCCTGGAAGGCATCGCGCGTTCCCTATCAGCAGACCGAGGTCTATCGCTTCGGCAATGCGATCGTCGATGACTGGGAAGGCAAGGTGAACTCCTGGCCGCTCGACGAGGGCTTGATCGACTATGTCGCCAAGGGCTACGGCACCGAGTCGGACGCCAACGCGCTCTATACCGCCAATGTGATCGCCAACAAGTCGATCGAGATCAACGGCAAGAAGGTCGACGCTACCAATCTGACGCCGGAGTTCCTCTCCGGCACCCTGCAGGAAGCCGGCGGCATCGAGGCCAATGTGGCGACCGGCTATCACGCCATCGAATTCCTGCTATGGGGCCAGGACCTGCACGGCACCGGTCCTGGCGCCGGCGAGCGGCCCTACACCGATTACGATCTTGCCAATTGCACCGGCGGCAATTGCGACCGTCGCGGGCAGTACCTGAAATCGGCGAGCGACCTTCTGGTTTCCGATCTCAAGGACATGGTCTACGACTGGAAGGAAGGCGGCGCCGCCCGCAAGAACCTTGTCGATGGCGAGCCGAACGCCGCCATTTCGACCATCTTCACCGGCATGGGCTCGCTGTCCTATGGCGAGCTCGCCGGCGAGCGGATGAAGCTCGGCCTCTTGCTGCACGATCCGGAAGAGGAGCACGATTGTTTCTCCGACAACACTTACAACTCCCATCTCAATGACGCCGTCGGCATCCGCGCCGCCTATCGCGGCAGCTACACGCGGCTTGACGGCACTGTCGTCGAGGGCCCGTCGGTGGCCGACATGGTCAAGGCGGCCGATCCGGCGATCGACAAGGAATTATCGGACAAACTGGATGTCACCGTCGCCAAGATGGAGGCCATCAAGGCGCGGGCGCTTGCCGGCGAGGCCTATGACCAGCAGATCGGAGAGGGCAACACGGAAGGCAATGCCACCGTGCAGGCGGCGATCGAGGCGCTGGTCGATCAGACCAAGTCGATCGAACGCGCCGTCGGTACCCTGAAGCTCAATGCCATAGCCTTCGAGGGCTCGGACAGCCTCGATTCACCGGACAAGGTGTTCCAGTAAACTATCGAAACCACCAGCCACGCGGTGCAATGAGCGCCGTCAGCCAGAGCGCCAAATGCTGATCTGCCATTGCAACATCATCACCGAAAAGGAGATAGAGCAGACGATCGTCGAACTGCTGGATGAGGACCCTTGGCAGCTTATCGTGCCGGCGAAGGTCTATCATGCCATGCACAAGCGCGGTCGCTGTTGCGGCTGCTTCCCAAATGTGGTCGAAACGATCATTCGGGTCACCGAAAATTACCACACCCGCTCGGCGGCGAGCGGCGTGGACATCGTTTCACACCTGGATCGCGTCAGAGGCCTGCGCGTCCAATACGGGAGCAGAACCCATGAAAGGCGAACAGCAGATCATAGAGCGGCTTAACGAGGCTCTGTTTCTGGAACTTGGAGCGGTCAATCAGTACTGGGTGCATTTCCGGCTGCTGGAAGACTGGGGATACGCCAAGCTGGCGAAGAAGGAACGCGCCGAATCGATCGAGGAAATGCACCATGCCGACCGGCTCGTGGCGCGCATCATTTTCCTCGAGGGCCATCCGAACCTGCAGTCCGTGGCGCCGTTGCGCATCGGGCAGAATGTCAAGGAAGTGCTCGAATCCGATCTTGCCGGCGAATATGACGCGCGCACTGCCTACAAGCGGTCGCGCGAGATCTGCAACGAGGCAGGCGACTACGTGACGATGAAGCTGTTCGAGGAATTGCTGACTGACGAGGAAGGTCACATCGACTTCCTCGAGACGCAACTCGATCTGCTGGCCTCGATCGGCGAGGAAAAATACGGCCAGCTCAACGCGGCATCGGCCGACGAGGCGGAATAAGGACATGCAGGAATGCGGCGCCCCCTAGATTTCATGCGCCGCTTGCGGCCGGCCGAGCATTGCGGCCTGCCGCCTCAGAAGAAACCGCGATACGGAATGGTTCGCGGCGCTTTTCTTGCCGTGGTGGCGACGCTCACAGCCTCGGCGCTGGCCGGAGCGCCGCAACCGGCGGGCCTTGCTACCAGCCGCACCGATCTGACGCCGAAGGATCTGGCGCGCGTCATCGCCATTACCAGGCCGACCAGCGATTTCTCCAAGCCCGAGCAATTCGAGCTAATGCAGGGCGGCGCCGGCACCTCGAAGAAGGACGTCAACAAGGACGCCTTCTCGCAATCCTCTGCCAACATCAGCTTCGAGGAAGAGGGCACCTTCAAGCTCGGCAACGCCATCTTCCGCAAGAACTGGGTGTCCTCGCCATCCTCGACACAGGCCTCGGATGGGCTCGGTCCGCTGTTCAATGAGCGCGCCTGCCAGAACTGTCATCTGAAGGACGGCCGCGGCCATCCGCCCCAAGGCGACAGCGGCACCACCTCGATGTTCCTGCGCCTGGCAAGGCAAGCCAGTACCGAGGAGGAGGAAGCCGCGCTCGCCGATCACAAGGTGCTCAACTTCCCCGACCCGGTCTATGGCACGCAATTGCAGGAATTGGCGGTACCCGGCCTGCAGGGCGAGGGCAGGATGCATGTCGACTATCAGGACGAGAAGGTGAAATTGGCGGATGGCAGCACGGTGTCGCTGCGCAAGCCGAGCTATTCGGTCGAGGGCCTCGCCTACGGGCCGCTCGACCCGCACACCACGCTGTCGCCGCGCATGACGCCGCCGATGATCGGCCTCGGCCTGGTCGAGCAGATCGCTCCTGCCGACATCCTTGCGCGTGCCGATGCGGCCGACCGCGATGGTGACGGGATTTCCGGCAGGCCCAACATAATACGTGACGGCAGCAGCGGTGAACTGACGCTCGGCCGTTTCGGCTGGAAGGCGCAGGCGGCATCGATCCGCCAGCAATCGGCGGACGCTTTTGCCGGTGATATCGGCATTTCGACGCCCGAGGTGCCGAAGCACTGGGGCGATTGCACCTCCGGAGAAAAGACCTGCCTTGCCCTGCCTAACGGCGTGCAGGAGCGCCTCGGTCCGGTCGAAGCGCCGCCGCCGATCATGGACCTCGTTACCTTCTATTCGCAAAACCTTGCCGTGCCGGCCCGGCGCGGTCTCGACAGACCGGACGTGCTCGCCGGCAAAAAACTGTTCTACGATATGGGCTGCATCTCCTGCCATACGCCGAAATTCGTCACCCGTCGCGGCACCCCGAATAAGGCGCAGGCCTTCCAGCTGATCTGGCCGTATTCCGATTTCCTGCTGCACGACATGGGACCAGGCCTTGCCGACGGGCAGGCGGTGGGCGAGGCCACGGGAAGCGAATGGCGCACGCCGCCGCTGTGGGGCATCGGGCTCACCCAGACCGTCAGCGGCAACACCTTCTTCCTGCATGACGGGCGCGCGCGCAGCCTGGCCGAGGCGATCCTGTGGCATGGCGGCGAGGGCCAGAAGGCGCGTGACCGCTTTGCCGCCGCTGATGCGGCCGATCGCGATGCGCTGATCAAATTTCTGGAGTCGCTCTGATGCCGAAGCGTCTTGCGCTTGCGCTCGCTCTGCTGGTCCTCAACGGTGCGCTGCCAGCATCCGCGGCGGTGAAGGCTTCGGATGTGATCCAGCGGGCGACCGACGGCTTCGTCCGCCCGGCCTATGCCAGGCTGCATGACCATGCGGACAGCTTGGCGAAGATCATGCACGCGCTTTGCCAGGCGCCCTCGCAAGACAATCTCGATGCGGCACGCGCCGAATTCTCGGGTGTCGTGGATGCCTGGTCGGTGGTGGAAATCATCCGTTTCGGGCCGATCTCCGAAAACAACCGGCTTGAGCGCATGCTGTTTTGGCCGGACCGCAAGAGCATCGGCCTGAAGCAGGTGCAGGCAGCACTTGCCGGCAAGGATCCGACAGCCGCCGATCCGGCCCAGCTGGCGACAAAGAGCGTCGCCATGCAAGGGCTCGGCGCACTGGAATTCGTGCTCCATGGTGACGGCGCCGATCAATTGGCCGGCAGGGACGCCGCCTATCGCTGCGCCTACGGTGCGGCCATTGCCGGCAATATCGAGGCAATCGCCGGCGAGGTCAGCGATGCCTGGACCAAGCCCGACGGTTTTGCCGCGCTCTGGGCCAATCCGGGTCCGCAGAACGCGCTCTATCACGGCGGCACCGAAGCGGTGACCGAACTGGTCGGCGTCTTCATCAACGAGCTGAAAATGGTGCGCGACGTGCGCCTGAAAGGCTTCCTGGGCGCCAAGCCGGAGGCCGACAAACCGAAACAGGCGATCTATTGGCGCTCGCAAAACACCGCCCGCTCGCTGACCGGGAACCTGGCGGGCATGGACGCGCTGTTCCAGGCCTCGCAGCTTGGCGACGCGCTGCCGCCCGATGCGCGCTGGATGGCGGAATCGGTTCACATCCAGCTCACCAACGGGATCGAGGCGGCCAAGGCGATCAGGGGTCCGATCGACAAGGCACTTGCCGATCCGGCGCTGCGCCGCAAGCTCGATTATTTCTCGCTGGTGACATCCAGCCTGACGACCCTGATCGGAACCAGGCTGACCGCCGAATTTGGCCTGACCGCCGGGTTCTCGTCACTGGACGGCGACTGATCATGAGGACGCCGCTGATCGATCGGCGCGATTTCCTGAGGGCCGCAGGCGCTGGTTTCGTAGCGGCGATGGCGCCGTCGGCCTGGGCAAAGACACTCGACGCCGACGCGGTCTTCGCCACCGCTTTCGTCAAGCGCGACGGCAGCTATGGCGCGGCCGTCCTGTCCGAGGCCGGCAAGTTGTTGCACACGATCGATCTGCCCGATCGGGGCCACGACGTTACTTTCGACCCGGTGTCGAAGCGGTCGGTGGTGTTTGCCAGGCAGCCGGGGACCTTTGCTGTCGTCTTCGACCATACCGGCCGCGATGAACCGCAGACCATTGCCAGCGTTGCCGGCCGACATTTTTTCGGCCATGGCGTGTTCTCGGCCGACGGCACGCTGCTCTACGCCACCGAGAACGATTTCGACAATGCCGCCGGCGTGGTCGGCGTCTATGACGCGCATGCGAAATTCAAGCGCATCGGCGAGTTCCCGACCTACGGCATGGGCCCACACGAGCTTTTGCTGCTTTCCAATGGCAGGACGATTGCTGTGGCTAATGGCGGCATCGAGACGCATCCGGATTATGGCCGCGCAGAGCTCAATATCGCAACGATGAAGCCGTCCTATGTTCTGGTCGACCGCCTTACCGGCGATCTCACCGAAAAGCACGAATTGCCGCCGGCGCTGCACCAACTGTCGATCCGCCATATGGATGCCGACCGGTCCGGCACCGTCTGGTTCGGCTGTCAATACAGGGGGCCGGGTACCGATCGTCCCCCGCTGGTCGGCCGCGCGCCGCGCGGCAAGGACTTGCAATTGCTCGACATGTCGCAAGACGTGCTCTCCGGCTTCAGGAACTATATCGGCTCGGTCGCCGCCAACCCTGCCGCCGGCACCATCGCCGTGTCTTCGCCTGAAGGGAATTCGCTTGCCGTGATCGACACCGCCAGCAGCCGCATCGTCGCTACCAAGGCGCTGGTCGAGGTCTGTGGCGTGGCGCCCGATGGGAAAAGCTTCATGGCGACGACGGGCGCCGGCGAAATTGTCGAGGGCGGTGGCACGATCCGTTCCGAGCCGGACTATGTCTGGGACAATCACGTGCTGCGTATCGAGCAGATCGGCTAATCCTGGCAACGGTTTGTGGCAGTTGCGTTCGTCGAAACTTACCTTCTTGGACCCACACTCCAAGCAAGTCGCCTGAAGATTTGTGGATATTCCCCTTGCGGGGATCAGCCCTGGCGGGCAGAGGGAGGCTGCTTTCGAAACTGTCTCAACCGGGCGCTTCATGAAGTTGCTTGCCATCGACTGTGCCGCCAATCTCTGCGCCGCCTGCGTCTACGACGCGGCGGCCGGGAAAGAACTCGGCCGTTCGGTGCTCGATCTCGGCAAGGGTCATGCCGAGCATCTGATGGGTGTCATCGAAGGGGCGTTGAAGGCGGCCGGAACGGACTTTACCGGCCTCGGCGCCATTGCCGTTGCGACCGGTCCGGGCTCCTTCACCGGTCTGCGCGTCGGCGTCTCGGCGGCGCGCGGCCTTGCGCTGGCGCTGAAAATCCCCGCGATCGGCGTGACGACTCTGGAGGCGTTGGCCGCAGAGGCCGCAGCGATATTTCCCCGCCGCGCCGTGCTCGCCGCGCTCGATGCAGGCCGCGAGGAGATCCATGCGGCGCTTTACGATGAGAGGTCGGTTCTGATCTATGGTCCGGCTGTGACCACGCTCTCGCAAGCCGCAGCCATGGCGACCGACATCTCTCCGGTTCTGGCGGGCACGGCGGCAACCCAAATTGCCGCGGCGGCCGGACGCAGCTTCGATCTCGGCGGGACGGCGGCCACCGCCGACATCGCCGTCTATGCCCATCGGGCCGCAGCCAAGGGCGAGGGCGAAAAGCCGAAACCGCTCTATCTGCGCGGCGCCGACGCCAAGCCGCAGGCCGGCTTTGTTTTATCGAGGCAAAAAAACTGATGCGCATTCCGTTCCTCCAGCCGCGCCGCAGGGACTATGCGCTCGAGCCGCTGACAATTGCCGACAGCGCGGCCATGTCGGTGCTGCATCGCGAGGATTTCGCGCGGCCGTGGACCGACGACGAATTCGCCGCACTGCTCGAGCAGGACACCGTGTTCGGCTATGCCGCGCGCGAGACCGGACAGGGCGCCAAGCCGCCGGTCGGCTTCGTGCTGGCGCGGCTGGCGGCCGGCGAGGGGGAGGTCCTGACGGTCGCGGTGGCACGCTCGCATCGGCGCCGGGGGCTCGGCTGGCAATTGATGGATGCGGTGCTGCGCGAATTGCACGCACAGCGCGCCGAGGCACTTTTCCTCGAGGTCGACGAGACCAACGTCGCTGCGATCGCGCTCTATCGGCGGCTTGGCTTCCGCGAGGTCGGCAAGCGCGCCAACTATTACAAATCGCCGGAACACGGCCCGACCGGCGCGCTTGTCATGCGCCGTGATCTTCGCTAGCCAAACGCCGGGGTGGTGCGGATGATCGGAAAAATCAGGATTTTCCTGGCGCTGGGGCTGGTTGTCGTCGGCTCATTGGTGCTTGTGCCGCTGCAGGTCCTGTCGATGAGGACCGGGCTCTGGCGCGAGACCTTCATCCTGAAGATCTGGCACAGGATGATCGTCAGGGCGCTGGGGCTGCGCATCCATGTCAAGGGGGCGCTGTCCGGCCAGCGCCCATTGCTGATTGCCGCCAACCACATCTCCTGGACCGACATCATGGTACTGGGGTCGATGGTCGACGTGACGTTCATCGCCAGGGCCGACATGGCCGGCTGGCCGTTGATCGGCATGCTGTCGAAGCTGCAGCGCACTGTCTTCATCGAACGTGACCGCAAACGTTCGTCGGGCGACCAGGCGAGCGAGATCGCCGGCCGCATGGCTAAGGGCGACGCCATGGTGCTGTTTGCCGAAGGCTCGACCGGCGACGGCAACATGATCCTGCCGTTCAAGAGTACGCTGTTCGGCGCCGCTACAATGGCGATTGCGGAAGGGGCGGCCGAACAGGTCTTCATCCAGCCGGTGGCGATCGTCTATACGCGCCTGCATGGCGTGCCGCTCGGCCGCCGGCATCGGCCGGTTGCCGCCTGGATCGGCGATGAAGAGCTGATGCCGCATCTGAAGGTGCTGATGGCCGAGGGCGCCCTCGACGTCGAGGTGCATTTTGGCGAGGCGATTGCTTTCTCCAAGGGCTCCAGCCGCAAGGAAACGGCAAAGCAGATGGAACGCCAGGTGCGCGAGATGGTACAAGCGGCTCTCGCCGAACCGCGCCCAAGCCGGTAAGCCGCGCAGGTTCCGGCCAGATTCGTCTGTTTTTTGTCAGGGAAAGGCGCTAGAAGCCGCGAAATGGAATTGAACACGATAGAACGCGACGACATCGGCGCTGCCGCCGAAAACCTAGTCGTTCTGCCTGCCGCGACCAGAAAGGTCTTCGTCAAGACCTATGGCTGCCAGATGAACGTCTACGATTCGCAGCGCATGACCGATGCGCTGGCGGCCGACGGCTATGCCGCGACAGACGCTATCGGCGAGGCCGATCTGGTGCTGCTCAACACCTGCCACATCCGCGAGAAAGCGGCGGAAAAAGTCTATTCGGAACTTGGGCGCATCCGTGAGTTGAAGGCGGAACGTGCTAAGGCCGGGCGCGAAATGCTGGTCGGCGTCGCCGGCTGCGTGGCGCAGGCCGAGGGTGCCGAGATCATCCGCCGCTCGCCGGCCGTCGATCTGGTCATCGGCCCGCAGACCTACCACCGGCTGCCCGGTGTGCTGGCGAGGGCGCGGAGCGGCGAAAAGATCGTCGAGACCGACTATGCCGTCGAGGACAAGTTCGAGCATCTGCCGCAGCCGAAGCGCGCCGAACTGATCAGGCGCGGCGTGACGGCGTTCTTGACCGTTCAGGAAGGCTGCGACAAGTTCTGCACCTTCTGTGTCGTGCCCTACACACGCGGCTCGGAAGTCTCGCGGCCGGTGGCACAGATCGTCGCCGAGGCCGAGCGCCTGGCGGATGCCGGCGTGCGCGAGGTGACGCTGCTCGGCCAGAACGTCAATGCCTGGCATGGAAGAGGTGAAAACGGCGCAGAATGGGGCCTTGGCCGGCTGCTGTTCAGGCTGGCCGAGATTCCGGGCCTGGCGCGTCTGCGCTACACAACCAGTCATCCGCGCGACATGGACGATGAATTGATCGCCGCCCATCGTGATTTGCCTACGCTGATGCCCTATCTACATTTACCGGTGCAATCCGGCTCCGACCGCATACTCAAGGCGATGAACCGCAGACATATGGCCAAGGACTATCTGACGTTGATCGACCGCATCCGTGCCGCACGGAACGACATTGCGCTGTCGGGCGATTTTATCGTCGGCTTTCCCGGCGAGACGGAAGCCGATTTCGAGGCGACCATGCAGTTGGTCCAAGACGTCAACTATGCCTCGGCCTTTTCGTTCAAATATTCGCTGCGCCCCGGCACGCCGGGCGCCGAGATGAGTGATCACGTGCCGGAGGCCGTCAAGGACGAGCGCCTGCAGCGGCTGCAGGCGCTACTGCTGAAACAGCAGCAGGATTTCGGCGCAAGCCTGATCGGCAGGACCATCGACACGCTGATCGAAAAGCCGGGCCGCCAGGCCGGTCAGAAGGTTGGCCGCTCGCCCTGGCTGCAGCCGGTTATTGTTGATGAAATGGCCGGCGAAATCGGTGACATTATCCAGGTACGAATCACGAAGACGGGCTACAACAGCCTGTTCGCCGAATTGGCCTGAAGGTCTCGGCAGATGAGGAGAGACGGTTGAGCGCTGCTGAAGTGAAGAACCTGCCCCAGAACCTACCCTCGGGGGCCTCGGATATGGCGCACATCGTACTGACTTTCGACAACAACAAGCTTGCCAGCGCCCTTTACGGCCAATTCGACGAGAATCTGGCCAGACTCGAGCAGAAGCTCGGCGTCGACATCCGCTCGCGCGGCAATCAATTGACCATCAAAGGCTCTTCCTCGGCGGCCGAGCAGGCACGCCGCGCCTTGGACAATCTTTACGGAATTCTGCAGAAAGGCACCGATATCGGCCAGTCCGATGTCGACGGCGCTGTGCGCATGGCGATCGCCGCCGACGACCAACTGACGCTGCCGACACTGGAGCGCAAGGGCAAGGTGTCTGCCGCCCAGATATCGACACGCAAGAAGACGATCTATGCCCGCTCGCTGAACCAGGACGCCTATATGCGCGCGCTGGAGCGGTCGGAACTCGTCTTCGGCATCGGCCCGGCCGGCACCGGAAAGACCTATCTGGCGGTGGCGCATGCGGCAATGCTGCTCGAACGCGGCATGGTCGAACGCATCGTGCTGTCGCGCCCCGCGGTCGAGGCCGGCGAACGGCTTGGCTTTCTGCCGGGTGACATGAAGGAGAAGGTCGATCCTTATCTGCGGCCGCTCTATGACGCGCTCTACGACATGATGCCGGCCGACAAGGTCGAGCGGGCGATTGCCGCCGAGGTCATCGAGATCGCGCCGCTGGCGTTCATGCGCGGCCGTACGCTGGCGCACGCTGCCGTCATCCTCGACGAGGCGCAGAACACCACGCCCATGCAGATGAAGATGTTCCTGACCCGGCTCGGCGAGAACTCGCGCATGATCGTCACCGGCGATCCGACCCAGATCGATCTGCCGCCAAACACCAAGTCCGGCCTGGTCGAGGCGCTGAGAATCCTCGACGGCGTCACCGGCATGGTGACGGTCCGCTTCAACGAAGGCGACGTCGTCAGGCATCCGCTGGTCGCCGAGATCGTCAAGGCCTACGACCGCGACGGCAAGCTGGCCAGGGGCTTGGGTGTCGAAGGCTGATATGATTATGCGGCCGCATGGCTGAGGAGCAAAAGGCGGGGGGGCCGCTTCCCGTCGAGATCGATATCGCGATCGAGGCCGGAGATTGGCCCGCCGAGACGACGCTGACGCGGCTGGTCGACCATGCCGTCTCGGCCGCCTTTGCCGAAACCGGTGCGGACGGGCGTTCCGAGCTCAGCATCCTCTTTTCCGACGATGCCCATATCCGCACGCTCAATGCCGGCTGGCGCGGCAAGGACAAGCCGACCAACGTCCTGTCTTTTCCGGCTTTTCCGTTTGCCCGGGGCGGGCCGCTGCCGCCGATGCTCGGCGACATCGTGCTGGCCGCCGAGACGGTCGCGCGCGAGGCGGCACTGGAAGACAAGCCGGTCGAGGACCATATCTCCCATCTCGTTATCCATGGCCTGCTGCATTTGCTGGGCTACGATCACGAAACCGACGCCGAAGCGGAACTGATGGAAGCGACAGAGCGCGCAGCACTTGCGAGGCTTGCCATTCCCGATCCCTACACGTAATTACAAAAGATCAATTGACCGGACGATGATGAACGACAAACCAGAGACTGCCGCCCGCCCCGATGCCGGCAGTGCGATCAAGCCTTCCGAAACGACGGAAGAGGGCTCGAGTCCGAGTACCACGACCGGCAGCTTCGCCAGCGAGGCATCGCCTGCCGGTCCTTCCCTGTTCGATCGCGTGCTCGGGCTTTTCAGGCACCGCAACGGCACCAGCCTGCGCGAGGAGATTGCCGGTGCGCTTGCCGAAACGGCGAGCGATGCGGAATCCTTCTCGCCCGGCGAACGCGCCATGCTCAACAATATCCTGCGTCTGCGCGAAGTGCGCGTCGAGGACGTCATGGTGCCGCGCGCCGACATCGAGGCGGTCGAGATCACCACGAAGCTGGGTGATCTTCTGGGGCTCTTCGAACAGTCCGGCCATTCCCGCATGCCGGTCTATTCGGAGACGCTCGACGACCCGCGCGGCATGGTCCATATCCGCGACGTGCTGGCGCACATCACCAAGGTCGCCCGCGTCCGAAAGGGCAGGACGACCAGGAAAACCGCGGTCGCAACGGTTCTCGATCTCGCCCAGGTCGATCTGGCGCGCACCATCGGCGATCTCAACCTGATCCGACCGGTGCTGTTCGTGCCGCCGTCGATGCTCGCCTCCGACCTGATGGGGCGGATGCAGACGACACGGACCCAGATGGCGCTGGTCATCGACGAATATGGCGGCACCGACGGTCTCGTCTCGCTCGAGGATATCGTCGAGATGGTGGTCGGCGACATCGAGGACGAGCACGACGACGACGAGCCGATGATCACCCAGGCCGGCGAAGGCGTCTTCATCGTCGACGGCAAGGCCGAGATCGACGATGTCGCCAAGATGATCGGCGAGGATTTCGCCGCCGGCGAGCACGGCGAATATGTCGACACGATCGGCGGCATGATCTTCAACACGCTTGGCCGGGTGCCGGCGCGCGGCGAAGTGGTGCAGGCCATACCCGGCTTCGAGTTCCATGTGCTCGACGCCGACCCACGCCGCGTCAAGCGCGTGCGCATAGTCGAAACCCTGAAGGGCGAGCGCCGCCGCCGCGCCGCCCGCACCGAGCAGGCTTGAAGGACGCGGCTCGCTCGATGCCGATTGAGGACCCGTTCAAGCACTCGACACTGGGCTCCGGCGTCTTCTACCAGGATCCGCGGGCCGCATTGACATGGCTTGAAAAGGCTTTCGGCTTCGAGCCGAGCATGGTGGTCAGCGATACCGATGGCAGGCTCGTCCATTCCGAGATGCGGTTCGGCGACGGCTATATCATCATCGATTCCGAATGGGCCGACCATATAGCCAGCCCGGCTTCAGTTGCAGGCAAGAACACGCAGTCGGTCTATGCGCGCCTCAAGGACGGGATAGATGCCCACTGTGATCGTGCAAGGGCGGCGGGAGCCGAGATCGTCGAGGAGCCTGCCGACTACGGTGAACGGCAGTACAGGGCGCGCGATCCTGAAGGCCATGTCTGGACCTTTTCCCAGACTGTCCGCTCCGTCCCACGCGAAGAGGCTGAGCGGCTGGGCGGACTGAAGATCGAAGGCTGGCATCGATAGCTATGAGCGGACTTGTTCGCTCTTATCCGGTTTGGAGCCAAGGCCGCGGCCTGATAAATCTTGCTTCCTGATTCGCACGACTCGGAAGCATAGATGGAGCGCCAGGCCGGCCGGATAATTCTGCTTTGGGGCTGGCGGCGCGCGCTGGTGGCGTTTCTTGCCGGCGCGCTGGCGGTTCTCGCTCAGGCGCCTTACGATTTCTTCGCCGTCTGTTTCGTTTCGTTCCCGCTGCTGGTGTGGCTTCTCGATGGCGCGACCGGCGAAGCCTCGGACGGTGTTCTGCGACGCTTGCTGCCGGCTTTCGCCATCGGCTGGTGGTTCGGTTTCGGCTACTTTCTTGCCGGTCTGTGGTGGGTTGGCTCGGCGCTTCTGGTCGAGGCCGACAGCTTCGCCTGGGCCTTGCCGTTCGCGGTGGTTGGCATCCCCCTCGCGCTGGCCTTCTTCTATGGCTTCGCCGCCGTGGTTGCCCGGCTGTTGTGGAGCAATGACATCGGCCGCATCGCCGCGCTCGCCTTCGGCTTTGCGCTGGCGGAATGGTTGCGCGGCTTCCTGTTCACCGGCTTTCCCTGGAATGCCGTCGGCTATGCGGCGATGCCGGTGCCTTTGCTGATGCAGAGCGTGTCGGTGACCGGCATGATCGGCATGAATGCGCTTGCAGTCTTCGTCTTTGCACTGCCGGCCCTGCTTGCGGCGCGCCGGCATCTTCGCCTCGGCGTGGCATTGCTTGTCGTTCTGGTCGTTGCCCATGCCGGCTTCGGCTATATCAGGCTCGCCGCCCCCGAAAAGCCGGCCGCCCGCAGCCTCGACGTCCGTATCGTGCAGCCTGCCGTCGACCTCACGGAAAAATGGGATGCCTCGGTGCGTGACCGCATCTTCGCCACCATGATGGGGCTTTCGGCCAAAGCGCCGGAACCCGGCCATGACAGGCCGCAGTTGATCCTGTGGCCGGAGACCTCCGTGCCGTTTCTGTTCACCGAACGTCCGGATGCCTTGCCTGCCATCGGAGAGATGCTCGGCGATGGCCAGATGCTGGTCGCCGGCGTCGTTCGCGAGGAAGGCGGCTCGGCGACCGGAAGCCGTTACTACAACTCGGTCGTGGCGATCGACGAAAGGGGCGAAATCGTCGATGCCGTCGACAAGGTTCATCTGGTACCGTTTGGTGAATACCTGCCTTTCGCCGATCTGCTCGGCCGCTTTGGGCTTGAGCAGCTTGTCGCCGGCCCAATGACCTTCGCGGCCGGCAATGAGCGGCACCCGATCACGCTGCCCGGCGGCATCCGGGCGCTGCCGTTTATTTGCTATGAGGTCATCTTTCCCGATCTGGTCGCGGTTGACGCCACGTCAGCCGAGCTTATTGTGAACGTCACCAATGACGCCTGGTTCGGCGACACGCCAGGGCCGTACCAGCACTTCAGGCAGGCGCAGATCCGGGCGGTGGAGAATGGGGTGCCCCTGTTGCGCGCGGCCAATAACGGCATTTCGGCCGTTGTCGACCCGCGAGGACGCATCGTCGACGCGCTGGCTATCGACGCACGCGGCGCCATCGATGTGCGTGTGCCGATCTCCAACCAAGCCATCGTTTCCTCCGGCCAACGACGCATTAACGGAATGCTGATCATGTTTTTGCTTGCCGTTGCGGCATGCATTTTGAACGTAAGGCAAAGGCTACGGGCGAATTGACAGCCGACACATTAGAAACTCATACTGTAAGCGCCTGAAAATTCTCGAAGTCGATAAGGTCGTTCTGTTGGGGCACGGGCCGCGGCGTCGTTTGGGCAGCAAAATAGAAAAAGCCGGAAAAATTCGGCGAGGAAAAAATGACAGAAGAAAACAAGAAAAAGCCGAATCCGATCGACATCCACGTCGGAAGCCGCATCCGGCTTCGCCGCAATATGCTGGGAATGAGTCAGGAAAAACTGGGCGAAAACCTCGGCATAACGTTCCAGCAGATCCAAAAGTACGAAAAAGGCACCAATCGCGTCGGCGCCAGTCGTTTGCAGGCAATCGCCTCGATACTCGGCGTTCCCGTCGCCTTCTTTTTCGAGGATGCGCCCGGTCAGGAGGCCGTGGGCAACCGTGGATTTGCCGAGGATGCGTCGATGACCTCCGCCGTCGAATTCTGCGGCAGCCCGGAAGGCCTCCAGCTGAACCGCGCCTTCGTCAAGATCGCCGACGTGAAAGTGCGTCGCAAGATCATCGAGCTTGTGAAGTCGCTCTCCGTCGACGAGGTCGATTGACTGGCCGTAGCCGGGCATGCAATTTCTCGTGGCTGAGTGCACCGTGGGATGTGCATTCCGCAGATGCGCCGACGCGCGGATCGATTTTGCTCGACATGCTTCCACGAAACCGTTCTCTTCAGCCTGTGAGTGCAAGAGATGAGGGTAGTGCGCCCTGCCGCCGTCTTCTGGACGCAAAGATAATAACGTCAAAATTCATGCTAGAACGGCTGCACGACTTGACGAGCGGCGCCCGGCACCGTTAACAACTGGCGCGCCAAAATCGGCGGCCTGCCGATATTTTTTCAAGAGGGGACACCCGTGACGCGGCACAATTATTTCTTCACCTCGGAATCCGTTGCCGAGGGCCATCCCGACAAGGTCTGCGATCGTATCTCCGACGAGATTGTCGATCTCGTCTACCGCGAGGCCAGAAAGACCGGCATGGACCCGTGGAAAGTCCGCGTCGCCTGCGAGACGCTCGCGACGACCAATCGCGTTGTCATCGCCGGTGAAGTGCGCGTCCCCGAGACGCTGCTCAAGAAGGACAAGGAGGGCAACGTCCTGAAGGATGCGGCCGGCCATCCGATTGTCAACCCGGCCAAGTTCAAGTCGGTCGCACGCAAGGCAATCCGCGAAATCGGCTACGAGCAGGCCGGCTTCCACTGGAAGACGGCCAAGATCGAGGTCCTGCTGCACGGCCAATCGCCGGATATCGGCCAAGGCGTCGACAACGCTTCCGACCGGCAAGGCGAGGAAGGAGCCGGCGATCAGGGCATCATGTTTGGCTATGCCTGCCGCGAAACGCCGGACCTGATGCCGGCGCCGATCTATTACAGCCACAAGATCCTCGAATTGCTGGCCGCTGCGCGCCATGAGGGCAGCGGTGATGCCGGCAGGCTCGGGCCGGATGCCAAGAGCCAGGTGACAGTCCGCTATGTCGACGGCAAAGCGGCGGAAGTGACGCAGATCGTGCTGTCGACCCAACATCTCGATGAGACGTGGGATTCGAAGAAGGTGCGCAACGTCGTCGAGCCCTATATCCGCGAAGCACTAGGCGACCTGAAGATCGCCGACAATTGCAATTGGTACATCAACCCGACTGGCAAGTTCGTCATCGGCGGACCTGACGGCGACGCCGGCCTGACCGGCCGCAAGATCATCGTCGACACCTATGGTGGGGCTGCGCCCCATGGCGGCGGCGCCTTCTCCGGCAAGGACACCACCAAGGTCGACCGCTCGGCCGCCTATGCGGCGCGCTATCTCGCCAAGAACGTGGTTGCCGCGAAGCTTGCCGATCGCTGCACTATCCAGCTTTCCTATGCGATCGGTGTCGCCCAGCCGCTGTCGATCTACGTCGACCTCCACGGCACCGGCAAGGTCGACGAGGCAAAGCTCGAGCGTGCACTGCGCACTGTGATGGACCTATCGCCGTCCGGCATCCGCCGCCACCTCGATCTCAACAAGCCGATCTATGCCAAGACGTCGTCCTACGGCCATTTTGGCCGCAAGGCCGGCCGCGACGGATCCTTCTCCTGGGAGAAGACCGATCTCGCCAAGGCGCTCAAGGACGCTCTCGCCGAACCGGTCGCCGAAGCAGTCGCCGCCTAACAACGGCGCCTATGGACCCGAAGGACCGGCCAAGCCGTGCGACCGAGGCGTTTTTCGGTCGCCGGCGCGGCAAGACCATCCGACCGCAGCAGGCGGCGGCGCTGGAGAGCGGCTTCGCCGCCTACAGGCTCGATCTGACGGTTGAACCGCCGGCCGATCTGCGCAGCCTTTTCGAAGCCGAAGTTTCCGCTGTCCAGCTCGAAATCGGTTTTGGCGGCGGCGAACATCTTCTGCACCGTGCCACGGCCAGCCAGGCGACCGGCTTTATCGGCGTCGAGCCTTTCGTCAACGGCATGGCCAAGATGATGATGGCGGTCCGGGAGCGGCCGCTTGCTAATCTGCGCGTCTATGACGACGACGCCACACGCCTGCTTGACTGGCTGCCGCAGGCTTCGCTTGACGGCATCGACCTTCTCTACCCGGATCCGTGGCCGAAGAAGAAGCACTGGAAGCGGCGCTTCGTCAGCCCGGTCAATCTCGACCGCTTCGCGCGCGTCTTGAAGCACGGCGGAAAGTTCCACTTTGCGTCAGACATCGACAGCTATGTGAACTGGACGCTGCTGCATTGCCGGGCGCATGGCGCCTTCACGTGGCAGGCAAACGAAGCAGCCGACTGGCGTCGGCCCTATGATGGCTGGCCGGGGACGCGCTATGAGGCCAAGGCCATTCGCGAGGGCCGACGGCCCGCCTATCTCACCTTTGTGCGGAAATAGCAGGAAGTCCGAGCTGAGCGGCCGAAGGCTCTCCTGTTCACTTGGCTTAGAAGCGGCGGATTTTATCGAAGGCTGCCGGCTCCATGCCCAGATTGCGCAGATCATTCGCACGCGGCTTGCGACCGTTTTCCACAGCACGCGACGCTGCTACGGCGCTGCCAAACACGCTAAAAAAGTCGCCTATGGCTGAAAAAAATCCACGATTGTTCATGATCGGATCCTTCCAAGCGTAGTGAGCGCTCCAATTGTGCAATGCAACATAGATAGTCGTGCGTTGCCGGTGCTCAAAGGAGGATTACTGCATGGGCGCCATGCATTTGGCGCAGCGCTGCGGACTCGGAGCCTTGCCGTCATGCACGACGGGCTTGAAACGACGGCCACGATCGTCTATATCAGCTTCAAATTCTTGGTCGGTATGACGAAGAGTGGGTCCACCCGGTCCCGCTCTTTTTTATTACCTGCCGGCCAAGCAGGAATCGAACGACAGGGACCGAATGACAGTGACGGCAAGCGAAGGCGACGACCGCATCATCCGCGAAAGCGGCATCGATGCGCGCATCGCGCTGATCGTTCAGCCGGTACTGCGCGCCATCGGTTTCCGCTTGGTACGTGTGCATCTGTCGGGCCAGAACGGGCTGACGCTGCAGATCATGGCCGAGCGCGAGGACGGCACGATGACTGTCGAGGATTGTGAAGAGGTCAGCCGGGCAGTATCGCCGGCGCTCGATGTCGATGATCCGATCGAGAAGGCTTATCATCTCGAAGTGTCGTCGCCGGGCATCGACAGGCCGCTGGTCCGCAAATCGGACTTTGCAGCCTGGACCGGCCATCTGGTGAAGATGGAAACGTCGGTTCTCGTCGCCGACCGCAAGCGCTTCAAGGGCAAGATCGCCGAAAGCGACGCGGACGGTGTGCTGATCGAGCGCGACAAGGCCGCTTACGGCGAGGAGCCGACGGTGCGTGTTCCCTACGATGCGATTGCCGAAGCGCGGCTGGTTCTGACCGATGATCTTATCCGCGATGCGCTGTCGAAGGATAACCGGGCGCGCAAGGAAGCCAGAAAACGCCGCGGCGAACCCGAAGACGCACCAGAGGGTGCGGAAGACGAAACCGAACAGGAAATGTGATTGGGCTGCCGGCCGTAAGGTCGGCAACAAGCTCGGGAGAAAGAAGATGGTTGTAAGCGCCAACAGGCTTGAACTGCTGCAGATCGCCGATGCGGTCGCGCGTGAAAAGTCGATCGACAAGTCGATCGTCATCGCCGCTATGGCCGATGCGATCCAGAAGGCCGCGCGCTCGCGCTACGGCCAGGAAACCAATATCCGGGCCGATATCAATCCGAATACCGGCGAGATGAAGCTGCAGCGGCTGATGGAAGTGGTCGAGAAGGTCGACGACTACGCGACGCAGATTGCCATTTCCTCGGCGCGCGAGCGCAATCCGGACGCCCAGCTCGGCGATTTCATCGCCGAACAGCTGCCGCCGATGGATTTCGGCCGCATCGCCGCCCAGTCGGCCAAGCAGGTCATCGTGCAGAAGGTGCGCGAGGCCGAGCGCGACCGGCAATATGACGAGTACAAGGACCGTATCGGCGAGATCGTCAACGGCACCGTCAAGCGTGTCGAATACGGCAACGTCATCGTCGATCTCGGCCGCGGCGAGGCGATTATCCGCCGGGACGAGCTGATCCCGCGCGAAAACTATAAATATGGCGATCGCGTCCGCGCCTACGTCTATGACGTGCGCCGCGAACAACGCGGCCCGCAGATATTCCTGTCGCGCACCCATCCGCAGTTCATGGCGAAACTGTTCACCATGGAAGTGCCGGAAATCTACGACGGTATCATCGAGATCAAGTCGGTCGCCCGCGATCCGGGTTCGCGCGCCAAGATCGCTGTCATCTCCCGTGACAGCTCCATCGATCCGGTCGGTGCCTGCGTCGGCATGCGCGGCAGCCGCGTCCAGGCGGTCGTCGGCGAATTGCAGGGCGAGAAGATCGACATCATTCCGTGGTCGCCCTCGGCCGCGTCCTTCATCGTCAATGCATTGCAGCCGGCGGAAGTCGCCAAGGTCGTGCTCGACGAGGATGCCGAGCGCATCGAGGTCGTCGTCCCCGACGACCAGCTGTCGCTGGCCATCGGTCGCCGCGGCCAGAACGTCCGTCTTGCCTCGCAGCTCACCGGCTGGGATATCGACATCCTGACCGAGCAGGAAGAGAGCGAACGGCGCCAGAAGGAATTCGTTGAACGGTCGTCGCTGTTCATGGAAGCCCTCGACGTCGACGAGATGGTCGGCCAGGTGCTCGCTTCCGAAGGCTTCACCAGCGTCGAGGAGGTCGCGTATGTCGATTCCGGCGAAATCGCGTCGATCGACGGCTTCGACGAGGACACGGCTTCGGAGATCCAGACCCGCGCCCGCGAATATCTGGAGAAGATCGAAGCCGAGCATGACGAGAAGCGCAAGGCGCTCGGCGTTAAGGACGAGCTGCGCGAGATTCCCGGCATCACCACCGCCATGATGGTGACGCTCGGCGAGGACGGCGTGAAGACGATCGAGGATTTCGCCGGCTACGCCGCCGACGACCTGACCGGCTGGAAGGAACGCAAGGACGGCGAGACGAAGGTATTCCCGGGTGTGCTCGCCAACCACGGCGTGTCGCGCGCCGATGCCGAGCAAATGGTCTTGGCCGCTCGCCTGAAGGCTGGCTGGATCACCGAAGACGAGCTTGCCGCCGAGGGCGTGCCGGCTGACGAAACCGTCGGTGCGTGAGGTGAAACCGCATCGCACCGAACCCGCCCTTGGACGAGATGAACGATCGCACCTGCATCGTCACCCGCAGGCAAGCCGAACCGGATGAGCTGATCCGTTTCGTCGTCGGCCCGGATTCGGCCGTCGTTCCGGACATCAAGAGAAACCTGCCCGGCCGCGGTTGCTGGGTGACCGCCGACCGCCTACATATAGACAAGGCAGCGGCGAAAAACCTGTTTGCCCGTGCTTTTAAGGCGCAGGTGACCGTGCCAGCCGATCTTGGCGGCATGGTCGACGCGCTGCTTTCCAGGTCCGCTCTGGGCATGCTTGGCCTGGCCCGCAAGGCGGGCGCCATAGCGCTCGGAGCGACCAAGGTCGAGAGCGCCGTGCGCGGCGGACTTGCACTTTTCGTGCTCCACGCGACCGAGGCTTCCGACGATGGCGTCCGCAAGATAAGCCAGGCGCGACGGGCAACCGTCCACCTCGGCGGGCCTGCGATCCGCGCTTACAAACTTTTCTCCGAGGCCGAGTTGAGCTTGGCATTGGGGGGTACAAATGTGATACATGCTGCCGTTCTCGCGGGAGACGCGGGCAGGGCGGTCCAGAAGCGCATGGTTGCGCTCGACCGATATCGGGGCGGTTCCCCGGACGATCTGGCAATGCTTGCGGCCGTTGCTGACGAAGATGATGCCGCAGAGGATATGGAATGAGCGATACGAAATCGGGCGACGACAAGACGCTGAGTGTTACGCCGAAGAAGACCTTGACGCTGAAGCGCCCCGGTATGGAACAGGGCACGGTGCGCCAGAACTTCTCGCACGGCCGCACCAAATCGGTGGTTGTCGAGACCAAGAAGCGCAAGTTCTCGCTGCCCGGCGACAAGCCGGAGCCGGCGGCAGCGCCTGTGTCCGTCTTCACGCCGAAGCCGGTCGCGGCAGCGCCTGCCGTGCAGGAAGCCCCCAAGGCGCCGCCGCCTCCGCCGCCGGTCGAACGCGGCGGCATGGTGCTGAACGAGTTGTCGCGCCAGGAAATGGAAGCACGCCGCCGGGCTCTCGAGGGCTCGAAGGTCCGTGACGTCGAGGATCGCCAACGCGCCATCGAGGAGGCCAAGCGCCGCAGCGAGGACGAGGAGCGCCGCCGCCGCGAGCGCGAGGAATCGGCTCGCCGTCAGGCCGAGGAAGAGGCACGGCTGCAAGCCGAGGCTGAATCCCGCCGCCGTGCCGAGGAAGAGGCACGCCGCCGTGCGCCGCTGGCCGCCGAACTGGCGACAGTCGATGACGAGGAAGAGGTCAAGCCGAAGCGGACCGGTGCCGGCGCACCAGTGCGCCGTCTGGTCACGCCCGAAGTGGCGCGTCCGGCCAAACCGACCAAGGGCGAGGAAGACCGCCGCCGCGGCAAGCTGACGCTGAATTCGGCGCTTTCCGACGAGGATGCGCGCGCCCGCTCGCTGTCGTCGATGCGCCGCCGTCAGGAGAAATTCAAGCGCGCGTTGCATAATGAGCCACGCGAGAAAGTCATGCGTGAAGTGATCCTGCCCGAAACCATCACCATCCAGGAGCTGGCGCAGCGCATGTCCGAGCGCGCTGTCGACGTGGTCAAGTTCTTCATGAAGCAGGGCCAGATCCTGAAGCCTGGCGACGTCATCGACGCCGACACGGCCGAACTCGTCGCGACCGAATTTGGCCACACGGTCCGCCGCGTCGCCGAGTCCGACATCGAAGAGGGCTTGTTCAACATCGCCGATCGTCCCGAGGACCTGCAGCCGCGTCCGCCGGTGGTAACCATCATGGGCCATGTCGATCACGGCAAGACCTCGTTGCTCGATGCCATCCGAAATGCCAACGTGGTGTCCGGCGAAGCCGGTGGCATTACGCAGCATATCGGCGCCTATCAGGTCGAGAAGAACGGTAACAAGATTACCTTCATCGACACGCCCGGCCACGCCGCCTTCACGGCGATGCGTGCCCGCGGTGCCCAGGCGACCGATATCGCCATCCTGGTGGTGGCGGCCGACGACAGCGTGATGCCGCAGACGATCGAATCGATCAACCACGCCAAGGCGGCCGGCGTTCCGATCATCGTGGCGATCAACAAGATCGACAAGCACGACGCCGACCCGCAGAAGGTGCGCTCGGAACTGCTGCGCCATGAGGTGTTCGTCGAATCCATGGGCGGCGAGGTGCTGGATGTCGAGGTGTCGGCGACCAAGGGCATCAATCTCGACAAGTTGCTCGAAGCGATCCTGCTGCAGGCCGAAATCCTCGACCTGAAGGCCAATCCGGACCGCACCGCCGAAGGCGTTGTCATCGAAGCCCAGCTCGACAAGGGCCGCGGCCCAGTCGCAACCGTGCTGGTGCAGACCGGCACGCTGATGCCGGGCGACATTCTCGTCGCCGGCAACGAGTGGGGCCGGGTGCGCGCGCTGGTCAACGATCGCGGCGATCAGGTCAAGGAAGCGCCGCCGGCAATGCCGGTGGAAGTCCTCGGTCTGCAAGGTACGCCGCTGGCCGGCGACCGCTTCGCCGTTGTCAACAACGAAGCCCGCGCCCGCGAGATCACCGAATATCGCCAACGTCTGGCGCGCGAGAAGGCGGTGGCCAGGCATGCCGGCCAGCGCGGCTCGCTTGAACAGATGATGTCGCAATTGCAGACCAGCGGATTGAAGGAATTCCCGCTGGTCATCAAGGGCGACGTGCAGGGCTCGATCGAGGCGATCAACGCGGCGCTCGACAATCTCGGCACCGACGAGGTGCGCGCCCGCATCGTCCATGCGGGCGCCGGCGGCATCACCGAAAGCGACGTGTCGCTGGCGGAGACCTCGGGGGCTGCGATCATCGGCTTCAACGTTCGTGCCAATGTGCAGGCGCGTGCGGCCGCGGCTGCGGCAGGCATCGAGATCCGCTACTATTCGATCATCTACAATCTCGTCGATGACGTTAAGGCGGCGCTCTCCGGCCTGCTATCACCGGAGCGTCGCGAGACCTTCATCGGCAATGCCGAGATCCTCGAGATCTTCGACATCACCAAGGTCGGCAAGATCGCCGGCTGCCGTGTCACCGAAGGCAAGGTCGAGCGTGGTGCGGGCGTGCGCCTGATCCGCGACAACGTCGTCATCCACGAAGGCACGCTGAAGACCCTGAAGCGCTTCAAGGACGAGGTTTCGGAAGTTCCGGGCGGTCAGGAATGCGGCATGGCCTTCCAGAACTACGAGGACATGCGCGTCGGTGACGTCATCGAGTGCTTCCGCGTCGAGATGGTAACCAGGACGCTCTGAGTTCGAGCGTCTTGAGTTCGAGCATCTATTGAGACCGGGCGGTGGTCGAAAGGCCGCCGCCCAAACCATATGAGACATGCGGCGCGGTTCCATCCCGCGCTTCACGATTTCAGGACCGAGGAAAATGCCCCGTTCGACCCCGTCAGGCCCATCCCAGCGCATGCTGCGCGTCGGCGAGCAGGTGCGCCATGCGCTATCCGAAACCTTGCAGCGCGGCGAGATCCTCGATCCGCTGATCGAGAACACAGTGGTCTCGGTCTCCGAAGTGCGCATGTCGCCCGATCTGAAGATCGCCACCGCCTTCGTCTCGCCGCTCGGCGCCAAGGATGCCGGTGCGGTGGTCGAAGCGCTCAACAAGCATGCGAAGTTCGTCCGCGGCCGCGTCTCCGGCGCCCTTCGGCAGATGAAGTACATGCCGGAATTCCGCTTCCGGCTCGATACCAGCTACGACAATTTCCAGAAGATCAACGAATTGCTGCACTCGCCCGAAGTGGCGCGCGATCTCAGCGCCGACGACAAAGACAAAGACGACCGGAAGGATAGCGAATAGTGGCGCGCCGCGGCAAGAAGAAGGGCCGGCCGATCTCGGGCTGGCTGGTACTGGACAAGCCGGTCGGCATGGGCTCGACCGAAGCCGTCTGCAAGATCAAATGGCTGTTCCAGGCGGAAAAGGCCGGCCATGCCGGCACGCTCGACCCGCTGGCGTCGGGCATGCTGCCGATCGCGCTTGGCGAGGCGACGAAGACTGTGCCTTACGTCCAGGACGGCGCCAAGGTCTACCGCTTCACCGTCGCCTGGGGCGAGGAGCGTTCGACCGACGACCTCGAAGGCGCGGCGACCAAAAGCTCAGACCTCCGTCCGGCGGAATCCGAAGTGCTGGCGCTGCTTTCGAAATATACCGGCGTGATCATGCAGACACCGCCGCAATTCTCAGCGATCAAGATCGCCGGCGAGCGCGCCTACGACCTTGCCCGCGACGGCGAGACGGTCGACATTCCGGCACGCGAGGTCGAGATCGGCCGGCTCGACCTGGTCGAGCACATGGCCGATCGCACCATCTTCGAGGTCGAATGCGGCAAGGGCACCTATGTCCGCTCGCTGGCGCGCGACATGGGGCGCGACCTTGGCTGTTTTGGTCACATCGCCGAGCTGCGGCGGGTCGAGGTCGAGCCGTTCACGCAGGAAGATTTCGTCACCTTGGCCGAGCTGGAGGCCGCCCGCTTCGGCGAACAGAGCGAGGACGCTTCGCAAGCAGCGGACGCGCCGATCGACTTCGGTGCCATCGATGCACTTCTGGTCGACACCGCCGCGGCGCTCGAATGCTTGCCGCAGGTTGCGATCAGCGACGATGCGGCAACCAAAATCCGCCTCGGCAATCCGGTCATCATTCGCGGCCGTGACGCGCCGGTAGAAGCTGAGGAGGCCTGCGCCACCGCGCGCGGCAAGCTGGTCGCCATCGGCGCCATCGAGCAAGGCATGTTCAAGCCAAAGCGGGTCTTTGTCGGGTAACAGCTGTCGCCCGGCGCATGATCTCCAAACCGGATTCTATTTTGGGAAAGGATCATGCGCTAAATCAACAGGGCTACGGCGTCGTTTGTCGTCCGAAAAGATGCGCTGTGCTGTAGTGCCGTTCGACGCTGCACTCGAGGGGGCACATGGCAAAGGCTGACACGGTCAACAAGCGAGCGGCGCTCAAAACACGGCGGCCACCGGTCGGGGCTTCGCCGGGCACGCTGATCGCCGACCCGGCGGCGCGCCGCTCCGAGCTCAGGCTGACATTGATCTCGCCTGAGAAGTTCAAGACGATCGACAATGCCAGCATCGACGACGTCAACACTCATTGCCACAATTGGCCGATCATCTGGCTCGACTGCACCGGCCTCGCCAACATCCAGCTGATCGAGGAGATCGGCGGGATCTTCAACCTGCATCCGCTGGCGCTGGAAGATGTCGTCAACACCGGTCAGCGGCCCAAGGTGGATTTCTTCGAGGACCATGCCTTTGTCGTCGTCAGGATGATCGACGATGTCACCGCCCATCGTTACGAACAGATCGCCGTCTTCTTCGGCAAGAACTTCGTCGTCACCTTCCAGGAGCGCGAAGGCGACCCGTTCGATCCCGTGCGCAAGCGGATCGCGAGCTCGGTGCCCAACCGCTTGCGCTCGCGCGGCGCCGACTATCTCGCCTATGCTTTGATCGACGCCATCGTCGACAGCTATTTCCCGCCGATCGAGGCTGCCGGCGAATTGGTCGACAGCATCGAGGACCAGATGCTGAACCAGGCGCACAAGCACCAGATGCGGCAGCTTCACGAATTGCGGCGCGACGCCAATGTGCTGAAGGGCGTGCTTTGGCCGATGCGCGACGCGCTGGCGACCATGATCCGCAACGACGTCTCTTATGTGAAGGCCGAAACCAAATTATTCCTGAACGACACGCTGGATCATTCGCTGCGATTGATCGAACTGGTCGAAACCCAGCGCGATATGCTGACCGGCCTGATCGAGATGCACCTGTCGCTCAGCCAGGCGCGCACCAACGACGTCATCAGCTATTTGACCATCGTCTCGGTGATCTTCATGCCGCTCACCTTTCTCGTCGGCGTATGGGGCATGAATTTCGACCCCGACACCTCGCCCTGGAACATGCCGGAGCTGAAAGCCTATTACGGCTATCCCCTGTCGCTCGTCTTCATGGCGATTGTTGCGGTCGGGCTCTACGCATACTTCAAATGGAAGAAATGGCTCTGACCATGCGGAAGTGCCCGTTTATGCAGCAAAAAGCCGGCTTGTGAATTGGGCTGGCCTTTTTGTCGGAATTGCACTATATGCGCCGCAGCTTCGCGCTTTGACGCGTTGCTTGCACCGGCCCCTGCTGGACGACATCCCGGCTGAGGGCGTCCCGTTTCCTCAAACAGACAAGGAAAAACACGATGTCGATTACTGCCGAACGCAAGAAGGAATTGATGGGCGAATTCGCAACCGCCAAGGGCGATACCGGGTCTCCGGAAGTCCAGGTGGCGATCCTTTCCGAGCGCATCAAGAACCTGACCGATCATTTCAAGGACCACAAGAAGGATAACCATTCCCGCCGTGGCCTGCTCGCTCTCGTTTCCCAGCGCCGCAGCCTGCTTGATTATCTCAAGCGCAAGGACGACGCGCGCTATCAGACGCTGATCGAGAAGCTCGGTCTGCGCCGTTGACGAATTGACCGGCGGGTTCTTTCGAGAGCCCGCCGGTCGCGCATTGGAGCATCGGATCATCCAAGGCTCCAATGAAGAAAGCAGAGCGCCGCGCACCGGTTTGGATGCGCAAAGGACGCTCTGAAGTTTTAGATTTGCGCAGGATACTTTCCGAAAACCTGGTTTTCGGGTTCACGCGCAAGGCCAGTCGGATCGATTGGCCAACCCGGTTTCGAAACAGCAGAGGGCCACTCGAAACCGCCCATGGACGGTCATGGGGCAGGATTGCAGGACGCTCGCGCGGCAAATGCGCCGAATAGCCGAGCTTCCCGTTGTCTTGCCCGTGGCTGCCCGAGAAAGGAAGCCAAGGGAAAGGGGCATCCGCGCACGCTGCAACGGCGCGGCCCTTTCCGCATACGAAGGACAAGATATGTTCAATTACCACAAAGTGGAAATCGAATGGGGCGGCCGTCCGCTCATTCTCGAAACCGGCAAGATCGCACGTCAGGCTGACGGCGCGGTGCTGGCCACCTATGGCGAAACCAAGGTTCTCGCCACCGTCGTCTCGATGAAAGAGCCGAAGCCCGGCCTCGATTTCTTTCCCCTGACGGTCAACTACCAGGAAAAGACTTACGCCGCCGGCAAGATCCCGGGTGGCTATTTCAAGCGTGAAGGCCGTCCGAGCGAGAAGGAAACGCTGGTTTCCCGCCTGATTGACCGCCCGATCCGCCCGCTCTTCGCCGAAGGCTACAAGAACGACACCCAGATCGTTGTCACCGTCGTCCAGCACGATCTCGAAAATGATCCGGACATCCTGTCGATCGTCGCCACCTCCGCCGCACTGACCTTGTCCGGCGTGCCGTTCATGGGCCCGGTTGGTGGCGCCCGCGTTGGCTACATTAACGGCGAATACGTGCTCAACCCGCATGTCGACGAGATGCAGGAATCGAAGCTCGACCTGGTCGTCGCCGGCACCGCCGACGCCGTGCTGATGGTCGAGTCCGAAGCCAAGGAACTCGGCGAGGATCTGATGCTCGGCGCCGTCATGTTCGGCCACAGGGGCTTCCAGCCGGTGATCGACGCGATCATCAAGCTGGCCGAAGTCGCCGCCAAGGACCCGCGCGATTTCACCGCGCCGGACTATTCCGCGCTTGAAGCCGAGATGCTCAAGATCGTCGAAGGCGAGCTTCGCGATGCCTACAAGATCACCGACAAGCAGAAGCGCTATGCCGCCGTCGACGCCGTCAAGGCGAAGGTCAAGGCCGCGTTTGCGCCGGCAGAAGGCGAAGAGGCCAAATACACGTCCGAACAGATCGGCACCGTGTTCAAGGAACTCCAGGCCAAGGTCGTGCGCTGGAACATCCTCGACACCGGCTCGCGCATCGACGGCCGCGACCTGAAGACGGTCCGCAAGATCGTCTCGGAAGTCGGCGTCCTGCCGCGCACACACGGCTCGGCGCTGTTCACTCGCGGCGAGACCCAGGCGCTGGTCGTCGCCACGCTCGGCACCGGCGAGGACGAGCAGTATGTCGATTCGCTGACCGGCATGTACAAGGAGAAGTTCCTCCTGCACTACAATTTCCCTCCCTATTCGGTCGGTGAAACGGGCCGTATGGGTTCGCCCGGCCGCCGCGAAATCGGCCACGGCAAGCTCGCCTGGCGCGCCATCCGGCCGATGCTGCCGACCGCCGACCAGTTCCCCTATACGTTGCGCGTCGTTTCGGAGATCACCGAGTCCAACGGCTCGTCCTCGATGGCTACCGTCTGCGGCACCTCGCTGGCGCTGATGGATGCCGGTGTGCCGCTGGCCAAGCCGGTCGCCGGCATTGCGATGGGCCTGATCAAGGAAGGCGAGCGCTTCGCCGTGCTCTCCGATATCCTCGGCGACGAGGACCACCTCGGCGACATGGATTTCAAGGTTGCCGGCACCGCCTACGGCATCACCTCGCTGCAGATGGACATCAAGATCGAGGGCATCACCGAAGAGATCATGAAGATCGCCCTCGACCAGGCCAAGGATGGCCGTCAGCACATTCTCGGCGAAATGGCCCATGCGCTGTCCGGCGCGCGTGCCGAGCTCGGCGAGTTCGCGCCGCGCATCGAGGTCATGCACATCCCGACCGACAAGATCCGCGACGTGATCGGCTCGGGCGGCAAGGTCATCCGCGAGATCGTCGAAAAGACCGGCGCCAAGATCAACATCGAGGATGACGGCACGGTCAAGATCGCTTCGGCCAACGCCAAGGAAATCGAGGCGGCGAAGAAGTGGATCCACACCATCGTCGCCGAGCCGGAAGTCGGTGAAATCTACGAAGGCACGGTCGTCAAGACCGCCGACTTCGGCGCTTTCGTCAACTTCTTCGGTCCGCGTGACGGCCTCGTCCACATCTCGCAGCTCGCCAATGATCGCGTCGCCAAGACCTCCGATGTGGTCAAGGAAGGCGACAAGGTCTGGGTCAAGCTGATGGGCTTCGACGAGCGCGGCAAGGTCCGCCTGTCGATGAAGGTCGTCGACCAGGCCACCGGCAAGGAAATCGCCCGCGATAAGAAGAGCGAAGGCGAAGAAAACGCCGCCTAAGCGGGGTTGCGTTCCGTCGAACGCATAAAGCAATCGAAGCGGGCGCGCCGGAAGGTCGCGCCCGTTTGCATTTCAACAACAGCCTTGCAGTTCAAGAGTGGTGAATGTCCGCCGAGCCGCTGAAGACGCTTTTCCATCCTTTCGAGGCCGGGACCGTTTCCCTGCCGCGAAAGGATGAACGTATTCTTTTTCTCGGTGCCGAGCCCGGCTTTCGCTTGCTCGAAGGCTTCGATGCCAAGCTTCATCTCGTCCAAGGCTTCAGGCCGCATTTTCGCGCCTTGCAGGCGTCCGGCTTCACCGTCACGCCGCAAGTGGAAGGCAAGGCTTTCGACGCGGCGCTAGTGCTCGCTGGCCGCCATCGCGGACAAAACGAGGTGCGCGTCGCAGAAGCGATCGAGCACGTGGCATCAGGCGGGTTGATCGTCGTCGCCGGCGGTAAGGACGATGGTATCGCCAGCCTGCGCAAGCATGTCGGCGCCCTTGTGCCGCCCGAAGGCCACCTGCCGAAGCATCACGGCATTGCCTTCTGGTTTCGCCGGCCGGCCGATACCGTTGCCGCGGCAACGCTTCGCGCCGCCAATCCGGACTTGGTGGTCGAGGACCGCTTCCGCACGGCCCCAGGCATGTTTTCGTTCGACAAGATCGATGCCGGATCGAAGCTGCTGGTCGAAAATCTGCCCAACGATCTGCGTGGCAGCGTTGCGGATTTCTGTGCCGGTTGGGGCTATGTCGCCGCCGAGGTCGCCGCCCGCTCACCCGGCATATCGGCGCTTGACCTTTACGAAGCGGATTTCGAGGCGCTGGAGGCGGCGAAGGTCAATGTCGGCAACACAGGCCTGGAGCCACGTTTCTTCTGGATAGATCTTTTGAGCGAGCCGGTCGAGCACCGCTACGATGTGATCGCCATGAACCCGCCCTTTCACCGCAGCCGGGCGACTGAGCCCGAAATCGGTGCCGGCATGATCCGCGCGGCAGGCAAGGCGCTGAAGCCGGGCGGCCGGCTGTTCATGGTGGCGAACCGTCAGCTTCCCTACGAACCGGTGCTGGCGGCCGCCTTCTCCAGCCATGCGGAGCTCGCCCGCGACGGCATGTTCAAGGTCTTCTCGGCGCGACGCTGAAACGCTGCGGGGCAAGCCGGCGACACGTCGCTCGCGCTATTCCCGCCCGCCGTCGGTTTGCTTCAACTCGTCAAGCGTCGGCATGGACACGATGTGATAGCCGGAATCGACATAGTGGATTTCGCCGGTGACGCCGGAGGACAGATCGGACAGCAGATAGAGCGCTGAGCCGCCGACTTCGTCGATTGTCACCGTGCGGCGTAGCGGCGAGTTGCGCTGCTGGTAGGAGAACATGTGGCGTGCGTCGGAAATCCCGGCGCCGGCAAGCGTCCGCACCGGTCCAGCCGATATGCCGTTCACCCTGATGCCGCGCGGGCCGTAGTCGTTGGCTAGATAGCGGACGCTGGCCTCCAGCCCGGCCTTGGCGACGCCCATGACGTTGTAGTTCGGCATGACGCGGACCGAACCGGCATAGGTCAGCGTGATCATCGAACCGCTATCCTTCATCAACGTGGCGGCGTGACGGGCGACCTCGGTGAAGGAGTAGCAGGAGATCACCATGGTGCGGATGAAGTTGTCGCGGCTGGTGTCGGCGTAGAGGCCTTTCAGCTCGTTCTTGTCGGAAAAGCCGATGGCATGGACGACGAAATCCAGCCCGCCCCACGCCTTGCCCAAAGTCTCGAAAGTCGCGGCGACCGATGCGCTGTCCTCGACGTCGCAAGGTACCACCAGCGATGCGCCCAGTTTCTCGGCGAGCGGCTTGACGCGGCGCCCGAAGGCCTCACCCTGATAGGTGAAGGCGAGATCCGCGCCATGTTCGGACAGTTTGCGGGCGATGCCCCAGGCGATCGAATGATCGTTGGCGACGCCCATGACAAGCCCGCGCTTGCCCTTCATCAATCCGTCCATGGTCGGCAAATCCTTATGCGGAATAGCGCTGGAAAATCAGCGTAGCGTTGGTGCCACCGAAACCGAACGAATTGGACAAAACGGTGTCGATCCTGGCTTCGTCGATGCGCTTGCGCACGATCGGCATGCCTTCGAATTCCGGATCGAGGTTGTCAATGTGGGCGCTCTCGCCGATAAAGCCGCCTTGCATCATCAGGATCGAGTAGATCGATTCCTGCACGCCGGCCGCACCCAGCGAATGACCGGTCAGCGATTTGGTCGACGTGATGAAAGGCATCTTCTCGCCGAACACCTCGCGGATGGCGCCCATTTCCTTGGAGTCGCCGACCGGCGTCGAAGTGCCGTGCGTATTAATATAGTCGACCGGCGAGGACACCGTTGCGAGCGCCTGCTTCATGCAGCGAGCCGCGCCTTCGCCCGACGGCGCCACCATGTCGTAGCCGTCGGAGGTGGCGCCATAGCCGACGATCTCGGCATAGATCTTGGCGCCGCGTGCCTTGGCATGCTCGAGCTCTTCAAGAATCAGCACGCCGGCGCCGCCGGCAATGACGAAACCGTCGCGATCGACGTCGTAGGCGCGCGAGGCGACTGATGCCCTGTCGTTGAACTTGGACGACATGGCGCCCATGGCATCGAACAGATCCGACATCGTCCAGTCGAGATCCTCATGACCGCCGGCGAAGACGATGTCCTGCTTCCCCCACTGGATCAGCTCGTAGCCATTGCCGATGCAATGCGCTGACGTCGAGCAGGCCGATGAGATCGAATAGTTGACGCCGTGGATCTTGAACCAAGTGGCAAGCGTCGCTGAAGCGGTCGACGACATCGCTTTTGGCACCGCGAACGGGCCGATCCGCTTGGGGCTGCCGTTTTTGATCGTCGTCTCGGCCGCTTCGACGATTGCACGGGTCGACGGTCCGCCGGAGCCCATTACGATGCCGGTGCGCTCGTTGGTGATGTCGGTCTCGTCGAGGCCGGCGTCTGCGATCGCCTGGTCCATCGCGACATGGTTCCAAGCAGCACCTTGCGACAGGAAGCGCATGGCGCGACGGTCGATCATTCCCGACGGATCCAGCGTCGGCGCTCCCCACACCCGGCAACGGAAGCCATGCTCGGCGAAAGAGTCGGAAAAGCTGATGCCGGACCTGGCATCATGCAAGGAGGCCTGCACCTCGTTGGCATTGTTGCCGATCGACGACACGATGCCGAGACCTGTGACTACGACCCGTCTCATTCGCAACTCCTTCCAGCACGGACCTCCGAAACCTGATTAAGTTTCCGGAACGGAACCATGCGCAAATTAAAGTGCTACAGCGTCCTTTAGATGTCCAAGACGTGGCACTGTTGGTCTTCGCTCAGCCGGCGGCCGATTGCTTGGACAGACCGACCTTCAGATCCGTTGCCGCATATATGGGCTCGCCATCTGCCTTCAGCCAGCCATCGGCGATGCCAAGCACAAGCCGACCGCGCATCACTCGCTTGAAGTCGACGCCATACTCCACCTTCTTGACCGAAGGCGTGACCATGCCTTTGAATCTCACCTCACCTGTCGACAGCGCCATTCCCTTGCCTGGTTCGCCGAGCCATCCAAGGTAGAAACCCGTCAACTGCCACATGGCGTCCAGGCCCAGGCATCCCGGCATGATCGGATTGCCGATGAAATGGCAGGCGAAAAACCACAAATCCGGCTTGATATCGAATTCTGCGCGGATGAAACCCTTGTCGAACGCACCGCCGGTTTCGCTGATCTCGGTGATGCGGTCGAACATCAGCATCGGCGGATAGGGCAGTTGCGCATTTCCCGGTCCGAACAGCTCGCCGCGGGCGCAGGCAAGCAA
Source organism: Mesorhizobium sp. M1399 (assembly GCF_040317735.1). Classification (NCBI taxonomy): domain Bacteria; kingdom Pseudomonadati; phylum Pseudomonadota; class Alphaproteobacteria; order Hyphomicrobiales; family Phyllobacteriaceae; genus Mesorhizobium; species Mesorhizobium sp. M1399. The sequence continues at coordinate 151,866 of NZ_JAMYKZ010000009.1, forward strand.
TTCCTCGTAACCGTAGCTGGATTTCGAACCCGCCATCAATCTCGTCCCCGTGATCGTCCCGGGCGATAGGCGCCCATGCTGGTGGTTTCCTAACACAATCTGTTTCAGGCCGGAAACCGGCGTTTGCGCTTAACCTGCCCGTCTGCCCGGGTCAATGCGCGCTATTGATCGCATTCGGCCGACAGAATATATGTCAGGACACGTCCAATTTCGGCAGATGCTCTATTTCTGCCATTTTGGACGTGTCTGAGACGGAACTGTGGGCGCGACGGATAGATGGATCTGGGTTGCCGGAAGGATAATGTCGCTGTGGACAAGCGGGTTCGCGAAGCCGGTCTCAGGCCGACACGCCAGCGTATCGCGCTGGCCGATCTGCTTTTCGCCAAGGGCGACCGCCACCTTTCGGCCGAGGAACTGCACGAGGAAGCGCTTGCCGCCGGCGTGCCGGTGTCTCTGGCCACCGTCTACAATGCTCTGCACCAGTTCACCCAGGCTGGCCTTTTGCGCATCCTTGCCGTCGAGGGATCGAAGACCTATTTCGACACCAACACCTCCGATCACCATCATTTCTATATCGAGGGCGAAAACAGGATCTTCGATATCGACAGCGGCCCGGTGACGGTTTCCAACCTGCCGGAACCGCCGGAAGGCATGGAGATCGCCAATGTCGATATCGTGGTGAGACTGCGTCCGAAACGCTGCGACTGACCGGCGCCTTATGAATTTCCTGGATTTGACGCTCCGGCTCGAATGGGTCGCCGTCGCGGTGGCGGCTCTTGTCTTCTATGCAATGGCCGGTGCTTCCTGGTGGCTATTTGCAGTGCTCGTCCTGGCGCCCGACCTGTCGATCCTGGGTTACATGGCCGGGCCGCGCGTCGGGGCCGTCGCCTACAACACCTTGCACATACTGGTCTTGCCCGTTCTGCTGGCGCTTTTCGGCAGCGTCTTTGACAATGCATTGGCGACATCCGTTGCGCTGATCTGGATCGCCCACATCGCCATCGACCGCGCCCTGGGCTATGGCTTGAAGCTGTCGAGCAGTTTCCAGGATACCCATCTCGGCCGCATCGGCGGCTAGATCATCCCCGAATTGAAGAACAGCGAAACAAAATGCCGGATCCGGTGCTTGCAGCGCTGGCCTGACCTCCGGTTCGGAAGCGTCAGTTCTTGACCTTTTCGCCGGGATAGGCGCCCCAGACGAGCGACTGGGCGAGCCAGCCGGTATGGCCGTCGAAGGTCATTTCGCACCATTGGCCATCGCAGGACTTGATCGTGCCCATCACCCCCGGTTCGAGGATCGCGATGACGCTTGCATCTTTTGCCGGGTCGTCGAGGAGGTTGATGCGGGCGTCCTTGCCGCGCTGCCAGGGGGCGACGATCGCCGTGCGGCGGCCCGAAAGCAGCGACTGATTGATCCAGCCTTCCGAGCCGTCGGCATCGCGCACGCGGCGCCATGTATCGAACTCCTGGATGATCTCCATCGGCAGGCCTGGTTTCATGTACATCCAATCGACGGAATAGTTGACGCCCGGCCCGACGCGCGAGTTGACGCGGCCGGATTTCAGGCTGACGAAGCGCGGCAGCGGCAAGCCGCTTGGTCCGAGCGTGACGCTCTGGGCGGGGGCCGCGGCACTTTGCGCCATCACCAGTGGGCTATGGATGAGAGCGCCGAGGAATGCTGCACTGAGGGTCAGGCGGAGCGACGCGAAACCAGACACTTTCGTTCCTTTCGGCGCCGGCCCATCGGCCTTCGCGCCCCTTTTTCTTTGTCTTCGGCGGAACCACTTGTTACATGGATGACCGGTACCGCGATCGGCTCTCAGTTTCGCCGTTCTTGGTTAAAGAGGTCTCAACGAGATCGGGTTCGAGGAAACAATGGCAGGCAAAAAGAAGCCCCTCGTCGTCATCACGCGCAAGTTGCCCGACCCGGTCGAGACCCGCATGCGCGAGTTGTTCGACGCCCGGTTGAATGTCGAGGACAGGCCGATGACGCAGCCGGAACTGGTGGCGGCGGTCAAGGAGGCTGACGTGCTGGTGCCGACCGTGACCGATAATATCGACGCGGCGCTGATTGCCCAAGCCGGCGACAAGCTCAAGCTGATCGCCAATTTCGGCAATGGCGTCGACAAGATCGACGTTGCGGCAGCGGCCAAGAAAGGCATCACCGTCACCAATACGCCGAACGTGCTGACCGAAGATACGGCCGACATGACCATGGCGCTGATGCTGGCCGTGCCGCGACGGCTGGCCGAAGGCGCCAACGTGCTGACCGGGGACAAGAAATGGGCGGGCTGGTCGCCGACCTGGATGCTCGGCCGTCGCATCTGGGGCAAACGGCTCGGCATTGTCGGCATGGGTCGCATCGGCACCGCCGTCGCCAGGCGCGCCAAGGCCTTTGGCCTCTCGATCCACTACCACAACCGCCACCGCGTGCTGCCGGCAATCGAGGACGAGTTGGAAGCCACATATTGGGAAAGCCTCGACCAGATGCTTGCCCGTATGGACATTATCTCGGTCAATTGCCCATCGACACCGGCAACCTTCCACCTGCTTTCGGCGCGGCGGCTGGCGCTTCTGCAACCGTCCGCTTACATAGTCAACACCGCGCGCGGCGATATCATCGATGAGGAATCGCTGGTCAAGCTCATCCATGACGGCAAGATCGCCGGCGCCGGCCTCGACGTCTACGAGCACGAGCCGGCGCTGAACAGCAAGCTTCTGAAGCTCGCCCACAAAGGCAAGGTCGTGCTGTTGCCGCATATGGGCTCGGCGACGCTCGAAGGCCGCATCGACATGGGTGAGAAGGTGATCATCAACATCCGCGCCTTCTTCGATGGCCATCGTCCGCCCGACCGCGTGCTGCCGCTGCGGGCGTGACCTGCCATCATGCCGGCATGGCCTTGCCGCGGCAACCACGCGTTCGTCTTTGGATAGTGTTGGCTTACGAAAGCGCCTTGCGCATGGTGATTGAGGTCGGCCGGTCGTAGCCCTTGTGCGCTGTCCGTTCGGTTTCGCGAAAGCCGAGGCGGGCGAAGGCAGCGTGGTTTCCGGTCAGTTCGACCCGGGTCTGGAGCTCGATGGCGGCCCGGTTGTGGCTACGGGCAAGATCTTCGACAGCCTGCATCAGCCGCTTTCCGATGCCTTGTCCCTGAAGAGCCGGCACAACCGCGAGCTTTCCGACATAGAGGTCGTCTGCCCGCTCCAGGATGAAGACGCAACCGACGATCTCGCTTTCCTTCAGCGCCAGGAATCCTGTCTCCTCCAGCGCTTTAGCCCTAAGATTTTCGACAGTGAGCCGATGCGCCGAGGACGGCGGATCAATAACGTCTTCCATGAAGGCGAAGGCGCGCATGACCAGTGCCAAGACCTCGTCCCAACGATCGAAGTCGGCCGCAAGCTGCACAATGGAAACGTCGGCAGGCAGGCTCACCGGCTAGTTCGCTTGTAGCGGATCGTGTCGAAGCGTGCCGCCAGTGCATCATAGAGCAGCAGTCGCCCGACCAGCGGCTCGCCAATCCCGGTGATCAGCTTGATTGCCTCCATGGCTTGCAGCGTGCCGATGACCCCGCTCAGCGCGCCGACAATGCCGGCCACCGCGCAGGACGGCACCAGTCCCGGCGGCGGCGCTTCGGGAAAAAGATCGCGGTAGCTTGGGTTCAACGTGCCGTCCGGACCGGTTTCGAACGGCTTCAGCACCGTGACCGAGCCGTCGAAGCGGCCAACGGCGGCATGGACGAGCGGCCGGCTTTCGGCGGCGCAGGCGTCGGCCACGGCGTAGCGCGTCTCGAAATTGTCGGAGCCGTCAACGACGATGTCATAATCGGCGATGAGGGCAGGGGCGTTGTCCGCGGTCAGCCTGAAATTGTGCTCTTCCACGACGACGTTTGGATTGATGCGGATGATCGCCGCCTTGGCGCTTTCGGTTTTCGCCATGCCGACATCGCCCGTGGCGTGGATCACTTGTCGTTGCAGGTTGGAAAGCGAAACGATGTCGTCGTCGACGATACCGAGTGTGCCAATCCCTGCGGCGGCGAGATATTCGAGCACCGGCGCTCCCAACCCGCCGGCGCCGATGACCAGCACCCGCGCTCGCTTTAGCCGCTGCTGGCCGGCGCCGCCGATTTCGGGCAGCACGATGTGGCGGGCGTAGCGTTCGAGCTCTTCGTCGGTGAGGGCGGCTGTGATCATCGCCGGACCATATAACGGAGGAAAAAACTTGTCAGGCGTCAATGCATGCGGCTCAGAAATGCGTCATGGACGAAGTTCAGATGGTCGGCCTGACCTTGCCGTGATCGACGGTCAGGAACTGCGCGCGTCCCTTGAGGCTGTCAAACAACGCGGCATCGGTCCCGGTCATGAAAGCCTGGCAGTTCAGCTCCTCCAGGATCGAGAACAAGGCCGCGCGCCGGCCGCCGTCGAGATGGGCGGCGATCTCGTCGAGCAGCAGGATCGGCGTCATGCCCGACATCTCGCCGGTTAGCCGTGCATGCGACAAGACAATGCCGACCAGCAGCGCCTTCTGCTCGCCGGTCGAGCAGAGTTCGGCCGGCATTGCCTTGGGCCGGTGGCGCACCACGAGATCGGAACGGTGCGGGCCGTCGAGCGTGCGTCCGGCGGTGCGGTCACGGTCGCGCCCTTGGGCAAGCGCACGACGGAACCGTTCCTCGACGTCGACGGCCGGCGAAATGCCGACTTCGCCTTCCAGTTCCCCCGAGATGCCGATGTCGGCTTGCGGAAACGGTCCGTCGCCGGGCAGACGGTCGATCATGGCGGCGAGCAGGCGCACCAGTTCGGCACGCGCCGCGGCAATTGCCACGCCGGTCTCCGCCATTTGCATCTCGATGGCATCGAACCAGGCACCGTCGCGCGAACCGTCGGCGAGCAGCCTGTTGCGGCCGCGCATTGCCTTTTCGTAGTCAAGCGCGCGCTGGCCGTGGCCGGGGTCGATCGCCAGCACCAGTCGGTCGAGGAAGCGCCGACGGTCGGCGGCTGGCCCGGGGAACAGGCCGTCCATGGCCGGTGTCAGCCAGACCACGCGCAGCCATTCCAGCATGTCTTCGGCTGAGCGCGCCGCCGCGCCGTTGATCCGCACCCGCCTGCCGCCTTCGCTGTCGCTGCCTGCAATCCCGGTACCGATCTCGACCTGGCCGTCCGGCCCGTCAAGCCGGGCATGCAGCGCAAAGCCACCGTCGCCGCCTTCGCGCGCCACCTCGGCATAGGGTGCGCGGCGCAGGCCGCGGCCTGGCGTGAACAGCGAGATCGCTTCAAGCAGATTGGTCTTGCCGGCGCCATTGTCGCCGGAGAAAACCACAGCACCGGGATCAAGGTCGATTGCCAACGCCGCATAATTGCGGAAATTCGTAAGTGTAAGCTTACTTATGTAAGTCTGCCGCGGGTTTGCAAATCTGGTCACGACAGCAGATGGCCTCGTTCGGGCCCTACACCCGCATCGGCATCAACACGTAGAGCGCGGTCTCGTCGGCCATGTCGTGGATCAGTGTCGGGGATCCGGCATCCGCCAGCATGAACTTCGCCTCCGTGCCGGTCAGTTGCGCGGCAACGTCGAGCAGGTATTTGGCGTTGAAGCCGATTTCGATCGGATCGGACGAATAGTCGGCTGCCAGTTCTTCGGTGGCGCTGCCTGAATCCGGATTGTTGACTGCAAGCGTGACCTGGCCTTCGGCGATCGAAAGCTTTACAGCCCGGCCGCGTTCGGACGAAATGGTCGAAACGCGATCGACGGCAGCGGCGAAACTCTGACGATCGATGATCAGCTTCTTGTCGTTGCCGGTCGGAATGACGCGCTGGTAGTCCGGGAAAGTGCCGTCGATCAGCTTGGAGGTCAAGATGACGCTGCCGATGGTGAAACGGATCTTGGTGTCCGACAGCTCGGTGGTCACCGCAATGTCGGGGTCGTCGACCAGCTTCTGCAACTCGCTGACCGTCTTTCGCGGGATGATGACGCCAGGCATGCCCTCGGAGCCCGCTGGTGCGTCGATCTCGGCGCGCGCCAGCCGATGGCCGTCGGTCGCGACCGAGCGCAGCTTCAGCTTGCCGCCAGCCTCGTGCGTGTGCAGATAGATGCCGTTCAGATAATAGCGCGTCTCCTCGGTCGAGATGGCGAACTGGGTCTTCTCGATGAGGCCCTTTAGCCCGAGGGAATCGAGCCGGAAAATATGCGAGAACGACCCGGCTGAAAGCTCGGGAAAGTCGGACTGCGGCAGGCACTGCAGGCGGAAGCTCGAGCGCCCCGACGTCACCGTCATGGCGTTGCCGTCTTCGTCGGTCTTCAGCGCCACCTCCGCGCCGTCGGCAAGCTTGCGCACGATGTCGTAGAGCAGATGCGCCGGAACCGTCGTCGCCCCGCCACGCTCGACCTTTGCCGGCGTTGCTTCGGTCACCTCCAGGTCGAGGTCGGTCGCCTTCATTTCAAGGCTGGCCCCCTCGGCGCTGAGCAGCACGTTCGACAGGATCGGAATGGTGTTGCGCCGCTCGACCACGCGGTGAACATGGTTGAGCGACTTCAGGAGATTTGACCGTTCCAGGATAACACGCATGACGAAACAGGCTCGCTTGAATGAATGAACGGGTCTCCGGCAAGCGGCGCCCCGCGAAAGGTCTGAACAGGCTCAGAATCTGCGTAAACTGACAGGAAAAACCCGGCAAACGCAAGCCCGCGCCACCGGTTCGGGCCGGCTGCACGGGCTTTCTGGGGATAAAAAGGCCGAAGTCCGCGAGCCGGCGTTTTTCGCGCCGTCAGGCCTGGTCGTTGATCAGCCTTCTCAGCAATTCGAGTTCCTGCGCCAGTGTGTTGTCGACGCCTGAAAGATCCTCGATCTTGCGCACGGCATGCAGCACCGTCGTATGGTCACGGCCGCCGAAACGCCGCCCGATCTCCGGCAGCGAGCGCGGCGTCATCACCTTCGACAGGTACATGGCGACCTGCCGTGGCTTGACGATGGTGCGTGTGCGCCGGTTGGACAGAAGTTCAGTCTTCGACACGTTGTAATGGCGTGCGACGATGCGCTGAATGTCCTCGATACGCACCCGCTTCGGCTCGCCGGAACGATAGATGTGGCCAAGGATCTCGTCGATGCGGTCGATGGTGATCTGCGGTTCGAAGGATTGGCGAAACAAAAGCTGGTTGAAGGCACCTTCGAGCTCGCGCCCGCTGCCGGTCACCGTGCGGGCAACGTGATTGAGGATCTCTTCGGAAATATCGAGCGACACATCGTCGAGCTTGGCGGTGGCAAGCCTGAGCTTGAGCATACCGATGCGCATGGCGAAATCCGGGGCCGACATTTCCAGCGCGACGCCGCCGTTGAGGCGCGAGCGGACGCGCGGCTCCAGCGACTCCAATTCCGACGGCGGCCGGTCGGCAGCGACCACCACTTGCTTGGCGCTGTCGAGCAGCATGTTGATCAAATGGCAGAATTCATGCTGGATCGACTTGCCCTGCAGGAACTGCATGTCGTCGATGATGAGAAGGTCGATGTCGCGAAGCTGTTCTTTCAGCGTCAGTGCGTTGTTGTCGCGAATCGCGGTGGCGAACCGCCACATGAAATATTCAGCCGTCAGATAGACGACCCGCGATTTCGGGTTCTGCTTCAGCGATTCTGCGGCGATCGCCTGCAACAGATGCGTCTTGCCCAGCCCAACCGTCGCGTGAAGAAAGAGCGGATTGAAGCGCACCGCGCTCGACTGTGATTCCGCGACCGCCTTGGCAGCGGCAAAAGCCACTCGGTTCGATGGTCCCTCGATGAAGGAGGTGAAAGTGTAGCGTGGATCGAGCGGCGAACCGAGCACATTGTGCCGGAACTCTGTCTCTGCCGGCATTCCTGGGCGGGGTGCCGGGACCCGCTCGACCCTGCTGGGGCTCGCCGTGCCCGCAGAGAGAGCGGTTTGCGTCTGCCTGGTCATCTTGCGTGCCGGGGCCACTTCCGGCTCGACGCTGTTGCGGCCCTGGCGTGTGGCGGTGCGAACGACGATCTCGATCTTGAGGATCTCCGGATCCTCGTGCTTCCACAACTCGGCGATGAGATCGAGGTAGTGGCCGTTGATCCATGAACGCAGGAATGCGGTTGGCACCGAGATGCGGACAATGCCCTTGGAGGATTCAGCGACCTTCATGCGCCCGAACCAGCTCGAATAGACCTCGGTTCCCAGACGCGCCTTCAGCTGGGCCTTGACCCGATCGAACTTCTGTTCAGCTTCATTGGAAGCCGCCATGTCGTTCCTTCCGATTAACGTTCCAGGAAATGGGAGGTCGCCCGTAAGCTCCCTTTCGATGCCGCCGCTCTGCATGATCGAGTTCCTTGTCTCTTGTACCTGTTTTCCGCCGGGGATGCGCCTCCTGCATCCATGTTTCCGGCGACCGTGTCTTCGCTGCGACACCATCGCCACCGCCGGCTGATGAATCGCCTCGTTATCGGTCCGGCGCCGAAGTGCCGATCCGCCTTGGTCATGTCAGGGCAATAAAATGCCGTCCGGCGAAAAACGCCGGCGCACCGTCGACCTGCCATGTACAATTACGCCAGTCCCCTACCGTATCAAAAAGACAAACCAACCCCGTCCGCGGAGTTGAATCCGCGTTGTAAACTCTGCCAATTTGAGCTGGCCGGTTTCAGGCTGGTCAAGGGCCAAGGGCCCGTCCCTTCGATGGACAGACATTACCGAAATCGCTGTGGATAGAGCAAGGCCACCCCTAACGGATTTTTAAGGAATCTGACTAGCAAGGGACGGTTCGGACGCCATGCCGCAACAGTTGATTTTGACAAAGCCATTGTGATTCAAACCCTTTTCCGGCGAATATGAAAAAGGCCACACAACGCGAAATTTTCTGAAATAATTCACTTGACAGCCAATTGTCGCCTATCGACCGCAGCCGATGTGAACAAGCTGTGGATCACCATCTGTAAACTGCTGAAAAGAAACGGTAATCTGTGACGCTCGGAAATTTTCGCATTGGCGGTTTCGAAGGCTGCGAATATCAGCGGGCATGTATATGCCGGCAAAGCATTTCGAACTTTGAAATGTACGCGGAGCGCCGTTTTGCGGGCTTTCTTTTAAGTACTTGCCGGCAAACGAAAAAACCCGGCGCGATCGGCCGGGTTTGAAGAAGCGCAGTGCAGGAAAAGGTATATTAGGCCGACAGCACCTTGACCCGTTGGGCCAGCCGCGACACCTTGCGCGATGCCGTGTTCTTGTGCACGACACCCTTGGTCGCGGCCCGCATCAATTCCGGCTCGGCCACCTTGAAGGCAGCCTGTGCGGCCGCCTTGTCGCCGGCCGCGAGCGCCTCTTCGACCTGGCGGATGTAGGTCCGGACGCGGGAGCGACGGTTCTTGTTGATCGCTGCGCGACGGGCGATCTTGCGCGTTGCCTTTTTGGCCGAGGAGGTATTGGCCATGGTGCCTCTCTTCTGATCTGGTGGGCGCTTGCGGGATACCGCGGGGCGCAAAAAACAAACGGGCAGCCACAGGGCCGCCTCGGTAGGTGCGGCTTATAGTTCAGCTTTTCCGGCGCGTCAACGCTGCGGCGCGTTCTTTTTGGCCGGTGCCTTCGTCATCTCATCGGTTCGTGAAATTCGGCTTCCGCTTGCCGGTGAAGGCCGCCATGCCTTCCTTCTGGTCGTCCAGCGCAAACAGCGAATGAAACAGCCGGCGCTCGAACCGCAGGCCCTCGGTGAGCGTCGTCTCATAGGCGCGGTTGACGGCCTCCTTCGCCATCATCACCGATGGCAGGGAAAAACCGGCGATCTTGGCCGCTGCCTTAAGCGCTTCCTCGATCAACTCGCCGGCTGGCACGACGCGCGAGACCAGGCCGGAACGCTCGGCCTCGGCTGCGTCCATCATTCGCCCCGTCAGGCACATATCCATCGCCTTCGACTTGCCGACGAAGCGGGTCAGGCGCTGCGATCCGCCCATGCCGGGCATGACACCCAGCGTGATCTCGGGTTGGCCAAACTTGGCGGTATCGGCGGCGATGATGAAATCGCACATCATCGCCAGTTCGCAGCCGCCGCCCAGAGCGTAGCCCGCCACCGCCGCGATGATCGGCTTTCGTGCCCGCGTAAATTCTTCCCAGCCGACGAAGAAATCCTGCAGATAGGCATCCACATAGGAGATCGACTGCATTTCCTTGATATCGGCACCTGCGGCGAAAGCCTTTTCCGAACCAGTGATGACCATAGCGCCGATGTCGGCATTTGCGCCCATGCTGTTCACCGACGCAACCAGTTCCGCCAGCACTTGTGAATTCAGCGCATTGAGCGCTTGCGGCCGGTTCAGCGTAATCAGCCCGACCTTGCCGCGGGTCTCGACGATGATGGTTTCATAGCCCATGCTTGCTCCTCCTCGCTTGTGTTTCAAGCCTGACAGGTCCGGCAGTGGAACGTTGAGCGACCGCTTTGCACGATACGCTCGATGTGTCCGCCACAACCAGGCTTGGAGCAGGCCTCGCCCTCGCGATCATAAACCGCGAAGGAATGCTGGAAGTAGCCCAGCGATCCATCGGTCTGCATATAATCGCGCAACGACGAGCCGCCGGCGGCGATCGCGTCGGCGACGACCGAGCGGATTGCTTCGGCCAGGCGTTCGCTCTGTTCTCTGGCTTTCTTGCCGGCTCTCGCGAGCGTGCCCGCTTTGCGCAGCGGTGACAGGCCGGCCCGCCAAAGCGCTTCCGAGACGTAGATATTGCCTAGCCCGGCGATCAGCCGTTGGTCGAGAAGTGCCGCCTTCAGCGGTGACTTGCGACCTTTCAGCAGCGAAGCGAGCAGAGCGCCGTCCAGTGCATTGCCTGTAGGCTCGACACCTAATCCCGCCAGCATCGGATGCATGTCTGGCTCGTCTTCCGAAAACAGCATGAACCCGAAGCGGCGCGGGTCGTTGAAGATCACGCGAGAGCGGACGCCGGCAGGTGATGTGATGTCGAAGACGACGTGATCGTGAGCGGTGTTTTTCGAACGTTCATAGTGGAACGCGCCGGGTGTTGCACTCTCGTCGGCCGTTTCGACGCGAAACGAACCCGACATGCCGAGATGGCAGATCAGCACCGGGCCGTTGTCCAGGTGCATCGTCAGATATTTGGCGCGGCGGCCGAGCGCTGCAATCGTCTTGCCGGTCAGCCGCTCCGAAAATCTCTCGGGGAATGGAAACCGCAAATCGGGCCGGCGTGCCTCGACACCGACGATGCGGGCACCTTCAAGGACCGGCTGCAGACCGCGCCTGACTGTCTCGACCTCCGGCAGCTCAGGCATGGCCGCTTATCGTGGCATGGAAGGAGGTGCCGTATGGGCCGGGCGCCAGCCCGAGATGTTCGGCCACGGTTTCGCCGATGTCGGCAAATGTCGTCCTCAGTCCAATGTCCGCGCCTTTGAAACCCGGCCGTGTGCCGATAACCGGAATACGCTCGCGTGTGTGGTCGGTGCCGCGCCACGTCGGATCGTTGCCGTGATCGGCGGTCAAAATGAGCAGATCGCCTGGCCTCAGCCGCGCGAATGCCTCCGGCAGGCGCCGGTCGAAAGCTTCGAGTGCGGCGGCATACCCCGCGACGTCGCGCCGATGTCCGAACTCGGTATCAAAGTCGACAAAGTTCGCGAAGACGAAGTCGCCGTCGCGGGCATCTTCCATGGCGCCAAGCGCTTTGTCGAACATCGCCATGTTGCCGGCAGCCTTGCGGACTTCCGAGATCCCCCGATGGGCGAAGATGTCGCCGATCTTGCCGATTGCAATAACCCGGCTGCCGCGCGCCGTCAGCCGGTCGAGCAGCGTCGGTTCCGGCGGTGGTACGGCATAGTCGCGACGATTATGCGTTCGCGCGAACGTGGCGGCGGTTTCACCGATAAACGGTCGTGCGATGACGCGCCCGATATTCAGCGGATCGACCAGCCCGCGCACTATCTTGCAGAAGTCGTAAAGCCGTTCCAGGCCGAAATGAACCTCATGCGCGGCGATCTGCAGGACGGAGTCGACCGAGGTGTAGCAAATCGGCTTGCCGGTGCGGATATGGTCTTCGCCGAACCGTTCGATGATCTCGGTGCCGGGGGCATGACAATTGCCGAGAATGCCGGGCACCTTCCCTTCACGCACCATTGCTTCGGTCAACTCGGCTGGAAAGGCGGGAATCGTGTCGGGGAAGTAACCCCAGTCGAAACGGACCGGCAGGCCGGCTATTTCCCAATGGCCCGATGGCGTGTCCTTGCCGCTCGAAACCTCCTGTGCCGCGCCGTGAAAGGCGGCGGCAAACTCGACGCTGCCGCCATTCTCGAACCTGAAACCCGTCGCCGTTGCCGCGGCATGGCCGAGGCCGAGCGATAGCATGTTTGGTACAAGAAGCGGTCCGCCACGCAGGCCTCCGCGATCGGCGCGGCCTTCCGCGCAGGCCTGCGCGATGTGTGCGAACGTGTTGGAGCCAGTGTCGCCATAGCGTTCGGCGTCGGCCGCGCCGCCGATGCCGAAGGAGTCAAGGACAAAAAGGGAGGCGCGTGCCATCAAAGGTTCATCATTGCCTGGGTGTTGACTCAGACATAGGGTTCCGCGCTGCCGTTGGCAATTCGGAAACCCGAACGGCACGGCTTGGCGTGCTGGTCCGGGAGAAACGAATCGCGGCATGGTCGATCTGCCGATCGAAATGCGCGGCATGGAGCTCGCATGAGGCCTGCCCTGAAAGCATTCGCTGCCGTACTGGCCTTGCTGCTGGATGCATCTTGCGCGAACCTGGCGCGTGCCGATTGGCGCGATGATATCGGAACGTTCCGTATCGGTATCGTCGCCGAGCCTGGCGCCGGCAACACCGTTCCAGGTCTGGCGCTGCTGACCGACGCCTATACCAAAGCGCTCGGCATGAAGGTGGAGTTTGTCGTTGCCCGCGACTATACGTCGTTGATCGAGGCGCAGGCCAATGCGCGGATCGAATATGCAATCTATTCGGCAACCGCCTACGCCGCCGCCTCCGAACGGTGCGGATGTGTCGAACCTCTCGCGGCGCCGCTCGATTCCGGCGGCGCCATCGGCATCCGCTCCGTACTGCTGACGCGCGACGGGAGGGTTCCCGATCTGATGGCCATGGCAGTCCATCGGGTCGTCATGGCGCCTTTCGACAGCGTCGGTGGTGCTTTGTTGCCGCTTGCCGGGCTGGCTGCAGACGGGGTCAACGTGGCGGAAGATGCGCCGTTTTTGACCCACGCCAATTCGGCTGCCGCAGCTGAAGCAATGCTGGTCGAGGGCGAGGCCGATGCCATATTCGGCTGGATCCCGGCTGTGGCAGAGGGACGGCCAAATCCTCCTGGCGGCACGGTGGCGAGGCTCGAGGCCGCAGGGCTCTCGAAATCGTCGCTTCAGGTCGTATGGACCTCAGGCCTGCTGAGGTATGGTCCGCACGCCGTCCGCAGCGATCTGGACCCCGAAGCCAAGCGCCGGCTCACCGTCTTTCTCACCAATCTCAGATCAGCCGCGCCGGACATTTACGATCTTCTGGAGCCGAGACACTCCGGCGGGTTCGCCGTTGCCGGTCCGAGGGATTATGTGCTGGCTGCGGCCATCGTGCACCTGGTCTCGGCCCGCGGCCGCACGCAATAGCTACAGCCCGGTTAGCGGGCTTCAGGCGTCAGCAATCGCTGCACGGAATGGTCGGGCTCCTTCGCGGCCGTAGATAATAAGTTTCCGCCATCGATATCGAATTGAAGGCCGAGCTCAACCCGAACCGGCTTTGGCCATCCGCCGACCAGGTGATGATTGGCTTGTAGGCGAGATCGCTTTCGACCCGAATGAGGAAAGTGCCTTTGATCTTGAGCGCGCTCGGGACCGTTGTGGCGGAATCCTTGATGGCGTCGACGCTAGAGACACCATCGACTACTTTGCGCGACCACACGACCAAGACTTTCGGCGTCGTCTCGTCCGTGACCTGTATCGCCGTAATGATGATCTTCGGTTTCGAACGATTATAGGGCTGAAGCGTGGAACTGCCGATCGCGATGATGGCATCGAGATCGGCCGCCTTGATGGTCTGCTGCTGCGTGACAAGGTCCGCTACCATGCTGCCGATGCGGCTGACCTTCTTGCTGGTCTCGATGGCTTGCGAGGCTTCCATGGTCATAAAGTACATGATCAACAGGACAGGCACGATGAGGGCAAACTCGACAGCCGCAATACCGCGGCGGTCCGAGCAAAGCCGGACTGCTCTTGTACAAATCTCTGCGATGCCCAGCTGTGCCCCCGCACGAATCATGGCTTTGCCCTTTTCAAGCGACTAGGTGGTTCAGTTGTCGAACGGCTCGTTCTGCCAAGTGATCGAAGCGAAATGCAGCGTTTTGCCGTCCTTCAGATTGGCCATCGACTTGGCCATGAAGTCGGTCATCACCGGCCATTTGTAAAAAACCCGCAGCATGTTTCTCGACTCTGCCAGGCCTGGTGCGACGGTGAAGGTCTGTGTGCTCGTGCCCTTGGTCAACACGACGTCGCCATCCTGGATCTTGAAACCGGCCAGCGCCGCATCGGCGAAGGTCGGATATTCGCGCAAATCCACCAGCAATCCGGGACAGGTCTTGGCGACCATGATCTCCAACTTGGTGCAGATCATATCCCGCAGCTTGGTCCCGGACACATCGGCCGGTCTTAATTGGCCGGTACGCAGTTGGCGCGCGATGTCGTCTGTGGCGTTTGCCATCACTTCTTGTGCGGCAAATGAAATACAGCTCTCCAGGATGGCGAAGACAAGAAGCGCGAATGGAATTGCAAGCATGGCGAATTCGATCGCCGTGCTTCCGCGTCGGTCGCCCAAAAACCTTCCGGGAAAACCTGCTCGTCCTGCCTTGCTCATGTCCTCTACCCGCCGATTCCAGTTCTGCATCGGATCCCACCATTAGTCGGAACCGATTGAAGTCCGGTTGGAATGACCGTTAAATTCGGCGGAAAGGCCTTAACCAGGCAATAACCGAAGCGTTCCCGCAAAGGTGGAGAAGTCGGCTAGCTAATGCCCGGCGCTCATCTCGGCCTCAGAGGCCTTCTCGGCATCGCTCTTGTACGAGCTTTCGCAATATGGCGCGCAGGACATGGTCTGTACTTCGGCACGCCGATAGATGCGCACCGACGACGCTGCCTGGCGCACGACCGTTATTTGCTCATCGACGATCGGGTTGCCCTCCTGATCGAGGACGACAAGATTGGTGACGCCAAATCCCTTGCCGGTCAGTACGATCGTCGATGCGTCCTGCACGGAGGCGTCAGCGATCGCCGGATTGCCGACGACAATCGTATCGGCGGCGCGCGACAATTTGACGATCTTTGCCTGGTTCATCGTGACCTCGATGCCGGCGCCTGCCTTGGCTGGAACGGCGAAAGCCGCTGCGGCAAGAACCACGGCAATTGGAAATGACGATCTCGGCCCGGCCATTGAGGCGCTCCCCGGCAACAAACTGTTCAACAGAACATGAACGAGATTGGTGAACCAACCGTTAAGCGGCTGGAGTTCAGGATTAAGCCGGAACCGGCATTGGGCTAGCAGGCACGGCTCAAACCTCTTTGCCGAATTGCGCCTTTTGCGCCCTTTGTTAGCCTGTGGACCCAGTGGCCGGTATTTTAGTCCTGGGTTAACTACGCAATGTCATCGAAGCGGGAAAGGAATCGGTAAGCCTGTTTATTAAGCCGATCGAAACAGCTTCCGCTTACATTCGCAGCATCCGATCAGCCATCAAGAGAAGTTGACGGAAGTGCTGTAACAATTGGAGTAGGAGCTCGAATGTCTAACCTCATCGCACGTTTTGTGAAGGACGAATCCGGCGCGACCGCTATCGAATACGGTCTGATCGCCGCCCTCATCGCGCTCGCCATCATGGTTGGCGCCGGCTCGCTCGGCAACGCGCTGAACGCCAAGTTCGACAAGATCGCCAGCAAGGTCAACGGCGTCAATTAAGCTACGCGGCCAGTCACTTTTCAAGAACAGGGGCCGCTCCGTTGCGGCCCCTGTTGCATTATAGTAACAAAACACTTTGAAGTCTCATCAGTCGTTAATAGAATGTGCCTAGGTTAGGCCAGGTACAATTTGACCACAGGCGTTCGTCCATGCTTGAAGCCGTGATCTTCGTCGTCTTTCCGTTCTGCATGCTTTTTGCCGCGATCTCCGACATGCTGTCGATGACGATCGCCAATCGCGTGCCTGTGCTGCTTGTGGTTGTCTTCGCCTTGGTAGCGCCTTTGACCGGCATGGATTGGGCCACCTATGGCTGGCATTTCGCCGCCGCCGGCTTGGTTCTCGCGGTGACGTTCGGCCTGTTCGCGCTTGGCGGCATGGGCGGCGGCGACGCGAAGCTCCTGGCCGCCACTGCCATGTGGATGGGACTGAATGTCCATCTCATCGAATATCTCGTCGCCTCGACATTCATAGGCGGCTTGCTGACGCTTGCCATTCTCGCCTATCGAAAATCGCTGCTTGCCGCCGTCACAAGCCACAATCCGTTCCTGCGCCATTTCGCCGATGACGCGACCGGTGTTCCGTACGGCATTGCGCTTGGCATTGGCGGTCTGCTTACCTATCCGGACTCGCCGTTAATGGCCTGGGCTCTCGCCAGGCTGGCGGGCTGATTTGCGTTACTCCGTTTGCGCCGGGCCTGGCGAGTTGGCGACGTCTTTCCTTCGGGCCGCGCTTGGTCGCTCTAATTTATGTAAACGTTAAATTAATCACGATCGTAAGTATAACATTAACCTTGTTTTGACGATTGCCGCTGCAAAGTCCGGCTTGGCCAGGTGGTTTGCCAAGGGCGAGGTTCGGACAGATGCCAGCATCCCGATTGATTATTCTAGGCGTGGCGATAGCCGCGGCCGGAGGTGCAGGCTATGTCGCGAAGAACATGGTCGCGCCTCCGCCGCCTCCGGTTGTCGATTCCGGCCCCCAAGCGCCGGCGATCGCGCTGCAGGACGTGCTTGTCCTTTCCGGCGATGTTCCGATGGGCAGTCCGCTAGAGAACAACATTTCCTGGGAGTCATGGCCGTCCGCCGGCATCAACGCAAATTTCATCACCCGCGCCGCCGAGCCTGAAGCGCTGGATAAGCTGAAGGGCGGCGTCGCGCGCGTGGCGCTGTATGCCGGCGAGCCGTTGCGGCGCTCGAAGTTGATCGGTGAGGGGCAAAGCTTCATGTCGTCGATCCTGCCCTCCGGCATGCGGGCTGTCGCCACAAGCATCTCGGCCGACACTTCGGCCGGTGGCTTTATTCTTCCCAACGATTTCGTCGACGTCATCATGACCCGCAGAGCCGATACCGCCAATGGCGGTAGTCCGGGCTTCACGACCGAGACTATCCTCAAGAACATTCGCGTCCTGGCGATCGACCAGACCATTCAGGAGGATGAGGAAGGCAAGAAGACCAGGGTCGGCCAGACCGCCACCCTGGAACTGACGCCGCAGCAGTCCGAGATCATCACCGTCGCTCAGCAGATGGCGGATCGCCTGACATTGGCACTGCGCTCAATCAAGGACAGCCAGGACAAGAATGTGGGGGAGGCCGACTACCTGGTTTCCGGCAATGGTCGGCGCGGAACGGTGCGGTTGATCAAGTCGGGCGAAGTTTCCGAAGTGGGGGCGAGGAAATGAAGCTAAAAACCAAACTGCCGGTCACCTTGGCTGCGGCGATCGGCCTGTTTCTCCTTGGAACGAATGCGTATGGCACTCTCGATGCCCATGCGGCGAACAATGCCAGGGTCACAGCCTCGACGGCCACCCAGCGAGTGAAGCTCGGGCTTAACAAATCGGTGGTCATCGACCTGCCGAGCGATGCCTACGATATTCTCGTTGCCAACCCCGCGGTAGCCGATGCGGTGACCCGCACCGCCAGGCGCATCTATCTATTCGGAAAGGCGGTCGGCGAGACCAACATCTTCGTCTTTGGCCCGAATGGCGAACAGATCGTCAGCCTTGATCTGGCGGTCGAACGCGATGTTGCCGGGCTGGAGGACTATATCAAGCGCTTCATCCCGTCATCGGAGATCAAGGTCGAGTTGCTGAACGACAATGTCGTTCTGACCGGAACCGTTGACACTCCGCTGGACGCCAAGCGTGCGCAAGACCTGGCGGAGATCTTCGTCTCAGGCGGCGAAGCGACCACGGGTCAATATTCGCAGACCGCTGCCGGCGGCTCCGCCGATGCCGGCGTCGACATCAACAATCCGGACACCGAGCGCCGCGTCAGCAAGATCGTCAACCTGCTGCAGATTATCGGCGACGACCAGGTGACGCTCAAGGTGACGGTTGCCGAAGTCAGCCGCTCGGTGATGAAGCAGCTCGGCGTCAACATGATCGGCAGCGGCAGCAGCAACGGCATCAGCTGGAGCGCGTTAAGCGACAATTTCACCGGTTTAGGCAAGTCGCTGTCGAACTCGGGCCTCTCTATCAGCAGCTCGACGCTGCAGGCCTATATCAACGCCATGGAACAGTCCGGCGTCATGAAGACTCTCGCCGAGCCAACATTGACGGCCGTATCCGGCGAGAAGGCGACCTTCAAGGTCGGCGGTGAATATAACATGGTGACCGGCGTTTCCGAAGCCGTCTCCAACGATAACCAGACAGGTCTGAAAACCTATTCAGTCGAGAAGATCGAATATGGTATTGGCCTGGAATTTCAGCCGGTGGTGCTGTCTCCCGGCCGCATCAGCCTGAAAGTCAGGACGTCGGTCTCCGAGCCGACAACGGAAGGGTCAGTATCTTATTCCGAAGGCGTAAAAAGCCTTGGCATGAACGCCTTGTCGCTTCGCAAACGCTTGGCCGACACGACGGTGGAACTGCCTTCGGGCGGCTCGATGATGATTGCCGGGCTCGTCCGCGACGATGTCAGGCAAGCCGTCAACGGCTTGCCTGGCCTGACAAAGATTCCAGTGCTCGGCGCGCTCTTCCGCAGCAGGGATTTCGTTCGCAACGAGACCGAGCTCGTCATCATCATCACGCCCTATCTGGTGAAGCCGGTGGCGCGCAACGACCTTGCCAAGCCTGACGACAATTTCAACGCCGCCAGCGACGGGGCCGCCATGTTCCTTGGACGCGTCAACCGCGTCTACGGCACCATGCAGACCGACAAGCCCAACGGCCGTTATCACGGCGTTGTCGGCTTCATCTACAAGTAAGCGGGGAAGCGGACATGTCTCAGTCAGCATCGAAGACAAAGGCGATCACCGCGATGCGGTCGGTCCATTTGCGAATCTGGCGGCCCGCCGTTCCCATCATGGCGGTCGTGATGGCGGCATCACTGGCCGGCTGCGCCAATCGCGACAGCGTCACGGTCGGTGCCATACCGGACGACTATCGCACCACCCATCCGATCGTCATCGCCGAGAAGATCCAGAAGATCGACCTTCCGGTCGGCGCCGGCGACCGTGGCATGACCAGATTCCAGCGCGACACGCTCCTGGGCTTTCTGGACGGATACGACAGGAGCGCGGCTCCGGTGCTGACGATTGAGGTCCCGAGCGGCTCGGCTAACGAAATCGCAGCGGCCGCGGCCGGCCGCGATTTCGCCAGGCTTGCCATAGCCAGCGGCATCAGCCGGAAGCGGATCGCCGTGCGGTCCTATCAATCCGTTTCGGCCGAAGCGTCCGCCCCGGTCCGTGTCGCCTACGTCTCGGTGAAGGCTCAGACGGACAAATGCGGGCGCTGGCCGGAAGACCTTCTGGAGACTTCGGAAAACAAGCATTATGCCGATTTCGGCTGTTCGTACCAAAACAACCTTGCCGCCCAGATGGCCAATCCGGCCGATCTGATCGGGCCGCGCAAACAGACTCCCATCGACGCGGCAAATCGGAGCGCGGTGATCGACGTCTATCGCGACAGAGGAATTTCGGACGAACTCCTCGGCAATTCGGAAGTCGAATATTAACGAGTGTTGAGGCTCAACAGACCTAAGCCGCGCAAGTCACTGAAAGAGATGACAATGAGCAATCTTGCCTATGACACAGAGGTAGCAGGCGGCGAAACCTCGGAGCAGGATATTGCCGCGATGCAGGCGTTGCGGCCGATCCCGCGCATTTCGATCCAGGCGTTCTGCGAGACCGAAGGCGTAGCCAATCCGGTCGAGCGCGCTGGCGAGGATCGCCGTATGGCCAAGGCCCATCTGAAGGTGCATATGGGGGGCATCCCCACCGCTATCGAATTCTACCAGTCTGCGCCGACACCGAACCTGATCCTGCTTGAATCGCGCAGCGAGCCGAAGCTGTTGCTGGAACAACTCGCCCAGCTCTCCGAGCACTGCGATCCGACCTCCAAGGTGGTGGTTGTCGGCCATTACAACGATGTCGGCCTGTATCGCGAACTCATCCGTTCGGGCATTTCCGAATATGTCATCGCCCCGGTATCGATGGCCGACATCGTCAGCGTGGTGTCCTCGATCTTCGTTGATCCGGAAGCTGAGCCGATCGGCCGCTCGATTGCCTTCATCGGCGCCAAGGGCGGCGTCGGCTCCTCGACAATAGCCCATAATGTGGCTTGGGCCATGTCGTCCCTTTTCAAGTCCGAAGTGGTTGTCGCCGATCTCGACCTCGCCTTCGGAACGGCCAACATCAATTTCGACCAGGACCCGGCGCAGGGCATTGCCGAGGCGGTCTTCTCGCCGGAACGCGTCGACGAGGTCTATCTCGACCGGCTGCTCGCCCAATGCGCCGAGCACCTGTCGCTGCTTGCGGCACCTTCGACCCTGGAGCGGGTCTACGATTTCGAGCCCGACGCCTTCACCCAGCTTATCGACATAGCCCAGCGTAGCGCGCCGCTCCTCGTGCTCGATGTCCCCCATGTGTGGGCCGGCTGGACCAAGAACACGCTGGTCAAGGCCGACGAGATCGTTATCACGGCGACGCCCGAACTGGCCAATCTGCGAAACACAAAGAACCTGGTCGACATGCTGAAGCGGCTTCGTCCAAACGATCCTGCGCCAAAGCTTGTGATCAACCAGGCCGGTGTGCCGAAACGTCCCGAGATTACGCCGTCCGATTTCTCCGAATCGCTCGGCCTTTCGCCGATGTCGGTCATCCCGTTCGAGCCGCTTTTGTTCGGAAATGCCGCCAACAACGGACGTATGCTCGGTGAGATGGATGCCAAGAGCCCCGTCGTCGCCACGATCAACGAGATTGCCCATGTGCTGACGGGGCGCAGCGAAATCAAGGTGAAGAAAAAGGCTGGCCTCGGCAACCTGCTCGGCAAGCTTTCGCGCAACAAGAAGTGATGCCGCAGCGGTGGAATTGGTAAGCGATCATGTTTGGTAAAAGAGGCAGCGACGACGGCAACCGGACCATCCCGGAATTCCGTCAGCCAGCACCCGCACCTGCCGCGCCGGCGGCCGCGAACCCTGTGGAAGCGGCGGTAGCTGCCAGGCCCGGGGCGCTGCCGCCATCCGGCGCGCCTGCAGGGCCGGCGGTTCGCCGTGCGGTCGAGCCGCCGCCATTGGCGCCGGAGCCGAAAAGGATTCAGCGTGAGCGCAGCGAGAGCTATTACGACACCAAAAGCCAGGTCTTCTCCGCACTCATCGACACGATCGATCTGTCGCAGCTCGCCAAGCTCGATCCCGAAAGCGCGCGCGAGGAAATCCGCGACATCGTCAACGACATCATCGCGATCAAGAACTTCGCGATGTCCATCGCCGAGCAGGAAGAGCTTCTCGAGGATATCTGCAACGACGTCTTGGGCTACGGGCCGCTGGAGCCACTGCTTGCCCGCGACGATATTGCCGACATCATGGTCAATGGCTCCAAGAACGTCTACATCGAGGTCAACGGCAAGGTCGAGCAGACCGGCATCCGTTTCCGCGACAACCAGCAGCTCCTCAACATCTGCCAGCGTATCGTCAGCCAGGTTGGCCGCCGCGTCGATGAATCAAGCCCAATCTGCGATGCGCGTCTTCCTGATGGCTCCCGTGTCAACGTCATCGCACCGCCCCTGGCCATCGACGGCACCGCCCTTACCATCCGCAAGTTCAAGAAGGACAAGCTGACGCTCGACCAACTGGTCAAGTTCGGCTCGATTTCGCCGCAAGGCGCCGAGATTCTCAAGATCATCGGCCGCGTCCGTTGCAACATTGTCATTTCGGGCGGTACCGGCTCCGGCAAGACGACGCTGCTCAATTGCCTGACCAACTATATCGACCGCGAGGAACGCGTTATTACGTGCGAGGACTCGGCTGAGCTGCAATTGCAGCAGCCACATGTGGTGCGTCTCGAAACACGTCCGCCCAACCTTGAAGGTGAGGGCGAAGTGACCATGCGCGACCTGGTCAAGAACTGTCTGCGCATGCGGCCCGAGCGCATCATCGTCGGCGAGGTGCGTGGACCCGAAGTGTTCGACCTGTTGCAGGCGATGAACACCGGCCATGACGGCTCGATGGGAACGATCCACTCGAATAGCCCGCGCGAATGCCTCAACCGTATAGAGTCAATGATCGCCATGGGCGGCTACACGCTGCCGCAAAAAACCGTACGCGAAATTGTCGTCGGCTCCGTCGACGTGATCATACAGGCTGCACGCCTGCGCGACGGATCGCGGCGCATCACCCACATCACCGAGGTGATCGGCATGGAAGGCGACGTCATCATCACCCAGGACATCGTTCTCTATAACATCAAGGGCGAGGATGCGAACGGCAGGTTGCTGGGCGAGCACGTGTCGACCGGCATCGGCCGTCCGCATTTCTGGGAGCGCGCCCGCTACTATGGCGAGGAGCAGCGCCTAGCCGTTGCACTCGAGGCGATGGAGAAACGCGCTGACTGATCCGTCTGGAAGCGTGGGGGCCAGGGTCGATGTTCGGGATTGACAGCACCGTATTGGCATTCGTCGTGCTCGCCGGCTTCAGCGCCGGCGCAGTGGCCTATGCTTTCCTGTTCAATCGGATCAGCACCGAGAAGCAGGTCGGCAAGCGGCTTGAATCGATCAAGACCGCCGAGACGGATCGTTCCGTCGTCAAGGCTTCGCGCGATCGCGTGGCGGAAGCGGCCAAGCGTCGCAAATCCGTCCAGGATTCGCTGAAGGATCTCGACCAAAAGCAAAAGTCCAACCAGAGCCTGGTCAAGAAACCACCGCTGAAGATCCAAATCCGCCAGGCCGGCATGAAGGTCTCGATTGAGCGCTTCTATGTCTATTCGGCGGTCTGCGGCGTCGTCTTGACGGCTTTGGTCTATTTCATCGGCGCACCGCTGCTGGTCTTGCCGGCTGCGCTGCTGGTCGGTGTCTTGGGTCTGCCGCGCTGGTTCGTCTCGTTTCGCCGCGCACGCCGCGTCAAGGCGTTTCTCAACGAATTTCCGAACGCGCTCGACATCATCGTGCGTGCAGTAAAATCTGGCCTGCCGCTGAACGACGCCGTGCGCCTGATCGCCAATGAATCCCCCGAGCCGGTCAAGACCGAGTTCCGCCGCATCGTCGATTCGCAGCAAATGGGTTTGTCGATCCCCGACGCGGCCATGCGCATGCCCGAAACGATGCCGTGCACCGAGGCGAGCTTCTTCGGCATCGTCATCCAGATCCAGTCTCAGGCTGGCGGCAATCTTTCCGAAGCGCTGGGCAATCTTTCGCGCGTGCTTCGCGACCGCAAGAAAATGAAGGCCAAGGTCCAGGCGTTGTCTATGGAAGCCAAGGCATCCGCCGTGATCATCGGCGCGCTGCCTTTCGTCGTCGCCTTTCTCGTCTATCTGACGAGCCCGAACTACATCATGCCCCTCTTTACCACCAGCACCGGCCATCTGATCCTCGGTTGTTCCGGCGTCTGGATGTCGATGGGTATCCTGGTAATGCGCAAGATGATGAACTTCGAAGTCTAGGATTCGCGCGTATGACCGATCACGTCATCAGAACTCTCACCGACCCGTCCCTGCTGATCGCACTGCTGGTCGGCATCGCGGTGTTTGCGACGGTCTTCACGCTGCTGCCCGCCTTTGGCGGGAACCAGCTCAAGGCGCGCATGAAATCCGTGGCGCTGGAGCGCGATGAGCTGCGCGCCAAACAGCGCGCGCGGCTGGCAGTCGAAGCCGACCGCCGCCGCAAGGGCCTGCGCGAAGAGCAGTCGGTCGGCATGCGCAATATTGTCGATCGCCTGGATCTCAGGCGTGCGCTGGCGGACGAAGGTACCTTGCAGAAATTGAAAGTGGCGGGTTTTCGCGGCCAAAATCCGCTGACGCGCTTCCTTTTTTTCCGCCTCGTCCTGCCCTTCATCGGCTTTGCATTGGCGGCCATATATCTGTTCGTGCTTGGAGGACTGCCCGAGCAGCCGCTTTTCGTGAAGCTGTTCGTCTGCATCGTGGTTGCCTATGCCGGGTTCTACGCGCCGGTGCTCTACGTCAACAACCGTGCGACCAAGCGCAAGCAGTCGATTCAGATGGCGTGGCCGGACGCGCTCGACCTGTTGCTGATATGCGTCGAGTCCGGCATGTCGGTGGAAGCAGCGCTTCGCAAGGTCGCCGATGAGATCGGCGCGCAATCGGTGGCATTGGCGGAAGAATTCATCCTGACCAATGCCGAACTTTCCTATCTGCAGGAGCGCAAGCAGGCGTACGAGAACCTTGCAAGCCGCACTGGCCTCGAATCCGTCAGGTCGGTGTCCCAGGCGTTGGTTCAGGCCGAGCGCTACGGTACGCCCGTGGCGCATGCGCTGCGCGTGCTTGCCGCTGAGAGCCGCGACATGCGCATGAATGCCGCCGAGAAGAAGGCGGCCGCGCTGCCGCCGAAGCTTACCGTGCCGATGATCCTGTTCTTCCTGCCGGTGCTGTTCGCCATCATTCTGGGTCCCGCCGGCATCCAGGTGAGTCAGCGCGGCATCTTTGGCGACCAGCCGAAATCGAGCAGCCAGTAGCCCAAGCGGCGTCGCCACAAACGCTGCTACGATTCAAAGCCGCGCTGCCGGTGTCGCGCGGTTCCTTGCGTTTGACATGTTGCGGAATTCTCGCGCCGGTTCGGCGCTCGAAGCGGTCAGTTGGTGGCAGGCTTTGCCTTGTCCTGCTCCTTGAGCTGGCTCCAGGCATTCTGCTGCGCCAGCATCTGGCGAAGGTAAGCGACGTTGGCCTGCGCCTGTTCCGGCGACAGCTCTTGTGAGGCGATCTTCTCGGCCTCGTCGAAACGTCCTTGCAGACCGACGACCAGCGCTAGGTTCTGGCGGACGCGACTGTCGGCATTCGGCTGCTGGGCGGCCGAGCGCATATAGGTTTCGGCCGTGCGCAAATCGCCTTCCAGCACGTACGACATGCCGAGATTGGAAAGGATCGACGGTTCGTTCGGCTTGAGGTCCAGCGCCTTGCGATAGTCTTGACGCGCCTCGTCCTTTTGGCCGAGCTGGTCGAGAATGGCAGCTTCCGCCGATACAAGTTTCCAGTCAGGATATTCGGGCGTCTGCGCGCGGCGCACGGCATCGAGAGCTGGCTCGAACTGTCCGTTGGCGGCAAGCGCCTTGCCATAGGCGGCGAGCACGTCGCGGTCCTTCGGCAAGGCAATCGCCAGCTTGCGCATCACCGCAAGCGACTGGTCGGCGTCACCGTCCATCTGCAGCGCCGCGGCATAGTTTGTCGCGATCCGCTTGTCGTTGGGGCTTTTCGAGTAGGACTGCCCGAGCGCCATCGTGGCGTTGTGCAGTTCGCCCGCCGACATTGTTTCCAGCGGCTTGCCGCTTGGGCGAGAAATCGAGCCAGTCGTCAATTTGCTGGTTCCGCAGCCAGCGACGCTTGCGGCAAGCACCATCATCAACGCCGTGGTGATCAGCCTATTTGCGCTGGCGTTCATCCTGCGGTCGGTCGGCATCGGCACCAGGGCTCCGTTCATGCGCGTGACCATTTGCGTGGTCATCTTCCCTCCCGCAGAAATATTCTGTTAACCCTAACGGAGAGTTAAGAAATGCCGACTCAGAAGCCGGAGACCAGCGAATGCCTGTTGAACTCGTCGAGAAAAAATTGAGCAATGCGCTGCCGGTCCATTTGGTGGCGAAGGATGCGCAGGCGGCGGCGGGCCTTGAGCCATCCTCAGTCGCCTGGGCCAAGGCCAACGGCTTTTCCGGCGAGGCCGGCAGGACGCTGGTTGTGCCTGGCGACAACGGTGCGATTGCCGGAGCCCTGTTCGGCACCGGCGACGACGAGGGTGCAATGGCCGTCGGGGCACTGGCGAGAGCCTTGCCCGAAGGCGAGTGGCGTCTTGCGTCCGCACCGGCCAAGCCGGAGCTTACGGCACTCGCGCTGGCACTCGGCGGCTATGTCTTCACCCGCTATGGCAAGAAGCCCGGCAGGACGCTTCGCTTCGCGCTGCCGTCCGGCGCCGACGCCGCTCGCGTCAGACGCATCGCCGATGGCGTTTTCCTGGCACGCGACCTGGTCAACACGCCGACCAGCGATATGGGTCCCGGCCAGCTGGAGAATGCCGCCCGGACCTTGGCCGCGACGCACAAGGCTGAAATATCGGTGACCAAGGGCGACGATCTTCTCGCCGCCAACTTTCCGATGATTCATGCCGTCGGTCGCGCTTCGGCCGACGCGCCGCGCCTGATCGACATGATTTGGGGGCCGAAGAATGCCCCCAAGATAACGCTGGTCGGCAAGGGCGTCTGCTTCGACACAGGCGGCCTCGACATCAAGCCGTCCTCGGGCATGCTTTTGATGAAGAAGGACATGGGCGGCGCTGCCAACGTGCTGGGCCTCGCTTCCATGATCATGGCCGCCAGGCTGAAGGTCCGGCTGCGCGTGCTCATCCCCGCTGTCGAGAATTCGATAGCCGGCAACGCCTTCCGTCCAGGCGATGTGCTGGTGAGCCGCAAAGGCATCACCGTCGAAATCGGCAACACCGACGCTGAAGGGCGGCTGGTCCTCGCCGACGCCTTAGCCTTGGCCGACGACGAGGAGCCGCAGATGCTGGTCGATATGGCAACACTGACAGGCGCTGCCCGTGTTGCGCTCGGCCCCGACCTGCCGCCCTTCTACACCGGTGACGAGGCGCTTGCATCCGAGCTGGCGGACGCCTCCGTTGCGGTCGAGGATCCGCTATGGCGCATGCCGTTGTGGAAGCCCTATGACGCCAAGCTGGCGTCGAAAATTGCCGATATCAACAACGTCACGTCGGATGGTCTCGCCGGCTCGATCACCGCGGCGCTATTCCTGAAGCGCTTCGTCCAAAAGACCGCCAGCTGGGCGCATTTCGACATCTTCGCCTGGAACCCGTCGGACCGCCCGCACGGCCTTGCCGGCGGCGAGGCGCAAGGCATCCGGGCGCTGGAGCGTGTCATTTCGAACCGCTTCGGCGGATGATGTCTCGGCATAGCCGACGAAGGTGTTGACTGAAACGGAACCGAAACAATTTTCCGTCATGCTGGACGGATGTCGATTATCATGCGTCCAAGTCAGGCCTTGCGACTGTGGCAGCAGGTGGTGCTGTCGCAGGTGCGCGACGACGCACCCGATCTCACCATGCGCCAGACGGCGATCCTGTTCACCATCTATCTCGATCCGCCGCCGCACACGGTGCGCGGTCTGGCTGCCCGCCTCAATGTCACCAAGCCGGTGATCACCCGTGCGCTCGACACGATGGGGGCGCTGAAGTTGGTGTCGCGCCACCGCGACGAGCTCGACAAGCGCAACGTGCTGGTCAGGCGCACAGTCGAAGGTGCGCTCTTTGTCGAACGCTTCGGCGATGTTATCATTGCCAGAGCCCAAGAGCTGCCGATTTGACCAAATTGTCCATTTGAACGAGTTGCCGATTTGACCGCCAGGGATGCCCGCCTCCATGCCTTCCGCTCCGATCTCGCCGATGCCAGGCTGAGAGGCGAGGTCGCCGCCGACCGGTTCGTCGCCGGCCGGCCGGCTCGCATCACCGCTTCCGTGGCCGACATCCGCAAGGCGCCACGGCCGAATGCCGGTGTCAACACACAGCTTCTGTTCGGCGATGACATTCTCGTCTTCGAGGACGCAGAAGGCTGGGCCTGGATCCAGGGCGAATGCGACGGCTATGTCGGCTATGTCGCCGACACGGCGTTGGGCGCTCGGGACCATGCGCCGACCCATATCGTTTCGGTGCCGCGCACCTTTCTCTATCCAGGACCCGACTTGCGCTTTCCGGTGAGCGGGCAATTGTCGATGGGATCATTGGTGACGGTGACGGGCTCAGCCGAAACACGCGGCACGCATTATGCGCTGTTGCCGTCCGGTCAAGCGGTCATCTCGGGTCATCTCAGGCCTGTCGCCGAGGCGGCCGCCGACTACGTTGCTGTTGCCGAGAGCTTTCTCGGCACGCCTTATTTGTGGGGCGGCGCCTCGGGCTTCGGCATCGACTGTTCCGGTCTCGTGCAATTGGCGATGCGCATGGCCGGCAGGCAGGTGCTGCGCGATTCCGACATGCAGGCGGCAACCATCGGCGAGCCGCTCGTTCCGGGGCCGGACTTTTCCGGGCTTCAGCGCGGCGACCTGGTGTTCTGGAAAGGCCACGTCGCTATCATGACCGACGCCGAGACGATAATCCACGCCAATGGCCACACCATGCTGGTATCGCGTGAAGGACTGAGCGAAGCGATCGCCCGTATCGGCTATCTCTATGGCGGTCCGACGGGGTTTCGCCGGCCGTAACGCGAATCGATCACCTTTTGTTCTGATTCTGCTTGGCGATCGCGCGCCGCCGCGCTACCTCTGACGCGTGACAGAGCAGCCGCGCCTTGCCGAACAGAAAGCCGCCGTCGTCCTGCCCGAGCCATTCGTCAAATGGTTTGCGGAAAAAGGCTGGTCGCCGCGCGCCCATCAGATCGAATTGCTGGCCAAGGCTCAGGGCGGGCAGTCGGTATTGCTGATCGCCCCGACCGGCGCCGGCAAGACGCTGGCCGGGTTCTTGCCATCGCTGACCGAACTGGCCGGCCGGCCAAGGAGAAGGCCAGGGCAGGCGCATCGCGGCATCCACACGCTGTACATCTCGCCGTTGAAGGCGCTGGCCGTCGACATCGAGCGCAATCTCGGCAAACCCGTCGAAGAGATCGGGCTGCCGGTTACTGTCGAGACGCGCACCGGCGATACGCCCGCACACAAGCGCCAGCGGCAGAAGCTGGCGCCGCCCGACATTCTGCTGACCACGCCCGAGCAATTGGCGTTGCTGATTGCCGCGCCCGACGCCAGGCGCTTCTTCGAGGACCTGCGCTATGTCGTACTCGACGAACTGCATTCGCTGGTGACCTCGAAGCGTGGGCACCTCCTGTCGCTTGGCCTGGCCCGGCTGCGCTCGTTTGTGCCCGCCCTGCAGATGATCGGCCTGTCGGCGACGGTCGCCGAGCCCGACGAATTGCGGCGCTGGCTGGTCAGCCAGAATCCACCGGGGCCGATGGCCGAACTGATCGTTGTCATTGGCGGCGCCAAGCCCGAGATCTCCATTCTCGATTCGGAGGAGCGCGTGCCGTGGGCGGGACATTCGGCCCGCTACGCAACGCCGGAGATCTACAACGAGATCAAGCGCCACAAGACAACCCTGCTGTTCGTCAACACGCGCAGCCAGGCGGAGCTGCTGTTCCAGGAGTTGTGGCGGGTCAACGAGGACACCTTGCCGATCGCGCTACACCATGGCTCGCTCGACGTCGCCCAGCGCCGGCGCGTCGAGAAAGCGATGGGCGAGAACGCCTTGCGTGCCATCGTCGCCACCTCGACGCTCGACCTCGGCATCGACTGGGGCGACGTCGACCTGGTCGTCCATGTCGGCGCGCCGAAAGGTGCCAGCCGGCTGGCACAGCGCATCGGTCGGGCCAACCACCGTATGGACGAGCCGTCGAAGGCGATCCTGATCCCGGCCAATCGCTTCGAGGTGCTGGAATGCAGGGCGGCGCTCGACGCCAATTATCTGGGCGCCCAGGATACGCCGCCGCTGGTCAATGGCGGGCTCGACGTGCTGGCGCAGCACGTGCTGGGCTGCGCCTGCGGTGCGCCGTTCCAGGCCGATGCGCTGTTCGAGGAAGTGCGAACGGCAGCACCCTATGCCGATCTCGACCGGCCGACATTCGATCGCGTCATCGATTTCGTCGCCACCGGCGGCTATGCGCTGAAGAACTACGAACGCTACGCCCGTATTCGTCTCAACAAGGACGGGCTGTGGCGGGTGTCCAATCCTCGCGTCGCTCAGCAATACCGGCTGAATGTCGGCACCATCATTGAAGTGCCGGCGCTCAACGTGCGCTACGTCCAGGCCGGCAGCAGAGGCGCGGCTTCGCGTGGCGGTCGGGTTCTTGGCAAGATCGAGGAGGCGTTCCTCGAAACGCTGACGCACGGCGACACCTTCATGTTCGCCGGCAAGGTGCTGCGCTTCGAGGGCATCCGCGAGAGTGAGTGCTTCGTCTCGAACGCGCCGGGCAGCGACGCCAAGGTGCCGTACTATGGCGGCGGCAAATTCCCACTTTCGACGTACCTAGCCGAACAGGTGCGCGCCATGCTGGACGATCCGCAGCGCTGGAAGAAGCTGCCGGAGCAGGTCGCCGACTGGCTACGTTTCCAGGCCGACAAGTCGGTGCTGCCGAAACGCGACGATCTGCTGATCGAGACCTTTCCGCGCGGCAACCGCTACTACCTGGTGGCCTATCCGTTCGAGGGCAGGCTGGCGCACCAGACGCTGGGCATGCTGCTGACCCGCCGCCTCGACAGGGCGGGAGCCAGGCCGCTCGGCTTCGTCGCCACCGATTATGCGCTTGCCATATGGTCGCTGGCCGATATGGGTCACATGTTCAGGGCGAAGAAACCGTCGCTGGCTGCGCTCTTCGATCAAGATATGCTGGGCGACGACCTCGAAGCCTGGCTCGCCGGCAGCTGGCTGTTGAAGCGCACCTTTCGCAATTGCGCGCTGATCTCGGGATTGATCGAGAAACGCCACCCGGGCCAGGAGAAGAGCGGCCGCCAGGTGACCGTGTCGACCGACCTCATCTACGACGTGCTGCGCAGCCATGAGCCCGACCACATCCTTTTGCAGGCGACGCGGGCCGATGCCGCGACCGGTCTGCTGGATGTCAGCAGACTTGCCGAGATGCTCTCGCGCGTCCAGGGTCGAATCATGCATAAGAATCTCGAGCAGATATCGCCGCTCGCCGTGCCGATCATGCTTGAGATCGGCAAGATGCCGGTGCACGGCGAGGCCGATGAGACGCTGCTGATGGATGCAGCCACGCTGGTCGAGGAGGCCATGGGAACGAAATGACTGTGGCGCTGGCAATGGCTGCGACTCTGGCGGATACGGGCGCTGTCCGTATCGCTGGCGAACGCGCGATCTGCGACCGCCGCGGCGTGCTCTATTTTCCCGAATTCCGGCTTCTGGCCGTATCCGACCTGCATCTGGAAAAAGGCTCCTCACTGGCAAGGCGCGGCACGCTGGTTCCGCCTTACGATACCGGCGCCACGCTGCTCCGGCTGCAGACGGTGATTGCCGATTATCAGCCTGCGATCGTCATCAGCCTGGGCGACAGTTTTCACGATGGCGGCGGCGCCGCGCGCATGCACGCAAGCTTTCGCGAAAGGCTGGAAGGGCTGATGGTTGGGCGCGACTGGTTCTGGGTCGCCGGCAATCATGACCCGGAAGCACCGGCCGACCTGCCGGGCGACACCGTGCGCGAGCTGGCCATCGGCTCTCTGCTCTTCCGGCACGAGCCTTCGGCGGTAAGGGTGGAGGGCGAGATATCAGGCCATCTGCATCCTTGCGCCCGCATCGTCCAGCAAGGCCGTTCGGTGCGGCGGCGCTGCTTTGCCGGCGATGGCGGCCGCATGATCATGCCGGCCTTCGGCGCCTACACCGGTTCGCTCAATCTCCTTGACCGCGCCTATGCCGGGCTGTTCCGCCGCGAAACGCTGATGGCCTATATGCTTGGCACTGAGCGCATCTTCGCGATTTCCCACTCGATGCTCAGGCCGGGCTGAGCTGCCCTATCGTCCGTAATAGAGGGTAACAGTGTGCTTGGCCTCGGCGAAGAACAGCCAGCGCTCCACCAGCATGCCGGCGAGTTGGGCGATTGCGGAGAGTATCGACGAAGCCGCCGCAAAGGGCCACGGCAAGGCAAACGCCGCAATCAGCAGCAAAGCGGGCAAGGCAAAGGCCAGAGCCTGGGTGATCAGCCGCAGCTTTGCGCTGTGCTTGCGTGCGATGCGAAAGCCCATTTCCTTGAGCAGATAGTTTTCCTCGGTATGCGGCCATTCCATCGACCGCACCGTGCCGCCGGAAAGCCCGGTTGCGGTGTTGGCATTGGTCGGGATCTCCAGCCTATCATTGTATCGCCAGGTCGCCAGCTTCAAACCCCAGCCAAGCGCGGTCAGCAACAGGGCAGCCGCCAGAAGCATATTCGAGCCTGCCGCAAATCCCTGCAGCAGGGCGTTGAGCAGTACGCTGCCGGTCATCGCCGAAAAGATCAGATAGCCGGGCAGGGTGAAGCGGCTGTGCCATTGGGCGATCGGCTTCAACGACGCGTAGATCATGCCGGTGGTGCAGACGGTTGCGACCGCGCCGATGGCAGCGAGCAGCCCGGCGACAGCCACCCAGCCGCTCGTACGGCCGAGGACCACCCAGCCAATACCGAACAGTCCCGCCGGCACGAAGGTGGCGACCGAGGCAACGCCTTCGCGCGACAGCCATGAGCTACGCCATTGCGAGAAGGCACGCCAGGCGCGTTCGGGCCGGCCGAGATGGCCGGCCGAGGACAGCAGGCCTGCCGAGATCAGGCCGAGCGACAGCCCCATGCCGGTGAGGCCAAGCCAGAAATCGGGCGGGATAAAGCCCTGTCCGGCCAACACGCCAAGCAGCGCGAGCAGGCCGTAACCGGCGCCCGTGGCGGTGGTGAAAAAGACGACGGAGAAGGCTGGATGCATGAAGGCGCGGGTCAGTTCGAAAGCATGCGGTCGACCCAGCCAAGGAAACCGCCTTCGGCTCGCATCGGCTGGAGCGCCTGTGCCGGCACCGATGCGGCGCGATTGGTGTGGGCGCGTGGCGGCAGATATTTGTTGGTCGGCCTGTAGCCCATCTCCGGCATCAGGTCGACACCGCCGCGCTCCGCCACCAGTTGCGAGATAGCCGATGCCGGATCGCCCAGATCGCCGAAATGCCGCGCGCTGGTCGGGCAGGCGGCAACGCAGGCCGGCACGCGGTCTTCCTCCGCCAGATTGTCGTTATAGATGCGGTCGACGCACAGCGTACATTTCTTCATCACGCCGACATCCGTGTCGAATTCGCGCGCGCCGTAGGGGCAGGCCCAGCTGCACAATTTACAGCCGATGCATTTGTCCTCGTCGACCAGCACGATGCCATCCGACGCCCGTTTGTAGGAGGCGCCGGTCGGGCAGACCGTGACGCACGCCGGTGTCTCGCAGTGCAGGCAGGAGCGCGGGAAATTGACCGTGCGCCCACCCATCTCGGTCATGTGCTCATAACTGTGCACGCGGTTGAACCAGACGCCGTCGACATTGCCGCCATAGGGGTCGATGTCGGTTAGCGGCGCCATATGGCCGCCGGTGTTCCATTCCTTGCAGGCGGTGACGCAGGCCTGGCAACCAACGCAGGTGTCGAGGTCGATGACCAGGCCGAGCTTTTTGTCGGTGTGGGCGGGAAGGCAAGTCATTCGGCAGCTTCTCTCTCCCGACGGAATTCGGCGCCGAAACTGAGCTTGTCGGGCGAGGGCTCGAAGTGTGGCGGCTGCCGGAACCGCTCGAATTGCGGCTCGGTGAAGCCAGCTTCCTCGGCCGCGCATTTGACGATGCGCACGCGCAGGTCGAACCATGCCGCCTGGCCGGTGACAGGATCGGAATTCGAATAGCGTTTGCCATTCGCATCGGCAGAGGTCTGGTCGCCGATGATGTGGTTGAGCAGGAAGCCGCGATTGGATTCGGCCGCGTCATCCTTGAGCCCCCAGCTGCCGCGCCGTTTGCCGATCGCGTTCCAGGTCCACACCGTATCGGCGTTGACGCCGTCGATCAGGCTGATCTGCCCCTTGACCTTGCCGTTGATGCTCTCGATCCACACCCAGTCGTCATCGACAAGCCCGAGGCTGGCGGCGGTCCGATTGTGCACGAACAGCCGGTTCTGGCTGGTGATCTGCCTTAGCCACGCATTCTGCGCGCCCCAGGAATGGTACATGTGCATCGGCCGCTGCGTCAGCGCGTGGAGCGGATAGGCTTGGCTATCGACTGCAGCCTCTTCGAAGGGCGCGTACCAGAACGGCAGCGGATCCATATAGGTCTCGATACGGCTGCGCTCCGCCTCCGGCGGCAGCACCCCGCCATGGCCGCGCGCCGCAAGGCGAAAGCGCTGCATCGGCTCGGAATAGAGTTGGAAGACGATCGGCTCGGCCTTCGGGATGAAGCCCATGCTCTCGGCGAATTCGAGATAGGAGCGGTTGGCCATCTTGTAGTAGCGCTGATCGGCGGCGAAATCCTGGTGCCAGAAGCCGCCATTATCGATGTAGCGCTGCAACTGGTCGGGATTGACGTCGCCCTTGCCGACCGAGGCCCCGTCCTTGCCGCGCCAGCCGGCGAGCGGACCGACACCTGGCGTGCGCTCGTGATTGACGATGTAGTCGGGATAGTCGCGGTATTTGGCGGAACCATCGTCGTCGACGAAGCCGGGCAGGCTGAGCCGCGCGCCGAGTTCGATCAGCACCGTCTGGAACGGCCTGACGTCGCGATCCGGCTCGACGACGGGATGGCGGATGGCGTCGCCCGGCCCGTCGGCGTGGCTGATCGGCCGATCGAGCAAACTGATACAGTCATGACGCTCGAGATAGGTCGTGTCCGGCAGCACCAGATCGGCAAAAGGTACGGTCTCGGAATAATAAGCGTCGGAATAGATGATGAACGGGATCGTGTACTCACCCGACGCATCAATATCGGTCAGCATGGCCATCGTCTCGACGGTATTCATCGACGAGTTCCAAGCCATGTTGGACATGTACATGAACAGAGTGTCGATCGTGTAGGGATCGCCGGCCCAGGCGTTACGGATAACCGTGTGCATGAGCCCGTGTGCGGCCAGCGGCGCATCCCAGGAGTAGGCCTTGTCGATACGGATCGGTTTGCCGCCTTCGTCGATCAGCAGGTCCCCCGGTCCGCAGACAAAACCGAGCGGCATGCCCTCGAGCGGCGTCATCGGCTTCACATTCTTGCCGGCTGGCTTCGGACCCGGCGGTGCAGACCGTGGATAAGGCGGTTTGAAGCGAAAGCCGCCCGGCACGTCCACCGTGCCGAGAAGCACCTGAAGCAGATGAATGGCGCGGCAAGAGTGAAAACCGTTCGAATGGGCCGAGATGCCGCGCATCGCATGCATCGACACCGGTCGGCCCTTGATGGTCTCGTGCCGGCGGCCGGCCCAGTCCGTCCACGCCACCGGCAATTCGATTTGCTGTTCGAAGGCGACATGAGCGAGTTCGGCGGCGATCCTGCGGATGGTATCGGCGGAGATGCCGCACCGGTCAGTGACCGCCTCGGGTGAATAGCTCTCATCCAGATAGCGGTCGGCGACGAGTTGGAAGACCGGCACGCAACGGCGGCCGTCGACGAGAAAGCTGCCGGTCAGTGCGGGCTTCGCGTCGGCGTCACTGGCATTGACTGGCATCTTTGCCACCCTGTCCCAAGCCAGCGGATTGCCGTCGCCGTCGCGCATGAACAGCCCATCATCGGCAGCACCAGGCTCTTGAATGACGAGAAGATGGGCGTTGGTGTAGCGCAAGAGGTAGTCGAGATCGACACGGCCGGCCTTAAGCAATTCGTGGACGAGCGCAAACACGAACAGGCCGTCGGTACCGGGCCGGATGCCGATCCAGTCGTCGGCAATCGCGTTGTAGCCGGTGCGGCAGGGATTGATCGAGACCACCTTGGCGCCGCGTGCCTTGAGCTTGCCGA
Organism: Mesorhizobium sp. M1399; assembly: GCF_040317735.1. Lineage (NCBI taxonomy): Bacteria > Pseudomonadati > Pseudomonadota > Alphaproteobacteria > Hyphomicrobiales > Phyllobacteriaceae > Mesorhizobium > Mesorhizobium sp. M1399. Next base: position 187,674 of record NZ_JAMYKZ010000009.1, read on the forward strand.
GACCGATCTTGATCGGATTGGAATCATGATCCTCGGCAACCCCGAACAGCATGAAATATTTGGTGTTGTCCCAGTCGGGCTCGCCGAACTCCCAGAACGAGCCGCCGATCGTGTAGAGGCCGCCGGCCGCCATATTGACCGAGCAGAAGCCGCCATGGGCGGCAAAGTTCGGTGTGCCGAACTGGCTCGCCCACCAGCCGGTCAGCGATTGCGACTGGTCGCGCCCGGTGAACAAGGCGAGTTTCTTCGGATCGGTTCGGCGGATATTCGAAAGCCGCTTCGTCGCGATCGACAAAGCTTCCTCCCACTCGATCTCGCGGAACTCACCCGAGCCGCGCGGGCCGGTGCGCAGCAGCGGCTTCTTCAGCCGAGCCGGGCTGTAGTGCTGCATGATGCCGGCGCTGCCCTTGCCGCACAGCACGCCACGGTTGACCGGATGGTCCTTGTTGCCGTTGATGTAGCGGACTTTGCCGTCCTTGATGTGAACGTCGATGCCGCAGCGGCAGGCGCACATATAGCAGGTGGTCTTGGCGATGCTGTCGGAGACATCAGGCGAAGTATCGACGCCGTCGCCTTCGGCGGGCGCGCGCGTATCGGCAAGCGGCCGTTGGGATGGTGCTGAGTTGGCGCCGCGCAGCGGTTTGTTGGTCATGATCCGGCGATGTTGTTGCGTTCCGCGGCCTTGGCTCTCGTCTTCGGGCCTGGGCCGCGCATGTAATGCTGTTCCGGCCGATAGCGTTCACCGACGAGCCGCCACCGCAGGCTGCGGGTCCAGTGCGTAAACACGGATTTGAACAGCCTAACCAATTTCTACCCTCGACTGTTCTGGCGCGACTTTTTTCCAATTTCGGGCTAAAATTTAGAACAAAGCAATCAATCTGTCTAACAACTTGCTCTTGTAATTCCAATCGGATTTGCTTCTTAATGCTGGCATGACTCTGGACCAATTGCGGATCTTCGTCGCCGTCGCCGAACGGGCGCACATGACCAAAGCGGCCGACTTGTTAGGCATTTCACAGTCGGCCGCGTCCGCCGCCATCCGCTCGCTCGAACAGCAGCACGGCGTGCAGTTGTTCAACCGAGTGGGCCGCAATATCGAGCTCGCCGAGACCGGACGCCGGTTCCTGCCGGAGGCCAAGGCGGTTCTCGAGCGGGCGGCGGCCGCCCACAACGTGCTGGAGCATGTCTCGCAGACGATATCAGGCAGTCTCTCGATCGCTGCCAGCCAGACCATCGCCAGCTATTGGCTGCCGCGCCGGCTCGCTTCTTTCCACGAAGCCTATCCTGCCGTCAGGCTGAGCGTGAGCATTGGCAACACCAGGCAGGTCGAGACCAATGTACTTGATGGCGCAGCCGATTTTGGCCTGGTCGAGGGGCGCACCGAATCCGACATTTTGCGGCGTGCCAAGGTCGATATCGATCGCATGATGCTGGTCGTGGCGCGCTCGCACCCTGAGATCGCGGAAGTTTCGCCTGGGCATCCCGACCTTGGCGGGCTTCGCTGGATCATTCGCGAAGGCGGGTCGGGCACGCGCGAGGCGCTGGAGGACCTTGCCCGACGCGACGGGATTTCGTTCGCGGACCTACAGATATTCCTGGTATTGCCGAGCAATGAGGCTATTCGCCAGGCGGTCGAGGCCGGCGCCGGCGCCAGCATCATTTCGGAACTCGTCGTCGCGCGCGCGGTCGCCGAAGGCAGTCTGCGTTCCGTGCCGATCGATCTGCCGAAGCGCGAATTTGCCATGATCACGCATCGCGACCGGCAGCCAAGCCTGGCCCAGATGGCGCTCAAGGCGCATCTCGGCGGCAAAGCTGAGAGAGCCGCGCCGCTTTAAGCCGATCAGGCGAACTTCCGCTGTGCGTCGAGCGCCAGCCCAAGCCCGACTGAGCCGAACACATCGCCTTCGATAACCGACGCCTGCGGCACCAGAGCCAGGATCTGCTGCCTGGCCAGCGGGATCGCGGTCGATCCGCCGGTCAGGAACACCGCCGTGATGTCGGAGGGCTTCACCTGCGCGTCGCGGACGGTCTGCTCGACGGTACCTGCAACGCGCTCAATATCCCGAGCGATAGTGGCTTCGAGACCTTCGCGCGTGATCTCTGCCGTGAACCTCACCTCCGGTAGCGCGACCTCGATACCGGCCGACGATCGATCCGTCAGCTCGATCTTGGCCCTTTCGACCAGCGCCGCTAGCGCGTGGCCGTAACGATGCTCGACGATGTGGATGAAGCGGTCGACCAGGTCTGCGCGCTCTGCCTCGTAGCGGATCTGGCGAAGATGCGTCATCGCCCTTGCGGTATAGACCAGGTTGATGCGCTGCCATGTCGCCAGGTCGATGAAGTAGCTCGCCGGCAGATTGCGCTTGCCATCCTTAGTCGACGTCAGATAGCCGAGCTGAGGCATCACATGGGCGATGCTCAGCAGCCGATCGAAGTCGGTGCCGCCGATGTGGATGCCGCGGCTGGCCAGGATGTCGTCCTTGCGGTCGAGCGAGCGGGCGCGCTCGGGCGAGACCCGCACGATCGAGAAATCGGACGTGCCGCCGCCCATGTCGATGATCAGCGCCAGTTCCTCGCGCGTCACCTTCTGTTCGTAGTCGAGTGCCGCCGCGATCGGCTCGAATTGGAAGGCGATGTGCTTGAAGCCCTGAGCGCGAGCGGCATTTTCGAGTTCGTGCTCGGCCTCGGCGTCGGCCCCGGCGTCGTCGTCTACGAACTGTACCGGCCGTCCGATTACGACGCTTTCGACTGTGTCGAGGGCGTTTTCTTCGAGCTTCTTTTTCAGGTGGCCGACAAATAGGCTGACAATTTCCATGAAGCCGATCGAGCGCGCCTTGATGCGCGTCTTTTCGTGAGCGAGCGAGCTGCCGAGAACGCTCTTCAGCGAGCGCATCAGGCGGCCTTCGATACTGTCCGTATAGTTGGCGATGGCGCGTCGCCCGAAATAGGTGCGGTTGTCCTCGAAATTGAAGAACACCGCACTGGGCAGAGTGACTTGGCCGTCTTCCAAGGCCACCAGCCGCGGCTGCCCGTTCCTGACCACGCTCACGGTGGAATTCGAAGTGCCGAAGTCGATACCGGCAAATGCTGGTCGCATCGTGCGTTCCTATATTCTGATTTGGGGAGCAGCAGCTCGTGCCCGGTCGGACCGGGGATCGCGGTCTAGCCCATACCCTCGGAAAGGGAAACCACTTTTACGAGAGTTCAGTCTTTCCTGAAGACCAGTCTTCCGAGCCAGCCTGTCAGCATGGCCAGCGATACGGCAAAGACACCGTAGAGGAAGGAGTAGTCGTGGGCGACGCGGAAGATCGACTGTTCGAAACCGGACTTGCGGATTTCGAGCTGGGCGGAGCTTTCCTTGATGAACAGGCCGCTCTTGAACAGGAAGGCGCGCGCCTTGTGGGTGCCGACCGGAACGTTGGGAGCGAGCCTGACGGTGGCGCGGAACAGGTTCTGCGACAGGAACTGCACACCGCCGACCTTCTCGCTGTAGAGGCCTGTTGCCGCCTTGCGCTCGCGCAGCGCGGCGGTGAACTCCTCGATTGTCGCCGGGCTGTCCTCGGCGTCGGCCGGCTGCAAATAGAGGTTGGAGGCGCCAAGCGACAGCTGCTTGTAGCTGTTCGGATCGGTGACGTCCTGCAGCGGTCGCGTCGTCGCCACAGAATAGGAGACAGGTACGTTTTCGAAGGTCTCCGACTCCAGATTGACCCAGACGCCGAGCACCCGGTCCTTGCGGCGCACGACGACCGGTCGGGCCGGGCCTTCCAGCACAACGATCACGTCGTAGCGCCCTTGCCGTGCGACAAGCGGATCGGCATTTTCCAGCGATCCGAAGATGGTCAGGTCGGCGCCGGAAAAGCCGGCGGTAATCGAGACATTGTCGGTGGAAAGGCCGATCTGGATGTTTTCGGTTAGTGGCGTCTGTGCCTTCGCCGCTGACGCCGCGGCCAGCAGCGACAGCAAGGCGGCGGCCGCGAGCGTCCTCAAGCCAGCCATCAGCTCAGGCCCACGCCGGACAGCGAATAGAGATTGGGAGGCGTGACGAAAAGATCGATGGCGAGCCGGATGGCGACCGCCAGCACAAGCAGCGCCAGCAGCGCCCTGAGTTGTTCGCCCCGCAGCCTCTGACCGGCCTTGGCGCCATATTGTGCGCCGGCGACGCCGCCTGCCATCAACAGGAAGGCGAGCATGACGTCGACCGTCTGGTTGGTGGTGGCGTGGACCAGCGTGGTGTAAGCCGAGGTGAAGATGATCTGGAACAGCGAGGTGCCGATGACGACGTTGGTCGGCACTTTCAAAAGGTAGATCAGGGCCGGCACCATGATGAAGCCGCCGCCGACGCCCATGATCGACGATAGGAAGCCAATCGCCGCGCCCAGCCCAAGCACCGGAATGACGCTGACGAAGAGCTTCGAGGCCCTGAACCGCATCTTCAGCGGCAGGCGGTGGATCCAGTTGTGCTGGCCGGATTTCTTCAACACCGGTGCGGCGCCGCTGCGGGTGACGCGCAGCGCATTGATACTCTCGACCAGCATCAGCCCGCCGACAGTGCCGAGCAGCACGACGTAGAGCAGCGAGATGAACAGATCGAGCTGGCCGAGTCGGCGCAGGAACGCAAAGACATAGATGCCGCCGGTCGAGCCGACGATGCCGCCGGCCAAAAGCACGCCGCCGAGCTTGAAGTCGAGCGTGCCGCGCTTCATGTGCGACAGGGCGCCGGAGAAGGAGGAAGCGATGACCTGGTTGGCGCCGGTGGCGACCGCAATCGCGGGCGGTATGTTGTAGAAGATCAGCAGCGGCGTGATGAGAAAGCCGCCGCCCACGCCGAACATGCCCGACAGGAAACCCACCGCTGCGCCCATGGCCAGCAGCACGAAGACGTTAACGGAAATTTCCGCGATCGGGAGATAGATGCCCACCCGTCAGTCTCGATCAGTTTGCCTCCTGGCGAATGCAACCGTTGCGGGCATTTTGCGCCAGAAGGCTATCTCGTTCTTGCGCCGGCCGGGCGGTGAAGTCAAACTTCGTCGCACCGCCGAAACAAAAAACAACTCAATCAGTTAACAGGCAAATCTGTGGCAAGGGCGTCGCGGAAACGACGCATCCGCCGTTATTTGCGCGCGAGCAACGCCTTGACCAGCTTTTCGTCGATCGCGCCGGTTGCCTTCATGTCGTTGTCGGTCTGGAAGGCCATGATCGCGTTCTTGGTTTTCCGGCCCATCATGCCGTCGGGATTGCCGGCCTCGTAGCCGTTCTTGTTGAGGATGCGCTGGATGTTCTGGACCGCTTTCTTCATGTCGATGCCGGCCGTCGTCTGCGGTGTGCCGTCCTGCCACGATTCAGGAATGTCGGCCGAATTGGCGGCTGGATCGAGCGGCTTGGCCTTCCACAGCTCGGCCGCGGCACGCGTACGCTCCAGCTGCTCGGGTCTCAGGGCTTTGGCGATCTCGTCGCGCTTGGCCGCCGCATCCTTGTCGCCGGTCTTGGCGACGAGCGCGAACCATTTGTAGCTCTCCTCGAGGTTCTGCTTCATGCCGACGCCCTTCGCCGCAAGGATGCCGAGATTGAACTGGCTGTCCTTGACGCCGAGGTCCGCCGCCGCCTGGAACCAGCGCGCTGCCGATTCATTGTCGGTCACGCCATCCGCCGCCATCGCAAACAGCACGGCCAGATTGTGCATGGCGCTGGCGTTGCCCTGCTCTGCGGCAAGCTGGTACCAGGTCTTCGCTTTTTTGATGTCGCGTGCGACGCCGATGCCCTTCTCGTAGAAATTGCCGATGCGGTATTCTGCCGGTGCGAAACCGAGATCGGCAGCTTTCTCGTACCATTTGGCCGCCGCTGCCATGTCTTCCTTGACGCCGCGCGACTCGGCGTAGCGCGAGCCGATCTCGAACAGTGCCTTGGCGTCGCCGCCGGCCGCTGCATCGCGCAGGGCGGCCGGACCGACACCGGCCGGAACCTCGATCTTGGCAACGCTTGCCGCGGCAGCATCTGCCGGCGGCACCGTGCCCGTCGTGTCCTGCGTCGCAGCTGTGGTGGTAGCAGGCGCGGCAGCCATTGGCTCGGCGTCGCTGGCCGTCGCCGCTGCCGGTGCGGGCACTGCGGCCGTGGCGTCTGGCGCCGCCATGTCAGGGGCTGCCGCGGGGGCTGTCGATGCCTCGGTTGCCGGTGTGGCGGGGCCGGTTTGCGCCGCCGTGTCGTCCTTGGTCGTCGCTGCGGACGGCTCTGCCTGCCTGACGATGGAGGACGGCGCGCTATCCTGCGCTGCCGTCTGCGCGTCCGCCTTCGGTTCGCTGGCAACGCTGGCCAATGCAGTCTCCACCGGCTGTGCGGCCACAGCCGGCGCCGCGTCATTGTTGGCGACTTCGACCGGATCGGAGAAGAAGGCTTTGCCCAGTTGCAGGCCGGCAAGCGCCAGCATGATGGCAATTGCCCCCATCAGGATCGGCTTGCGCCGCGCCTTGAGCAGGTCGCCTATCCTGAGCGCCTTGACCGGGCCTTTCATCGTCGACTGGCGCTTAAGGGCGTCCGCCTCGGCGGCCGCCGCTTGCGCAGCCCGTCTGGCTGCCGCGATGAAGTCCGATTTCGCCGCTTCGGCGCCGCCTTCGCGGGCCGGCTGCCCGCGCTCGTCGCGCACACGTTTCATGATGGCGCTGAGGTCGGGGGCGCCGGAGCCGGGTTCCAATGGCCGATTGGCGACCTTGGGGTCGAGCGGCTCGTCCAGATCGACGCTCGGTATTTCGACGCTCGACGCCGAGCCGGCAAGCGGCGGCATCTCGGCCTCCTTCTTGCCCTTCAAGGCGCGCGCCAGCCCGCCTAACATCGATTTCCTGCCGCCGCCGTGCTCGGTTTTTTCATGCGTCGTGTCTGAACCGAGGGCCGCCAGGGCGGCTGCCGCGGCCGCCTCGGCCGGCGTACGCGGACCTGGCTCGTCGCGCACGAGCGCCGCGGTGCGACCGTCCAGATCGGCCATGTTGCCCGTTAACGGCAGCGGCTGGTCGATGTCCATCGACGGTGCGTCCTGCACCGAGATCTTGGATGCCCGGCCGAAGCGTTTGCTCAACTCTGCGCTTGCCGGTTCGCCGGTCTCCAGTGAACCTAGCCTGTCAACAATCTTGAGCAGCGTGTCGTGGATAGCCTCGAACGTCCTTGAATTGCGCTCGTCCGAACGGCGCGTCAGCGCCTCGAGCGTCTTCAGGTCCTGGGCGAGGCCGGTAACGGCCGCCGTGTTGGCGCTTGATCCGGCCAGCGAGCGGACGGCGCTCTCGGCCGCCTCGCGCGCCGCGCCGAGGATGGAATCGCGGGTTCCGGCCAGCGACTTCTCGATCTCGTTGAGGCGCGGGCTGATGTCGTCGAATTCCGGCAGCGGCGTGCCGGGCTTGGAAAGATGCGCCGTCAGGCCCGCGACCTGCGCTTCGAGGCTGCGGATCAACGCCGGGTCGATGCTGGCGACCTGTGCCGCGGACGAATCCAGCCGGCTTGAAATGTCTTCGAGCCGGCTCTCCAGGCCGCGGATCGCCGCCTCGCTGGCGGGATCTGGAACGCGCGTCTCCATCCGCTTGGCCAGCGCGGTGAAGCGGGCGTCGATGGCATCCATGATGCCGGCGCTGTCGACCTGCGGCATGCGCTGATCCAGCCTGTCGGCGACTTCGTCCAACCGGCGCTCAAGGTCGCGAAACAGCATGTTGCCTTGTTCGATGGCGTCGCCCTGGCGACGTTCCATCATGCTGGACAGCACATCGAAGCGCTGCTCGAGCCCCTGGAAGATGTAGTCGGCGTCGGGCATGGCAGGTGCATGGTCGATCTTGTCGGCGATAAGCGCGACTTGCCTGGCAAGGCGCTCCATAGCTTGTTCCGGCAGATTGGCTCGGCCGGCCAGCTCATCCACGCGGCTCGACAATGTGTTGAGACGGTCGATGACCTCCCGGCCCGGATGATCCTGCGACACTTCTTCGATTTGCTGGGCCAGTGAATCGATCCGCTTCTCGATGCGTTCGAAGGGCTCGGGGTCGAACGAATTGGCTTGCGCGGCAACCGTCGAGGCGACGATCGCGCGGGAAATCTCGTCGAGCCGCTCGTCGATCTGACTGAATGTGTCGCTGCCGCGATTGTCCTGCTGGCGGGCGAAATGGTCGACCGCTCCGGCAAGCATGCGGACCTTTTCCTCCAGCGAGCGCAGCGACAGCGATTCCGGCAGATTGCTGACGGCATTGCTGATCTGTTCGAGCCGCTCGGTCAGCGCCGACAGGCCGGGCGCGTCGGAGCGCTTGCGCTGATCGGCGTCGACGCGGTCCTCGAAGGCGCTCCAGCGGCGGTCGAAATCGTCCCAGCGGCGGCCCACTGCCTGCACGCTCTCGTCGCGCGCCAGCGTATCGAGAGCTGCCTTGACCTGCTCAAGCTCGAGCCGCAACATATTGACGCTTCTGTCGTCGCTTTTTTCGGCCAGCGTCTGGATGGCGCCGGAAAGCCGCTCGAATTCGACGCCGAGTTCGGCGCTGCCCTTGCCGCCGCCATTTGACTGGTAGGCTCGCTCGATATTCTTGCGCAGTGCGTCGAACTCGCGTTGCAGGCCGGAGGTCATCTGCTGGCGAAGCTCTTCGCGCAGGCCGCGCAATTCGCCAGCGATCTTGCCGGCTAGGGCGACGCCGTCCTCCTGGCCGCGCACCCGGTCGATATCGCGGGCGATCGCCTGGTAGTTCTGGTCGACGGCCGCCGCTGGACCTTTCGGCCGCTGCGCGTCGCGTGGGTCCTCGTACCGGCGCTGCTGGCCATAGGGTTGGGCACTAGGATAGCGCGGTTCTGCCGCTGGTCGGCGTGGACCGGGATGGCTTGCAGTCTCCTCGCGCGTCCGCTCCAGTCGCTGCTCCAGCGTTTCCAGGGAACGGTTGAGCTCTTCAAGCGTCGTGTGCGGCCTGCGCTGCCTGCCGGCGTTGAGTGTATCGAGGTAGGACCGCTTGCTGTTCATCAATGCGCCCGTTTCAGAATTGCTGGCTTTCACCAGGTTCCCAAAGTCCTGCCGGGACGAACGCGACTGCTTGGCTTGTTGCAGTGGAAGACGAGCTTCCCGGGTCTTACCCGCGCTCCGAAAAACCGTGAAAAATTCAATACAGGATAAACACGGGTAACCGACATGCGCACATTTCGCCCCAACGTGGTAAACAACGCGTTAACCAAGCTTAAGAAGTTGCAACTTTGTCGACTGGCTGCGGACGGCGCCGGGTGTCTTTTTGGACGCACAAAAGACGCTGTAGAATTTTGATCAGCCGCATGATCGCTCCCGAATCGGCCACGACTTTTAGGTTATCCACCGGCGCTGCGGCATAAAGTTCCAAGCCCAGAACGCTCTTGCGTCGTAAGGCGGCTATCGATATAGCATTGACGTAAACGTAAACGAGCGGATTACGCCGTTTGTGATTTGTTTGTTGAAACCACGAGTGGAAGCACGCCCCCGCTTTCACTCAGGCGACGCAAGGTCCGCGACCGCGACGCCACCAGACGGGGAAAGCCAGTGACCATGAAACTTATTTCGCCCGGCCAAGCCGCGGCCAATACCAACGATATGTCGAGCGAAGCCGGTGAAGAGCTTGTCCGCATCGGCGAAATGGCCAAGAAATACGGAGTGACGCTGCGCACGCTGCGTTTCTATGAGGACAAGGGTCTACTCAACCCGCAGCGTGACGGCTCAACCCGTCTCTATACACGCCGCGACAGGGCCCGGCTGAAACTGATCTTGCTCGGCCGCAAGGTCGGGTTCTCGCTGCGTGATGTCAAGCAGATGATGGACCTCTACGATCCGAACGGCTCCAACACCAAGCAGTTGCGGTTGGCGCTCGACAAGTCGGAGAAGCAGCTTGCCCGCCTGCAGAAGCAGCGGGCGTTGATCGATGACGCCATCAGCGAACTGAGTGCCTCGATGTCGACCGTCCGGCAAATGCTGAGCGCGCGCGCGGCGCCGCAGGCCAGCGGGGCGAGCTAAACAAACCCTCCCTATTTCTGCCTAAGGACACCCGCGCGGCTTGCGCCGCGCGGTTCTTCGTCGTTACCGTCCTTCGCCGTTTGCCGTCTTGGCGCGCGGGAGAAAATTTGCCCCATCGCAGAATTGACGTTTACGCAAACGTCAATATTTGTTATCTCGACCGCAACGTTGGTCCGTCTGCCATCCTCATATGCTGAGGCTGATTTCGGGGCCAAGACCGCATGGTGGAGGAAACGCATGCCGATCTACAGAGCGCCGATCCGGGACACGCTGTTCGTGCTGAACGAGGTGCTGGGCTATCAGCGCTATTCCAATCTTCCCGGATTTTCCGACGCGACGCCGGATGTGCTCGAGGCCATCCTTGCCGAGGGCGCGAAGCTCGCCGAAAACGTCATGCAGCCGCTCAACCGTGTCGGCGACGTGGAAGGTTGTGTGCGCCATGTCGACGGATCGGTGACGACGCCAAAAGGCTTCAAGGAAGCCTTCGACCAGTATCGCGAAGGTGGCTGGATGGGGCTCGCCGCACCTGTCGAGTTTGGCGGGCAAGGCTTGCCCTATGCAGTGCATACTGCGGTTGCCGAATATATGGTGTCGGCCAATATGTCGCTGATGATGTATGCCGGACTGACGCAAGGTGCGATCGCTGCGATCATCACCCATGGCACCAAAGAGCAGAAGGCGACATGGTTGCCGAAGCTGGTCGAGGGCGCCTGGACCGGCACCATGAACCTGACCGAGCCGCACTGCGGAACCGATCTCGGCTTGCTGCGCACCAAGGCCGTTCCAAATGGCGACGGCACCTACAGGATCTCCGGCCAGAAGATATTCATCTCGGCCGGCGAGCATGACATGTCGGGAAACATCGTCCACCTCGTGCTGGCCCGTATCGAGGGCGCGCCGGATGGCGTGAAGGGCATCTCGCTGTTCATCGTGCCGAAGCTCAAGCTCGATGCATCAGGCAATCCGGGCGAGAAGAACACCGTCTCCTGTGGCTCGATCGAGGAGAAGATGGGTATCCATGGCAATTCGACCTGCGTCATGAATTATGACGACGCTGAAGGCACACTGCTCGGCGAGGCCAATGGCGGGCTGAAAGCCATGTTCACCATGATGAATGAGGCGCGGCTTGGCGTCGGCCTGCAGGGGCTCTCACTGTCGGAGGTTGCCTATCAGAATGCGGTTTCTTACGCCAAGGATCGTCTGCAGGGCCGCTCGCTGTCAGGGCTGAAGGCGCCGGACAGAAAGGCCGATCCGATCATCGTCCATCCGGACATCCGCCGCAGCCTGATGACCATGAAGGCTTTCAACGAGGCCGGCCGCGCGCTGGCGCTGTGGACGGCGATCAAGTCCGACATCGCTCACCGCTCCGGTGACGACAAGGATCGCCAGGCAGCCGATGACTATACCGGCCTGATGACGCCGGTGGTCAAGGGCGTGCTCACCGACAAGGGTTTCGATCACGCGGTAATGGCGCAGCAGGTGTTCGGAGGCCACGGCTATATAGAAGAGCACGGCATGAGCCAGTTCGTCCGCGATGCCCGCATCGCCATGATCTATGAGGGTGCCAACGGCATCCAGGCACTCGACCTCGTCGGCCGCAAGCTGGCCTTGAATGGCGGTCGCGCGGTGCAGGCGTTCTTTAGGGAAGTCGGCGAGTTCTGCGAGGAGAACCGCACCGACGAGAAGATGGCGCCCTTCACCAAGGCGCTGAAGAAGAGCCTCAACGATCTGCAGGCGGCGACGATGTGGCTGATGCAGAACGGCATGGCCAAGCCCGACAATGCCGGTGCCGCCTCGACCGACTACATGCATCTCTTCGGCCTGGTGGCGCTGGGCTATATGTGGGCGCAGATGGCCAGGGTGGCCGCAGCGAAATTGGCGAATGGCGCCGACGGCGCTTCGTCTTTCTACGACAACAAGCTGGTGACGGCGCGCTTCTTCGTGGAGCGGATCATGCCGGAGACGGCGGCGCACCTTGCCCGCATCTCCAGCGGCGCCGACACATTGATGGCGCTGCCGGCCGAAGCGTTCTAGGCTCCCCTCTTCCTCGCGAGGAGGGTGGCCGCGAAGCGGCCGGGAGAGGGCGCCACGGCAGCGCGCCAGCCTCAATTCTGGCGGCGTGCTTGGAAGGAGGATCAGAGAATAAACATGACCAGTCCCGCCGAAATCCTTGGCCTTCCAAAACCCGCCTGGGCGGCGGACGAGGTCGGCATGCTTTATGACATGGCGCACCGCTTCATGTCGGAAGAGATCGCGCCGCGTTACGACGAGTTCGAGAAGAACGAGATGGTCGACCGCGAAAGCTGGCTGAAGGCGGGTGCGGCCGGCCTGCTCTGCGCCTCGATGCCGGAGGAATATGGCGGCTCGGGCGGCAGCTTCGCGCATGAGAGCGCCATCATCGAGGCGATCGCCCATGTCGGCGTCGACGGGTTCGGCATTGGCCTGCACAATTCGATCGTCGCCCCCTACATCCTCCATTACGGCTCGGACGAGCAGAAGAAGAAATGGCTGCCGAGGCTGGCGACCGGCGAACTGATCGGCGCCATCGCCATGACCGAGCCGGGTGCGGGCTCCGACCTGCAGGGCGTCAAGACGCGCGCCGAAAAGGACGGCAACCAGTACAAGCTCAACGGCTCGAAGACCTTTATCACCAACGGCCAGCTCGCTAACTTCATCATCGTCGTCACCAAGACCGATCCGCAGAAAGGTGCCAAGGGCATCTCGCTGATCGTCGTCGAGACCGACGAGGTGGAGGGCTTCGAGCGCGGCCGCAACCTCGACAAGATCGGCCTCAAGGCCAACGACACGTCGGAACTGTTCTTCAACGACGTGCGTGTGCCGACCTCGAACCTGCTTGGCAACGAGGAAGGCCAGGGCTTCGTCCAGCTGATGCAGCAATTGCCGCAGGAGCGGCTGCAGATCGGCACCACTGCTATCGCCATGGTCGAGCGGGCGCTGGCTCTTACCATCGACTACGTCAAGGAGCGCAAGGCCTTCGGCAAGGCCATCATCGAATTCCAGAACACCCAGTTCAAGCTGGCCGAATTGAAGACCGAGGCGACCATTGGGCGCGTCTTCTATAATGACTGCGTTGCCCGCCACATTAACGGCGGCCTCGACCCGGTGACGGCCTCGATGGCCAAATACTGGCTGTCAGACCTGCAGGGAAAAGTCGTCGACGAATGCCTTCAATTGCATGGCGGCTATGGCTACATGAATGAATATCCGATTGCGCGCATGTTCCGCGACGCCCGCGTCCAGCGCATCTACGGTGGAACCAACGAGATCATGAAATTGCTGATCGGGCGCTCTCTCTGAGCGACTTTCAGCAAACCCAAGGAGCAGGAAAATGGCCGAAGCTTACGTCTATGATGCCGTGCGCACGCCGCGCGGCAGGGGCAAGAAGGATGGCTCGCTGCACGAAGTGCCGGCGGTGCGGCTCGGCGCCAAGGTGCTCGAGGCGATCCGCGACCGCAACGGGCTGGACACCGGCACCGTCGACGACATCATCTTCGGCTGTGTCGATCCGGTTGGCGAGGCGGGTGCAGTCATTCCACGTGCCGCTGCTTTCGAGGCCGGCTACGACACCAAGGCGCCTGGCATGCAGATATCGCGCTTCTGCGCCTCGGGCCTCGACGCCATCAATTTCGGCGCCGCCAAGATCGCGCAAGGCGCCGACGAGATCGTGATTGCCGGTGGCGTCGAATCGATGTCGCGGGTCGGCATGGGCGCCTCCGGCGGCGCCTGGTTCATGGATCCTTCGGTCGGCCTGCCCGGCTGGTTCGTGCCGCAAGGCATATCGGCCGACCTGATCGCCACCAAATACGGGTTTTCGCGCGACGACGTCGATGCCTACGCGGTCGAAAGCCAGAAGCGTGCCGCCAAGGCGTGGGGCGAGGGCCGCTTCAAGAATTCGGTGATCTCGGTCAAGGACCAGAACGGCCTGACCATTCTCGATCACGACGAGCACATGCGGCCTTCGACCGACATGCAGTCGCTGGCCGCGCTCAACCCGTCCTTCGTCATGCCCGGCGAAATGGGCGGCTTCGACGCCGTCGCGGTGCAGAAGCATCCCGAGGTGGAAGAGGTCAACCACGTCCACCATGCCGGAAATTCGTCCGGCATCGTCGATGGCGCGGCGGCCGTGCTGCTCGGCTCGAAAAAGGCGGGAAAGACGCTCGACCTCAAGCCGCGCGCGCGTATCCGCGCCTTTGCCAACATCGGCTCCGAACCGGTGCTGATGCTGACCGGTCCGGTCGACGTCACCGAAAAGCTGTTGAGGCGGGCGAAGATGAAGCTGTCGGACATCGACCTGTTCGAGCTTAACGAGGCCTTCGCTTCGGTGGTGCTGCGCTACATGCAGGCTTTCGACATTCCTCATGACCGGATCAACGTCAATGGCGGCGCCATCGCCATGGGCCATCCGCTGGGCGCCACCGGTGCGATGATCTTCGGTACGGTGCTGGACGAATTGGAACGCCGCGACCTGAACACCGCGCTGGTGACGCTTTGCATCGGCGCCGGCATGGGCACCGCAACGATCATCGAACGCGTCTGACGGAGAGAGATGATGAGCTATACCAATTTCACCCTCGACACCGACGCCGACGGCATTGCTTTGGTCACCTGGGACATGCCGGACCGTTCGATGAACGTCTTCACCCAAGAGGTGACGCTCGAGCTGAACGTCATCGTCGACAAGGTGGCGACCGATGCAGCGATCAAGGCGGCGGTCATTACCTCCGGCAAGGATACGTTCTCGGGCGGCGCCGACATCACCATGCTGCAGAAGATGCTGGCGACCTTCGCCGCCGACAAGGCAAAGGACCCAGAGAAGGCGACCAAGGCGCTGTTCGACAATGCGGGCTATATGAACGGCCTGTTCCGTAAGCTGGAAACCTCGGGTAAGCCGTGGGTTTCGGCGATCAACGGCACCTGCATGGGCGGCGCGTTCGAATTGTCGCTCGCCTGCCATGGCCGTGTCGCGGCCGATTCCGACAAAGTGAGGATGGCACTTCCCGAAGTGAAGATCGGCATTTTCCCCGGCGCCGGCGGAACCCAGCGCGTGCCGCGGCTGACCGACCAGCAGCAGGCGCTGCAAATGCTGACCTCCGGCCAGACGCTGTCGCCGCAGAAGGCCAAGTCGATGGGCCTGATCCATGAGATTGCCGAGCCGGACAAGCTGGTCGAAACCGCCAAGGCGATGATCAGGAACGGCTTGAAACCGGTGGCGCCCTGGGACGAAAAAGGCTTCAAGCTGCCCGGCGCTCCGATCTATTCGGTGGCCGGTGCCAATCTGTGGCCGCCGGCCATCGCCATCCTGCGCCGCGAGACCTATGGCAACTATCCCGCCGCTGCCGCCATCCTGAAATGCGTTTACGAGGGCTTGCTGGTGCCGTTCGACACCGCCTTGCGGATCGAGCAGCGCTACTTCACCGAGATCATGCAGACCAGGGAAGCGGCAGCGATGATCCGCTCGTTGTTCGTGTCGCTCCAGGAACTGAACAAGGGCGCGCGCCGCCCGGCCGGTGTGCCGGAAACGAGGTTTAAGAAGATCGGCGTGCTCGGCGCCGGCTTCATGGGCGCCGGCATTGCCTATGTGACGGCCAAGGCGGGCATTCCGGTGGTGCTGCTCGACCGTGACATGGAGTCTGCCGCCAAGGGCAAGGCGCATTCCGACAACCTTATCTCGGATCAGGTGAAGAAGGGCCGTGCCAAGCCACAGGACAAGGACCAGTTGCTGACGCTGATCACGCCGACGGCCGATTACGCCGATCTCGCCGGCTGCGATCTTGTCGTCGAGGCGGTATTCGAGGATTCGGCCGTAAAGAAGGGCGCCACCGAACAGGCCGAGGCTGTGCTCAAGCCTTCGGCGACCTTCGCCTCGAATACGTCCACCATACCGATTACATCGCTGGCCAGGAATTCGGCGCGGCCAAAGAATTTCATCGGCATCCACTTCTTCTCGCCGGTCGACAAGATGATGCTGGTCGAGATCATCCTCGGCAAGAAGACCGGCGACAAAGCGCTGGCCACCGCGATCGACTTTGTCCGCGCCATCAAGAAAACCCCGATTGTCGTCAACGATACGCGCGGTTTCTATGTCAATCGCTGCGTACTGCGCTACATGTCGGAAGCCTACAAGATGCTGATCGAAGGTGTTCCGGCGCCGATGATCGAGAATGCGGCGAAAGCCGCCGGCATGCCGGTCGGTCCTCTGGCGTTGACCGACGAGACCGCGATCGACCTTGCCCAGAAGATCATGAAGCAGACGATGCGCGATCTCGGCGACAAGGCGGTCGACCCGAAGCAGATGGCGCTGATCAGCACGATGGTCGACACACACGGTCGCTTGGGTCGCAAGAACAGCAAGGGCTTCTACGACTATCCGGCAAAACCTGCCAAGAAGAAGCTGTGGCCAGGCCTCAGGGACCTCTACCCGCAACTGGCGCCGGAGAGGGTCGATTATGAGGAGCTGAAGCAGCGGCTGCTGGTCACCATCGCGCTTGAGGCGGCACGGGTGATGGAGGAGGGCATCGTTACCGATCCACGCGAGGCCGATGTCGGCTCGATCCTGGCCTTCGGCTTCGCGCCCTACACAGGCGGTGCACTGTCCTACATCGACGGCATCGGCGCGAAGAAATTCGTCAAGATCGCCAAGCGCCTGCAGAAGAAATACGGCGCCGAGTTCAGGGCGCCGAAGCTGCTGCTCGACATGGCCGAGAAGGGCGAGACCTTCTATGAGCGTTTCGATCCCTATGACAGGAACGAGGCCAAGGAGGCAGCGTGACGCCGTCTTCGGCGGTGGACAAGATGGCGGCCAAGAGGTAGAACAGGGAAGGTATTTTTTCCTGTTTCGAAGGAGAGCAAGGTGCTCTCGCATGACCGCGTTTGGGCCGCCATCGACGCTCTCGCCGAGCGTTATTCGCTTTCGGCCTCCGGGCTGGCCAGGCGCGCTGGCCTCGACTCGACGGCCTTCAACAAATCGAAGCGGCTGTCCTCGGATGGGCGGCCGCGCTGGCCGTCGACCGAATCGCTCGCCAAGATCATCGAGGCGACCGGCGCCTCGCTGGATGAATTTGCGGGGCTGGTCGAAGGCCGGGGTAATTCCGGCGCACTGCCCGTGCAGAAATCGTCGGTGCCGCTGCTCGGCTTCGCCCAGGCGGGCGCCGGTGGCTTCTTCGACGACGCCGGGTTTCCGGCGGGGCAGGGATGGGACCTGATCGAGCTGCCGGCACGGGCAACCGAAACCTCCTATGCGTTGAAGGTCCAGGGCGATTCCATGCTGCCGCTTTACCGCAATGGCGATGTCCTGATCGTCGAGCCGGGGGCTATCATACGAAAGGGCGATCGCGTCGTCGTCAAGACCAATGCCGGCGAGGTGATGGCCAAGGTGCTCGACCGCCAGACACCGAAGTCGATCGCGCTGGTCTCCCTCAATCCCGATCATCCGGACCGCGACATCCCCATGCGTGATGTCGAATGGGTGGCGCGGATTGTCTGGGCAAGCCAGTAGGCGCGGGGCCGGTGCGTCTGCCTCACCTTGCCTTGGCCGTTCTGGCGATTCCGGCGATGGCCACGGCAATTGTCGCTGGCGGCCGCGCCGTCCAGAACCAAAGCGGCGGCCCTGGCGAGCAAATTCAGGTCAGCGCTGAACCCCAGCCCGCCGCGCCGGCTACGTCGGCCATCTCGAAACCAGAGGCGGCCAAGCAGGCTACGCATTCAAGGGCAATCGATCCGGAAATCGTGGTGCCGCCGCAGCTCGGTTCCGACGAGCTTGAACGGATTGAGCCGCGCGCACCGTTGAGCGATCTGGCATTGGCCGGACTGCCCAGGCCGCCAAAAACGAAAATGCCTGACGACTGGAAAGGCACGAAACTGTTCCAGTCGGTCGCGCCGGCCGCCGGGGTCATCGAGGCAAAGGGCTATTCGATTGCGGTTTCCGGCATCGACATCGTCAAGCAGGACGAGACTTGCACCGACGGCGGCAAGTCTTGGAGTTGCGGCATCCGGGCGCGAACTGCCTTCCGCGCTTTTCTGCGCGGTCGTGCGGTGGTCTGTGCCGTGCCGCCCGAAGGCGGCCGTGACCTGATCGCCGCCGAGTGCCGGATCGGCAATCAGGATATCGGCCAATGGTTGGTCGAAAACGGCTGGGCGCGCGCCGCCAAGGGCGGCGCTTACATAGAAGCCGGCGAGAAGGCGCGTGCAGCGAAAAAGGGCGTCTTCGGGCCGGCGCCGAGCGTCTCAGGCCTGCCGCCGCTCCCGGCTGCGTCGCGATCCGCGCCTGTGGCGCCGGGCTCGATCCTGGAGGAGCAGGACGGCGTCCTCAAGCCGCCAGCTGACCAGCAAGCGCCCGTCGAATGAGCTCACGCGTTTCGGCAATGCCGTAGAGTGCGGCGAAGGAACCGAAGCGCGGCCCGCGTTCCTGACCTATCAGCACCTGATAAATCATCTGGAAGAAGGCGACGGAGACGCCGGGTCCACCCTCAGGGCTCTGCTTGGAACGATCCTGGTAGCGCTCGATCTTGCGCGCGACATTGAGGGCGGCGTTCTGGATCGCCTCGCCGGCGGCGTCAGCGGGCAGCGCGGCGAGCGCTTCCGAAAGTTTGGTCAGCGCCTCGCGCTCGACCGCGTCGGCGGCACGGTACACCTTAGCCGGCTTCACGAAATCGTCGAAATAGCGGATCGCATATTCGGTCAGCCGGTCGAGTTCGGGGTGAGTTGCCGGCGTCACACCCGGTGCGTGGCGCGAAATGAAGCCCCACAGCACGTCCCTGTTCTGCGCATTCGAGGCGCTGACCAGGTTGAGCAGCAGCGCGAACGACACCGGCAGGTCGATGATAGGCGGATTGCCGTCATGCATGTGCCAGACCGGATTGCCCAGCCGTTCTTTCCAATCCTGCTTCTGATAAGCAGAGAGGAACGTGTAATATTCGTCTACCGCCTTCGGGATGACGTCGAAATAAAGCTTCTTCGCGGTTCGCGGGCGCTGGAACATATAAAGGCTAAGGCTCTCGGTCGGCGCATAAGTCAGCCACTCGTCGATGGTTAGCCCATTGCCCTTCGACTTCGAGATCTTCTGGCCGTGCTCGTCGAGGAACAGCTCATAATTGAAGCCCTCCGGCGCTGGAGCATCGAGCGCACGGCAAATCTGCCCGGCGAGCTTGACGGAATCGATCAGATCCTTGCCGGACATCTCGTAATCGACACCGAGTGCTGCCCAGCGCATCGCCCAGTCTGGCTTCCATTGCAGCTTGGCATGACCGCCGGTCACCGGCGTCTCGAAGCGCTCGCCGGTGTCCGGGTCGCGCCACACGATGGTGCCGGCGTCGAGCTTGCGCTCATCGATCGCGACTTGCATGACGATGCCGGTCTTGGGATGGATCGGCAGGAAGGGCGAATAGCTCTGCGCCCGCTCTTCACGCAGCGACGGCAGCATAATTGCCATCACCTTATCGAAGCGCTCGAGCATCTTGAGCAGCGTCGCGTCGAAGCGGCCGGAAGTATAATAGTCGGTCGAGGAAGCGAATTCGTAATCGAAGCCGAAACGGTCGAGGAAGGCGCGCAACCGTGCGTTATTGGCGGCGCCGAAGGACGGATACTCATTGGAGAAAGGGTCCGGTATCCTGGTCAGCGGCTTGCCGAGATACGCGCGCAGCATGTCCTTGTTAGGCACATTGTCCGGCACCTTGCGCAATCCGTCCATGTCATCGGAGAAGCACAGCAGCCGCGTCTTGACCTTGTCTTCGGTCAGCACGCGGAAGGCGTGGCGCACCATAGATGTGCGCGCCACCTCGCCGAAAGTGCCGATATGCGGCAGCCCCGACGGGCCGTAGCCGGTCTCGAACAGCACCGTTTCCGGGTAGCCGCTGCTCGCGTAGCGGGCGACGATCTTTTTCGCTTCCTCGAACGGCCACGCCTTGCTTTCGGCGGCGGCGGTGAGGACTTCCGGGCTGAGATCGATCGGCTGTTGTCCGGCCATGATGCTATTTCCTGCAGCTTTGCCGGCATCCGTGCCGGCAGCCGCATGCTCTAGACTATGATCCCGAAAAGTGGAACCCGGTTTCCGGGCAGGACCGTGATCAGGCAAGAAGATATGAGCCCCGTCCCATTTAATCGGTATGGATCAGGCTTCAGGGCCTGACCGGAGCGTCAACGATCGCGGCTCTTTTTCCTTGCGGCGCCGGTCCCTCGTTCCTAACTTCGGGACCCGTCTCAAGGAGTTGTAAATGCCATTGTCGCCACACGAAGCCATGATCTACCTGATGGTCATCACCTCGGCGTCAGACCGCGACATGACCGATGTCGAACTGGCGCGGATCGGCGACGTCGTTCGATCCTGGCCGGTGTTTGAGGATTTCAATCAGGAGCGGCTGGTCGAGGTCGCCCAGGCCTGCCAGAAAATGCTGCAAGAAAAGGACGGGCTGGAGGGCGTCCTGGCGCGCGTCGCCGAGGCGCTGCCCGACCGCCTGCGTGACACCGCCTATGCCGCTGCCTTCGAGGTCGCGGCCGTCGATCTCGAAATGCGACTGGAGGAGGTGCGCGTGCTGCAGCTCGTCCGCCGGGAACTCGACCTCGATGCGCTGACGGTCGCCGCCATCGCGCGAGCCGCCAAGGCCCGCCTTCGCACGCTGACCTGAGCCAGCAGCCAAGCTCAGAAAAAGCTGACCGGAAAATAGCGCAGATAGAACTCGGCGAACGTGCCTTTCACCGAAATTTCCTGCAGCGCATAGTCGAAAGCGGCGGCCAGGGCCGGATCGTCGGCCCTGGTGGCGATCGCCATGCCCGAGCCGAGATATTCGGGCGCCAGATAGGGGCCGCCGGCAAAGCGGCAGCAGCCCGCCGCATCCGAACCGCCGAGCCAGAACGCAAAACGCATGCCATCGCCGAAGGCGACGTCGATCTTGCCGGCTTTCAGCTCGCCATAAAGCTCCTCCGGCTTTGCGAAGGGGACGATTTGGACGTCGCCGAAATAATCGCGCAGCATCCGCTCATGCCCGGAGCCGGCGATCACGCCGACACGCTTGCTGCGCAGCTTGTCGAACATTGGTTCCGTCAGCGCCTGTGTCTTCGGCACGACGAAGCGTGCCGGAAATTGCAGGTAGGAGCGTGAAAACGCGTATTTCGACCGCGATTCCGGCGTGGCGGCGATTCCGGCAATGATCGCTTCGCCTTCGCCTTTCCGCAGCGCGCCTTCGAGCTCGGCCCAGGGCAGCGCCTGGATCTGGCATTTTTCGGCAATGCCGAGCTCGGCGCAGATGGCGCGCGCCAGGTCCACATGGAAGCCGGACAGTCGGCCTGCCCCGTCGAGAAAGTTGAAGGGCGGGAAATCGGTGGTGGTCAGGAATCGCAGCCGCGGCAGCATCGAAAGGTCCGGCTTTGGCAGCCGCACCTTGGCGTCCCAAAACACCGGCACCTGCGGCTCCGCAGCGCGCGCAGCACCCGCAAGCGATTGCACTCCGATCAGCATCGAGATCAATGAAATGGATATGCACCGAAACGCCACGCGACGACTCCGTCCAGTCTTGCCCCGGCTTTCGTACGAAATAACACAGGTTCTTGTACGAAAATAACTCAGGCACAACGGTTTTTGGTTTCATCATGGCAATTTAGGGATATTGTTTAGTGAGTTTGCAAGTGACTGTATGATGCCGGCTCAAGAGGAGCGGTGGGGCGTACAGAGGGAGCAGCTTTGCAGTCCGGGGTTGATGGCGTAGTGCGGGTTGATCACTGCCATTGGTCTCAAGTGCGGAAGGCAACATGGGGTAGATGTTGCGATGGGTCATTTCGATCGTACCCTGGAGTTGATAGATCAGTTGCAGCACGCCGGCACAGCGGCCGCCGTCTGCGAAAAGCTGCTGGGGGTAACAAGCGGGTTCGGGCTGACGGCGCTGATGGCCGGGACGGTTCCGCAACCTGGAACGCCGAAAAATCAGCAAAAGAACCATGTGCTGCTTTGCGACTGGCCGGCTGAATGGCTTGAGCGCTACGTCGCACGCAACTACGTCGATCACGATCCCGTCGTCAGCCACATGAAGCAGCTTCAGGCGCCGTTCCAGTGGCGGGAAGCGTCTCAGGGCATCCGCATCGGCAAGAGCGGCGGCGAGGTGATGGGCGACGCCGGTGAATTCAAGCTGCGCGACGGGTTGGCCTTCCCGCTGATCACGCTCGATGGCCAGATCGTCATGGTGTCGCTGGGCGGCGAGGCTGTCGAATTGTCGGGCGCCGAGTTCGGGTTGGTCTCGTTGGTCTCGACTTATGCGATTGGCCGCGCCATGCAGCTCCACACCATGGCGGGCAAAACCATCGACCATGTCGAATTGACGCCGCGTGAGCGCGAATGCCTGCAATGGGCCGCCGTTGGCAAGTCCGAATGGGAGATTTCCCAAATTCTCGGCATTTCGGAACACACGTCAGAGAAACACCTTCTTAACGCCAAAAGCAAACTCGGTGCCGTCAACCGGGTCCAAGCCGTCGCGGAAGCGATAAGGCGCGGCTATATTAACTAGGTCGGCCGCGCCGGCCTAGAAATTCTTGCCTACGTGATCGCGTAATTTTCTCGGGGGAGCACGGCCGTATTTTCCTATTGAACCTAGGAGACGGCAAATGCTTTTTTCCCTCACCACCCAGGAATTGATGGAACGCCCAGGCCTTTGGGAGGCAGTTCATCGGTTGCGTTACAAGATTTTCGTCGAGGAGATGGGATGGACCGATCTGCAGCGCCCCGATGGCCTCGAGATCGATCAATTCGACCACGACGAGGCAGTGCACCAGATCGTCATCCGCAATGGCGAGCTCGCCGGTTACCAGCGTATGTTGCCGACGACCCGGGCACATCTTCTAACCGATGTGCTGGCGGACCTTTATGAGGGAACCCCACCGTCGGGGCCGAATGTCTATGAACTGACCCGCTATGCGGTTGCGCCGGGATTCCGCGACGGCCGGCGCGGCGTGTCGACGGTGGGCACCGAACTGATCGCCGGCTTCGTCGAGTGGGGTCTGAAGCGCAACGTCAACCAGGTGATCATCGAATTCGAGCCGATGTGGGTGCTTCGCGCGCTGCAACTGCATTTCCTGGCAACGCCGCTCGGCTATCAGCGGACCTATGGCAACCAGCAGGTCGTTGCCACACTGCTCACCTTCAACGAGCACACGCTCGACGTGGTGCGATCGCGCCGCAATCACTTTGCGCCGGTGCTGGCCAGAGGGTACCCGGACATGCTCGGACAGAGACGCGCCTCGTAAGATTGGAGAGGGCCATGAACGTTCACTCAAAAACAGAATTCCGCAATCACACGCTGATCGTCACCGTATCGTCGGGTGACGGCCGCCCGGTGCTGGACAGGCGGGCCTACGAAAGCCTGGCCAGGACATTCCATGAAGCCGCTGTCGATGACGACGTCCGCGTCGTGGTCCTGCGCGGCCTGGCCGGGTGCTTTTGCCTCGGTGCTGATTTCTCCGAATTTCTCGATGCCACCAAACATCGGCGATTGATCGCCGCCGTCACCGATATGTTCCGCACGCTGGCGACGTTCCCGAAACCGGTGCTTGCCTGTGTCGACGGCGACGCCGTCGGCGTCGGCTGCACCATCCTGTTCCACTGCGACATGGTGATCGCCTCGAGCAAGAGCACGTTCCGGGTGCCGTTCGTCGATTTCGGCCTGGTGCCGGACGCGGCGACCAGCATCCTGGCGCCGCAGAAGCTCGGCTATGCCGGTGCGTTCCGCTTCTTCTGCCTCGGCGACACGCTCGCCGCCGAAGATGCCAGGCAGCTCGGCCTTGTCGGCGAGATCGTGACGGACGTCAGTGTCGAGGAAGCCACGTTGGCCAGAGCCAGGCAGCTCGCCAAGAAGCCAGTCGCGGCACTGCTGCAGACGCGCGACCTGCTTAGGGGGGACACCGGCGCGCTCTGCGACCGCATCGATCAGGAGATCTCGCTTTTCCAGCAGGCGCTGCAGGACGACACCACGCTGAAGCGGCTGCAGCGGATTGCCCGGATGGCGGCATGAGAGCCGTGAATCGATGAGGTGAGCTTATTTTTCGAGGAAAGTCGGCCCTTCGCCGATGATCTTCTTGTCCTCCTTGCCGATGACGTCGAGGTCACGGCCGTCATAGGGAAGTGACAGGAGAATGCGCTGCATGACCGCCAGCCGTGCGCGCCGTTTGTCGTTCGCCCGCACAATGATCCAGGGCGCGAACTCCTTGTGCGTGCGTTCGACCATCAGGTCGCGCGCCTTGGTGTAGTCGTCCCATTTGGTGATGCCGGCGATGTCGATCGGCGAAAACTTCCAGCTCTTCAGCGGGCTCCAGCGACGGTCATGGAATCGCTCAAGCTGCGTTTCCCTGCCGATGTTCAGCCAGAATTTGAAGAAATAGATGCCCTCGTTGCGGATCATCCGCTCGAAATGCGGAACCTCGTCCAGAAATTGCTCGTGCTGCGCGGGCGTGCAGAATCCCATCACCGGTTCAACGCCGGCGCGGTTGTACCAGGAGCGGTCAAAGGTGACGAATTCGCCCGACGTCGGGAAGTGGTCGACGTAGCGCTGGAAGTACCATTGTCCAAGCTCAGTGGGTGTTGGCTTGGTCAGCGCCACGTTGCGCGCCGTCCGAGGGTTCAGATACTGGCGCAAAACGAAGATCGTGCCGCCCTTGCCGGCGGCGTCGCGTCCCTCGAACAGCGACATCACCCGCTTGCCCGTCGACTGTAGCCACGCCTGCGCCTTGACCAGCTCGATCTGCAGCTGCTCGAGCCTCTCGTCATACCCCTCGCTCTTCATCTTCTTGTCGTAGGGATAGCCGCCGGCGGTCAGCTTGCGGTCCTCGACCCAGTCCGGAAGAGTGGGGGCCTCGATGTCGAACTCCCGCTCCTTGCCGTCGATCATGATCTTCAACGGCCCCGACGAACCTGTAGCGGGGCCTTCCTTGGCGTTTTTCATCGAGACGAACCTTTCCAGCTTCCGGACTCATGCTATTGGGAGCCTCCATGCCGGTCCAGCAGGAAGT
The DNA here is from genome assembly GCF_040317735.1 of Mesorhizobium sp. M1399. NCBI lineage: Bacteria > Pseudomonadati > Pseudomonadota > Alphaproteobacteria > Hyphomicrobiales > Phyllobacteriaceae > Mesorhizobium > Mesorhizobium sp. M1399. The sequence goes on from NZ_JAMYKZ010000009.1 coordinate 212,653, forward strand.
TCTTGAGGTGGCCGCAGACGGAGCGCAGGCGACGGAGCGCAAATGGCCGACATCGGCACAGAGCGGAAAGGCAGGGCGCAAGCCGTCGCCATGCGGCTGTGGAACAGCCGCTGGCTGCTGGCGGCCGGCTTCGTTGCAGTTCTGATGGTCTATGGTTTTGCCGGCATATCCGGCTATGTGGTGCTGCTGGCAGGCGCCGTGCTGGTTGCCGCTGCGATGCTGCCGGCCGGCGTCGCGCATCAATCGACCGAAAATGCCGCGGCCATCGAGGCGAGCGGCCTGCAACGGCTTTCCGGCGAATATCTCGCGGCGGCGGTTGCCGATCCGCTGGTCATTTTCGATCGCTCCGCCGCCATCGTCCATGCCAACGCCGCCGCCTTTGCAGCCTTTGGTGGGATTGCCCCCGGCGTATCGCTGTCGCTGAAATTCCGCGCGCCGGAAATGCAGGCCTTGCTGGATAATATCTTGTCGGGCAACGTCGCTTCGGACAGCGTCGACTACATCGAGAAGCTGCCGGTCGAACGAGCTTATCGGGTGAGCGCGTCTTCTGTCGGCCACGCCACGGATCTCTACGTGCTGGTGTTCAAGGACCAGAGCGAGGCGCGCCGGATCGACAGAATGCGCGCCGACTTCATTGCCAATGCCAGCCACGAGTTGCGCACGCCTCTCGCCTCGATCGCTGGCTTCATCGAGACGCTGCGCGGGCCGGCCCGCAACGACCCCGCGGCACGCGAGCAGTTCCTGCAGATCATGCAGAACCAGACCAGCCGCATGGCGCGCCTCATCGACGACCTTCTGTCGCTGTCACGCCTGGAGATGAAGCCCTATCTCAAGCCGGGAACCGAGGTCGATCTGCGCCAGGCCATCGACAGCGTCATCGATTCGCTTGGGCCGCTGGCCAAGGAAAGCGGCGTCGTCATCGAGCGGGATTTCGCGCAAGGGCCGCTCGACGTGCCCGGCGATCGCGACGAGCTTTTCCAGGTTTTTGAAAACCTGCTAGAAAACGCCTGCAAATACGGTCAGTCCGGTGGACGCGTCGTGGTGTCGATCACGCGCGGCGACAGCGATCCCGAGCCGGGCATCGACGTCACCATCAGGGATTTCGGCCCCGGCATCCCCGAAGAACATATCCCGCGCATCACCGAGCGCTTCTACCGCGTCGATGTCGAGAACAGCCGGACCCAAAAGGGCACCGGCCTTGGCCTGTCCATCGTCAAGCATATCCTAACCCGCCACAACGCCAGACTCTCCATCAGGTCGGAGGTCGGCAAGGGCGCGGCGTTCACGGTCCATTTGCCGGCTCGCTGACGCCGTACTATCTACCACATGATGGGCCGTTTCTTTTTTCTGTCATCCGGCTAGCGTATCAGCGGGGATTCGAGCGAACGACTCAACCAGAAGATCCGGGAAGGCATTCGTCCATGCAGTCCGTGCACATCGTCAGCGCCTATGACGAGGAGCTGAAATATCTGTCGAAGCGCATCGCGGCGATGGGCGGGCATGCCGAGCGCATGGTCGAGCAGGCAGTAGCGGCGCTGGTCAATGCGAATCCGGGGCTCGCCCAGAAAGTCATTCGAGACGACCTGGTTCTGGATGAGGGGCAGCGTGAGATCGACGACAAGGCGATCATCATCATCGCCAAGCGCCAGCCGATGGCGACGGATCTGCGCGAGATCGTCGGCGCGATCCGCATCTCGGCGGACCTCGAACGGGTGGGCGACCTCGGCAAGAACATCGCCAAGCGGGTGGTTGCCGTCGCCGACGGGCGCCAGCCGAACAGCCTGTTCCGCGGCCTCGAGGCTTTGGCCAATCTGGCACTGACCCAGCTCAAGGAAGTGCTCGACGTCTACGCGTCGCGGTCGGTGGAGAAAATCGGTTTCGTGCGCGACCGCGACGACCAGATCGATGCCATGTACACCTCGCTGTTTCGCGAGTTGTTGACCTACATGATGGAAGACCCACGCAACATCACGCCCTGCACGCATCTCCTGTTTTGCGCCAAGAACATCGAGCGCATCGGCGACCACGCCACCAACATCGCCGAGACGATCTACTATATCGTCACCGGCGATCAGATGCCGGCCGATCGCCCGAAGGGCGACAAGACGGATAAGATAATTCTTCCCGCAACGCTGCCTGCGAAGTGAGTTCTCGAAACAAAACGTGGTGGCCGCTAGAGTTGCCACTTGGTGGAGTGGCTCTCAAATCCGAAAAGCAGCTCCCCTGCTGCTCCACACTAATGCGAATTTCGGATTCGCCACCTGAGAGCAAATTGCGCTAAGCTTTCGACGCGCCGACTTCTCAGTTCCGCGATGAAAGCCTGCCTTCAGGAGGCTGGGATGGAATATGTCCGCGAGTTTGCTCCCGCGCCGCCGATGTCGGGCATAATCGCTTGCGGCGTCTATACGGCTGGGCGGCGCATCGCCGACATACCGATCGAGGAAGCCGGCGAATGGGCCGGGAAGCCGGGCCATGTCGTCTGGATCGGACTGCTGGAGCCCGACCGCAATTTATTGCTGCGCGTCCAGGCGCAATTCCATCTGCACGAGTTGGCGATCGAGGACGCCGAGCATCCGCACCAACGGCCGAAGATCGAGCAATATGGTGATGCCCTGTTCATCGTTGCCCGCACGGCGCAGCTGATCGACAGCCGTGTCACCTTCGGCGAGACGCATCTGTTCGTCGGCGCTGGCTACATTGTCAGCGTCAGGCATGGCCCGTCGACCTCCTACGCCGCCGTTCGCCAGCACTGGGAAAGCTGTCCGCATTCCCTCGCCAAGGGCGAGGATTTCGTCCTCTACGCCATTCTCGATTTCATCGTCGACAACTACATGCCGGTGCTCGAGCAGATCGAAAACGAGGTCGAGGCGATCGAGGACAAGGTTCTGCTGAAGCCGATGACCGGCTCCGACATCGAGCGGCTTTACATGCTGCGCCGCGATCTCTTGCGCCTGCGTAATGCGGCCCTGCCGCTGGTGGAGGTCTGCCGGCGGCTGACCAGCGCCGATCTGCCGCAAATCCATACAGCCATGCACCCGCTGTTTCGCGACGTCACCGACCACATCCGCACGGTCCAGGAAAAGATCGACAGCCTGCGTGAGGTTCTCGCCTTCGCCTTCGAGGCGAGCCTTCTGGTCGGCCAGAGTCAGGAGACGGCGATCTCCAAGAAGCTTGCCTCATGGGCCGCCATCTTGGCCGTGCCGACAGCATTCGCCGGCATCTACGGCATGAATTTCAGCGACATGCCGGAACTGAGGATGGAATATGGCTACCCGGCCGTACTGGCGGCAATCGCCCTGATCTGCACGTTTCTTTACTGGCGGTTTCGCAAGAATGGGTGGCTTTGAAGAGAGGTGAATAGTGAATAGGGCTAAATGGGAGCCTTGCTTCTTACGCCAGGCTCAAGCCGCCACCATTCACCTGCTCCGCCGCCGCTCCGACGCCGGCTGGAACGCCACCCGGGCGTGGTACTTGCAGTAGGGTCCGGTTTCGGCGGCGTCGTTGCCGCAGAAATGGAAGTCTTCCGAAAGCGGATCGCCATTCGGCCACTTGCAGGTGCGCTCGTTCAGCTCGACGAGTTGCAGATGCCGGGAGATCGGCACGACGACGTTTTCGACCGGGCGGATATAGTGGCGCGACACCGGTTCGGCATCGAACTGCGCCTTGAGCGCGGTCGCACCGATCGACATCGACGTGGTGGCATGGCGCGTGGCGCTTGCTGCCCGCGACACCGATTTCTGGATCGTCGATCCCTGTACCGTCTTCTTCTGGCGTGCCGGTGATGCGGTTGTGCGTCCGCGGCCGGACAGTTTCAGCCGGTGCACTTTGCCGATGACCGCATTGCGGCTGACCCCACCAAGCTGTGCGGCGATCTGGCTGGCGCTGAGACCCTCCGACCACAATTTTCTGAGAAGTTCGACTCGCTCGTCAGTCCAGTTCATGAGACCGCGCTCCTGCTGAAAAGTGCGGCAATCGGAATCCATTCCCGACCCGGCTTCTGCCGGGCAGACACCACATATATCGGGTGATTAGGTCCGCCGCACGAAATCTAGTTATTTCTCTACTACAATTACCTTATGCGCTGACTCGGTGACAAGAGTCCCAAGGCCAACACGAATCGGTTTTTTCGGTTTTCCCCAACTTGCCCGGTCGCTTATGAGCCGGCATTGTGCTGGGGGGCTTGCCGCACGTCCTTGCGCGACCTTTTCGTTGACTTCACGGCCGAAAAACACGATAAGCCACAAGGGCCGCCGCTTTGGCGGCTTTTTGATTTTCCGGTTCCGGAGACGCATATAATGAGCGGTTCGGCGCTTTTCGAGACCTTTGTTCGCGCACCCCTGGCTTTCGACCACGGTGAAGGCACCTGGCTGGTCACCGACAAGGGCGAGCGATATCTCGATTTCGCAGGCGGCATCGCCGTGAATTCATTGGGCTACAGCCATCCGCATCTGGTCGCGGCCCTCACTGAACAGGCCGCCAAGCTCTGGCACGTCTCCAATCTGTACGAGATTCCGGGACAGAGCCGGCTCGGCGAGCGGCTGGCCGACGCCAGCTTCGCCGACAAGGTGTTCTTCACCAATTCCGGCGCAGAGGCGCTTGAATGCGCCATCAAGACGGCGCGGCGCTATCACTTCATCAAGGGCCATCCCGAGCGCTTCCGCACCATCAGCTTCGAAGGCGCCTTCCATGGCCGCACCCTGGCGACCATCGCCGCCGGCGGCCAGTACAAATATCTGGAAGGTTTCGGCCCCAAGGTCGACGGCTTCGACCAAGTCGGCTTCGACGACATCGACGCCGCCGAAAAGGCGATCACGCCTGAAACCGCGGCGATCCTGATCGAGCCGGTGCAAGGTGAGGGCGGCATCAGGCAAGTGCCGTCGCAATCGCTGAAGCGGCTCAGGCAGCTCTGCGATCAGCACGGACTGCTCTTGATTTTCGACGAGGTCCAATGCGGCGTCGGCCGCACCGGAAAGCTGTTCGCGCATGAGTGGGCGGGTGTCACACCCGACCTCATGGCGGTGGCCAAGGGCATCGGCGGCGGCTTCCCGATGGGCGCCTGCCTCGCCACCGACGAGGCAGCGGCCGGCATGACCGCCGGCGTGCACGGCACCACCTTCGGCGGCAATCCGCTGGCCATGGCGGTCGGCAACGCCGTGCTCGACGTGGTGCTGGAAGACGGCTTTCTCGATGACGTCCGGCGCAAGGCGCTGCTCTTGAAACAGGGGCTGGCCGGTGTCGCCGACGAATTTCCGGACGTTATCGAAAGCATCAGGGGCACCGGCCTGATGCTCGGCCTTAAATGCGCGATGCCCAACACCAAGGTTACGGTGGCACTGCGCGACCAGCATCTCTTGACGGTTCCGGCCGGCGACAACGTTATCCGTCTGTTGCCGCCTCTCACCGTCACCGATGCCGAGATCCACGAGGGGCTCGAGCGCATTCGTGCCGGCGCCAAGAGCCTGGCGGATGCCATCGTCGCTGCCGCCGCGAAGTAATCCTGGAATTCCTGATGTCCCTTCGCCACTTCACCGATCTTTCCGCCGTTTCCGAAGGCGATCTGCGCTTCATGCTCGACGACGCAGCTGTGCGAAAGGCGAGGCTCAAGGCCGGCGAACGCACCAAGCCGCTCGAAGGCAAGGTGCTGGCGATGATCTTCGACAAGCCCTCGACGCGCACGCGCGTGTCGTTCGACGTCGGCATGCGGCAGTTGGGTGGCGAGACGATCATGCTGACTGGCACCGAGATGCAACTTGGCCGTTCCGAGACTATTGCAGACACGGCCAAGGTGCTGTCGCGCTATGTCGATGCCATCATGATCCGCACCACCTCGCATGACCGGCTGCTGGAACTGACGGAAAACGCTACGGTGCCCGTCATCAACGGGCTGACCGACGAAACCCATCCCTGCCAGTTGATGGCCGACATCATGACCTTCGAAGAGCACCGCGGTCCGGTGGCCGGCAAGACGATCGCCTGGACCGGCGACGGCAATAATGTCCTGCATTCTTTACTGGAGGCCTCTGCGCGGTTCCGCTTCAAGCTGAACGTCGCCGTGCCCGAAGGCAGCGAACCGGCTCAGAGGCATGTCGACTGGTCGAAGGCCAATGGCGGCAAGCTGAAATTCACTCGTTCGCCCGAGGAGGCCGTTCACGAGGCCGACTGCATCGTCACCGACTGCTGGGTCTCGATGGGTCAGGAGCACCGTGCGCGCGGCCACAATGTCTTCTTGCCCTATCAGGTCAACGCGGCCCTGATGGCGAAAGCCAAGCCGGACGCGCTGTTCATGCACTGTCTGCCGGCGCATCGCGGTGAGGAGGTTACCGACGAGGTCATCGATGGGCCGCATTCGGTGGTGTTCGACGAGGCCGAGAACCGGCTCCACGCCCAGAAGGCGGTTTTGGCCTGGTGCCTGGGCGCTTGATCCGGGCCGCCTTGATCCGGGAGTTCGTGGTGCCTATCTCAGGCGCATCACGCAAATCGAGCGCGTCTCGTCGCATGCGCCCCGGAGGGCGGCATCGCCGCGCCCCGGAGCTTTGTCATGTTGGAAACTCGTCAATTGGCTGAACATCAACCCAAGCTCGGCGAGTTCGGCTACGCCGGCGACGACCATGTCGTGCCGTTTGAGGTCGGCCCGCTCGACGTGCGCGGCCGTACCGTCCAGCTCGGGCCGATGCTCGACGCTATTCTCAGCCGCCACGAGTATCCCGAGCCGGTGGCACGACTACTGGCCGAAGCCTGTGTGCTGACCGTCCTGCTCGGAACTTCGTTGAAGTTCGAGGGCAAGTTCATTCTGCAGACCCGCACCGACGGGCCGGTCGATATGCTGGTCGCGGATTTCTCCACGCCGCACGCGCTGCGCGCCTATGCCCGCTTCGATGCCGACCGGCTGGAGGCTTTGACGGCTGCCGGCGAGACGTCGCCGCAGACGCTGCTCGGCAGCGGCGTCCTGGCGCTGACAATCGACCAGGGCGCCCACACGCAACGCTACCAGGGCATCGTCCAGCTCGACGGCGTCACGCTGGAAGAAGCCGCACGCACCTATTTCCGCCAATCGGAGCAGATTCCGACCGACCTACGGCTTTCGGTGGCCAAGCTTCTGACGCCCGGCGTCGGCGGTGCCCGCGAGCAATGGCGCGCCGGTGGCCTGCTGGCACAATTCCTGCCGCAGTCGCCGGAACGCATGCGCGTACCCGACCTTCCCGGGGGCGACGGCGATCCGCGTGAGGAAATCCACGACCCGACCGACAATTCCTGGCAGGAACTGCTGGCGCTGCTTGGTACTATTGAACCGACCGAGCTGATCGATCCGACTATCGGCGCCGAGCGGCTGCTTTACCGGCTGTTCCACGAGCATGGTGTCCGCGTCTTCGGCGGCGTGCCGGTCGCCGACCAGTGCTCATGCTCGAGGGAGAAGATCCGCGGCATCCTCGAGGGTTTTTCCGCCGAGGAGATCAGAGACAGCACCGAGGATGGTAGCATTCACGTCGCCTGCGAATTCTGCTCGAAGCAATATGACTTCGACCCGGCGGAATTTGCAGCGGCTCAATAACGAGCGTCAGTGCGGCTGCCTTCGCAGAACTTGGGTTCCTCGCCCCGCAAGGCGGGAAGAGGAATCAAAGTGAACGTCAATTGACGGTGCGCCGCGTGCCTGGCAAATCGAGTGAGAAGGCGGGGATGGCGACGTCGAAGGTCTCGCCCCGCTTGTTGCGCATTGTGTAGTGCCCGACCATGATGCCGGACGGGGTCGAGAGCGGGCATCCAGACGTATACTGATAGCTGTCGCCGGGGTTGAGTCCGGGTTGCTCGCCGACGACCCCGGGGCCGCGCACTTCCTCGACCTTGCCGGTGCCGTCGGTAATGTGCCAGTAGCGCGACAGAAGCTGCACGAACTCGTCCGACCGATTGTCGATGGTCACCTGGTAGCCCCAGACATAGCGGTTTTGCGGCGGGTCGGAATGATCCTCCAGATAGAACGGCCTGACCTGCACTTCGATGTTGCGGGTGACGGCGCTGTACATGAACTGCTCCAAAGCAATGTAGACGGAACTTTCGACGCTCAGCGCAGTTTGATCAACGATGCGCGTCATCTCCTTGCCCGACTCAAGCGCAGGTGCCGAAAAACAATGTCATTTAAGTGACACATGACAATGATGGTGTGCAGGCTTGTGCCGGGCGACTCGGTGTTCTGTCGAATTGTTGAAAACGGCCGTCATGCGGCCAGCATTTCTGGAGTGACCAGATCTCGATGGAACCGACATTCGCAGCCGCCCTCTTTTCCATAGCTCTCCTTCTTTCAAATCTCGCCAGCATCCTGTTAGCTTCGCTGAAGCTGAAGCGAGCAGCTAGGATCGCATCGCCGGCCGCCACCGTGCCACCGGTATCGATCGTCGTCCCGGCGCGCGGCGTCGAGCCGTTTACCGAGGAGACGCTGGAGCGCGCCTTCTCACTCGACTGGCCGCGCTACGAACTCATCTTCTGCGTCGCCCATGCCGACGACCCCGTGGTCAAGTCGATCACCACTGCAATGGCGCGTTTTCCGGCTATACGCGCCCGGCTGCTCGTCGGCGACGACCGCATCAGCGGCAATCCGAAACTCAACAATTGCGTGAAGGGTTGGGAAGCGGCGCTTTATCGCTGGGTCATCCTTGCCGATTCCAACGTGCTTATGCCGAGCGATTATGTCCAGCAGCTGATGGCGGCATGGCGGCCCGACACCGGCCTCGTCTGCTCGACGCCGATCGGCTCGCGGCCTGAAGGGTTTTGGGGGGAGGTCGAATGCGCCTTTCTCAACACACTGCAGGCACGCTGGCAGTACGCTGGAGAGGCGCTCGGCCTTGGCTTCGCCCAGGGCAAGAGCATGTTGTGGAACAAGCCGATGCTTGACGCCAATGGCGGCATCCGCGCACCGGCCGCCGAGATCGCCGAGGACGCCGCCGCGACCAAGCTGGTCAACCGGCTCGGACTTCGCGTCAATCTTGTCGCTTCGCCCTTCGAACAGCCGCTCGGCCGGCGCACGCTTGGCGAGATCTGGTCTCGGCAGGCGCGTTGGGCGCGGCTGCGCCGCGTCACCTTCGCGCTGTTCTTCGCCCCCGAGATCCTGATCGGCGCGGCGCCGCCGCTGCTGCTTGCGCTGATCGCGGCGGCTGACGCCGGCGTCAGCCTGCCGGCAACCGCCATCGCCGTGCTGGTCGCGGCCTACCTGCCGGAATGTGCCTTGGCCTGGGTCAAAGGATGGCACCTGTCGCTGCGCACCATCCTGGCGATGATGGTTCGCGACTGCATGCTGCCGGCGATATGGGCGCGCGGCTGGCTGAGCGGCGCCGTCGACTGGCGCGGCAACGTTATGACCATCCAGACCAAGGCCGTCGCGGAGCTGGAAGAGACCCCGTCCGGCGCCTGATCGGCGCCCCCCGCTCACCTCTGTTCGGTCAGCCCTATCCGGCGGCTCTCAGCGCTTGCTCGATATCTTCGAGCAGATCGTCGGTATCTTCCAGGCCGACGGAAAGCCTGAGCGTGCCCGGCCCGATGCCGAGCTCGGCGCGGGCCTCATCGGTCAAGTTCTTGTGTGTGGTCGTCGCCGGATGGGTGATCAGGCTCTTGGCGTCGCCGAGATTGTTGGAAATCAGCACGATGTCGAGCGCGTTCTGGAAAGCAAAGGCCGCCTGCTTGCCGCCCTTCACATCCAGGCAGATCAGCGTTGAGCCGCCCGACATCTGCTTCTTGACCACGGCCGCTTGCGGGTGGTCGGCACGGCCGGGATAGATGACACGGGCGATTTGCGGGCGCTCGGCGAGGAAATCCGCTATGCGGCCGGCACTTTCCGTCTGCTGGCGTACGCGCAGCGGCAGCGTCTCCAGGCCTTTCAGCAGGGTCCAGGCATTGAAGGGCGAGAGGCTGGGGCCGGTGTGGCGGAAATAGTCATGCAGGTTCTCGTCGATCCATTTTTTGTCCGACAAGATAACGCCTCCAAGGCAGCGCCCTTGGCCGTCAATATGCTTGGTGGCCGAATAGACGACGATATGGGCGCCGAGCTGCAAGGGTTTCTGCTGCAAGGGCGTGGCGAAGACATTGTCGACGATCAGCCTGGCGCCGATCGAGTTGGCAAGTGCCGCGACGGCGGCGATGTCGACCACCTCCAGCGTTGGGTTGGTCGGGCTTTCCAGGAAGAACAGTTTGGTGTTCGGCTTGACCGCCTGTTCCCAATTGGCGATGTCAGTGCCATCGACCAGCGTTGCCTCGATGCCGTATTTCGGCGCCAGCGTCTCGACCACCCAGCGGCAGGAGCCGAACAGTGCGCGCGCCGCCACGACATGGTCGCCCGCCTTGGCGCTGCACAGCAGCGCTGCCGTCACCGCCGCCATGCCGGACGCCGTAGCGCGCGCGTCCTCGGCGCCTTCCAGCGCGCACATACGCTTTTCGAACATGTCGACCGTCGGATTGGCATAGCGCGAATAGATGAAGCCCGGCTCCTCCCCCTTGAAGCGGGCTTCCGCCGCTTGCGCCGTCTCGTAGACATAGCCTTGGGTGAGATACATCGCCTCGGAGGTCTCGCCGAAGCCGGAACGCAGCGTCCCGGCGTGCACGAGTGCGGTCTGAGGCTTCCAGTCGCGCTTCTTGGTCATCATTCTATCCAAACACCAAAATTGGTCCAAACAACAAAAAACCGGTCGCGAAAGTCGCAACCGGTCCATATGGCCTTGCGGCCCGACGGTCCTTTAGCGACTTGTTTAACGTGGCTGCAAGCCGACCGGCCAAATCACCACGGGATAACGAGCTTTAGACCCGCGCCGCGCTTGCGTCAATTGCCGGCATGATTAAGAGGGTTGTACCAAGCAGGTGCCAAAGGCGTCCACGGTCGGACCTGCGACAGAACAAGACCTCGCCCGGCGTTCGAACGGAGCCAGACCCTTGCGGCAGACAGGCATTCTTCCCGATCAGGATATTTCCGCGCTGTTCCAGACGGGCGCGCTGAAATCGCCGCGCATGTTAGATGCCGATCAGATCCAGCCGGCCAGCCTTGACCTCAGGCTCGGCGACAAGGCCTGGCGGGTGCGTGCTTCCTTCTTGCCCGGTCCGGACCACAGGGTTGTCGACAAGCTCGACCGGCTGAAGCTGCACGAGATCAACCTCGCCGAAGGTGCCGTGCTGGAAACCGGCTGCGTCTACATCGTGCCGCTGCTCGAAAGCCTGGCGCTGCCCGCTCATATTTCGGCTTCGGCCAACCCGAAAAGCTCGACCGGACGGCTCGATATCTTCACTCGGGTAATGACCGACCGCGGCCACGAGTTCGACAAGATCGCCGCCGGTTATGAAGGCCCGCTCTATCTGGAGGTCAGCCCGCGCACCTTCCCGATCGTTGTACGCACCGGCTCGCGGCTGTCGCAGATCAGGTTCCGCACCGGCAATGCGCTTTTGTCGGAAAGCGAACTGCACGACCTGCATCGCGCCGAGATGCTGGTCGCCACCGAACCACCCAACATCTCAGGCGGTGGCATCGCGCTGTCGATCGACCTCGACGGCGACAAGGATGGGCTGGTCGGCTATCGCGGCAAGCACCACACCGGCCTGGTCGACGTCGACAAGCGCGCCGCGCAGGATGTCGTCGATTTCTGGGAGCCGCTCTACAAGAGCGGTGCCGGCGAGCTGGTGCTCGATCCGGACGAATTCTACATCCTGGTGTCGCGCGAGGCGGTGCATGTGCCGCCGCTCTACGCCGCCGAAATGACGCCCTTCGATCCGTTGGTCGGCGAGTTCCGCGTCCATTATGCCGGTTTCTTCGACCCCGGTTTCGGCCATTCGGCGTCGGGCGGCACCGGCAGCCGGGCGGTGCTCGAGGTGCGCAGCCACGAAGTGCCGTTCATTCTCGATCATGGCCAGATCGTCGGACGGTTGGTCTACGAGCACATGCTGAAACGGCCGCAAGCGCTCTACGGCACCGATCTCGGTTCGAACTATCAGGCGCAAGGCCTAAAACTGTCCAAGCATTTCCGCGCCGCGCGCTGAGCTTCCCCTCACTTTGCGGCCTATGCCGGCTCAAAGCGTCTTCACCGCCACCTTCACCGGCTGCTCGATTTCGAGCGGGTTGCGCAGAGGCAGGCCGAAATCCTTCGCCTCGATCTCGAATACGTCGCCGGGCTCGGTCCTGATGCCGTCGGCGAAGGACAGCGTCGCCGTGCCGAACATGTGCACATGTACGTCGCCCGGCTGGCGGAAGGCCGAGTATTTGAAGTGGTGATGCTCGAGATTGCCAATGGTGTGCGACATGTTCGCTTCACCCGACAGGAACGGCTTTTCCCAAAGCAGCTTGCCGTGGCGCAGGATGCGTGAAGCGCCGCGAATGTCGGACGGCAGGTCGCCGATCAGGATCTCCGGCCCGAACGAGGCGTTGCGCAGTTTCGAATGGGCGAGGAAGAGATAATTCACGCGCTCGGTGACGTGGTCGGAAAACTCGTTCGACAGCGTGAAGCCGACGCGGAACGGGGCGCCGTCGTCGCCGATCACATAGATTCCGGCGATTTCCGGCTCCTCGCCGGCATCCTGGGCGAAGGCGGGCGACATGAGCGCCGCGCCGGGCGCCACTGCCATGGTACCGTTACCCTTGTAGAACCATTCGGGCTGCACGCCGATCTGGCCCTTCGCCGGCTTGCCGCCCTCCAGCCCCATGCGGAACATCTTCATGGAATCGGTCAGCTGTTCCTCGCCGCCATCGCTGAGCTTCTTGTGCATGGAATCGCGGGTCGCGGCGGAGCCGAGATGCGTCAGCCCGGTGCCGGTGAGATGGAGATGCGCCGGATCGGGATGGTTGATCGGCGACAGCAGCCGTCCCTTCTTGTAGGCTGCGTCGAGATCGACGGTTTCGCCGAAGCCCTTGCGCTCGATCAGGGCGACAAGCCCGGTGCCGGTGCGCGCGGCTTCCATCGCCAGCGAATAGACGCTGCGAGCGCCGTTGATGACGCGGGTCTTGCCGCCGTTGCGGGCAACGACGCGGATCGTCTCGGCGTCGTCGAGGATCTGTGAGATCAGCATGGTAACCCTCTCTGAATTGCGGCCTGCCTTCTTGGCAAACCCTGCCCGGCGCGGCTCGGACCCTGTCCACGCCGCGGTTGAAATTCTTCGTCCGGATTGCGCTCGCGGGTCAGGTCCCTCGGGGGACTTCTTCGCGCCGCCCGGCAGCGCCGCGATGTGACCCGTATGCCTCCTGGTTGCCTCTCAAGCCTTGTTCTTGTTGTAGACGTCGAAGACGACAGCGCCGAGCAGCACCAGGCCTTTGACCACCTGCTGCCAATCGACATTGACGCCCATGATCGACATGCCGTTGTTCATGACGCCCATGATGAAACCGCCGACCACCGCGCCGATGACCTGGCCGACGCCGCCCATCGCCGAAGCGCCACCAATGAACACCGCGGCGATGACGTCGAGTTCGCTGCCGAGGCCCGCCGCAGGCACCGCCTGCCCCAGGCGCGCCGCGATAATCAGGCCGCCGAGTGCCGACAGCACGCCCATGTTGATGAACACCATCAACGTCAGCCGTTCGGTCTTGATGCCCGATAGCTGGGCTGCCTTGGCATTGCCGCCCATCGCATAGATGCGGCGTCCGATCGTCATGCGTTTGGTAACGAAGACGAACAACGCGATCAGCACGCCCATCACCATGAGAACGATGGGCAGGCCCCTATAGGTGGCGAATTGGTAGACCAGAAACAGTGCCAGCCCGCTGATCACCAGGGTCTTGACGACGAACAGCGAGAAAGGCTCGGCTTCGTAGCCATGCCGCTCGCGGGTGCGCCGCGCCCTGAGCCCGAAATAGGCATAGGCGAGCACGGCGGCGAGGCCGATCACGATAGTCGTCAGGTGCAGCGTCAGGCCGCTGCCGACAATGGTTTTGCCGGCGGCGTTCACGGTCGGTGGTATCAGCGTCAATGGGCCGATCAGGTCCGGAATGAAGCCGGAACTCAGCGCCTTGAAGCCGACTGGAAGCGGCCCCACGGAAGACCCGCCACCCAGCAGCGCCTGACAGATGCCGCGGAAGATCAGCATGCCCGCCAACGTGACGATAAAGCTCGGTATTCGGTGATAGGCAATCCAGTAGCCTTGTGCCGCGCCGATCGCGCCACCCACGATCAGGCAGATGATCGACACCACCAGCGGATTGCTCAATGGGCCAAGCGGCCAGATAACCATCATCATCGCCGCCAGTGCGCCGATGAAGCCGGCGACTGAGCCGACGCTGAGATCGATATGGCCCGAAACGATCACCAGAAGCATGCCCAGCGCCATCACGATGATGAAGCTGTTCTGCTGCACGAGATTGCTGAGGTTCACCGGCTTGAACAGCGTTCCGGACGTGGTGAACTGGAAGAACACCATGATTGCGATCAACGCCAGCACCAACCCGTATTCGCGCAGATTGGTGACCAGCGCCGAGACGGCAATGCGAGGTGCCTGTTGTATATCCTGGGCGACGCCGGTTTGCGGCCCGGGAGCGCTTTCGGTGCTCATGATGCTTTCCCTTCTCCACGGACGATGGCGCGCATGATCTTTTCCTGGCTGGCGTCGCTCGCCGCCATTTCGCCGACGATGCGTCCTTCGTTCATGACGTAGATGCGGTCGGTGATGCCGAGCAGTTCGGGCATTTCCGACGAGATGACGATGATTGCCTTACCCTCGGAGGCGAGACGCGCGATGATCGTATAGATTTCATATTTGGCGCCGACATCGATACCGCGTGTCGGCTCGTCGAGGATCAGCACTTCCGGATTGGCGAACAGCCATTTCGACAGCACCACCTTCTGCTGATTGCCGCCAGAAAGGTTGCCGGTCATCTGGTAGACGCTTGAGGCGCGGATATTAGTCCTGCCGCGATAATCGTTGGCGACGGAAAGCTCGCGCAAATCGTCGATCACGCCATGGCGCGAGACGCCGGGCAGGTTGGCCAGCGTGATGTTATGCTTGATATGGTCGATCAAGTTGAGACCGTAGGTCTTGCGGTCCTCCGTAACATAGGCGATGCCGTGTTCCACCGCCTTGCTCACCGAAGAGACATCGATCGGCTTGCCGTTAAGGAACACCTCGCCCGTGATGCGACGGCCATAGGACCGGCCGAACAGGCTCATGGCAAACTCGGTCCGGCCGGCGCCCATCAGCCCGGCAATGCCGACCACCTCGCCCTTGCGGGCGTTGAGGCTGATGCCCTTGATGACCTGCCGCTCGGCATGGATGGGATGGTAGACCGACCAGTTTTTCACTTCGAGAACGGTCTCACCGATCTTCGGCTCTCGCGGCGGGTAGCGGTCGTCGAGCGAACGGCCGACCATCGAGGTGATGATGCGGTCCTCCGAGATGTCCTTCTTGGCCAACGTCTCGATGGTCCGGCCGTCACGGATGATCGTGACCTTGTCGGCGACCCGGTTCACCTCGTTGAGCTTGTGGGAGATCAGGATCGAAGTGATGCCCTGCCGCTTGAATTCGAGCAGCAGATCGAGCAGCGCCTGGCTGTCCTTTTCGGACAGGCTCGCCGTCGGCTCGTCCAGAATGAGCAGCTTCACTTCCTTGCTGAGCGCCTTGGCGATCTCGACCAGCTGCTGCTTGCCGACGCCGATATTGGTGATCAGCGTGTTGGGGTCTTCCTTGAGGCCGACCTTCTTGAGCAGGGCGCTGGTGCGCGTCTCGTTGGCATTCCAGTCGATGACGCCGTATTTGGCCTGCTCGTTGCCGAGAAATATGTTTTCGGCGATAGACAGCATCGGCACCAGCGCAAGCTCCTGGTGGATGATGACGATGCCCTTGCGCTCGCTGTCATGGATGCCTTTGAAATGGCACTCATCGCCGCGATAGATAATCTGGCCGTCATAGGTGCCGGACGGATACACACCCGACAGCACCTTCATCAGCGTCGACTTGCCGGCGCCGTTCTCGCCGACCACGGCATGGATCTCGCCTTCCTCGACCATGAGCTTGACGTTCGACAGCGCCTTGACGCCTGGAAACGTCTTGGTGATGTCGCGCATCTCCAAAATCGTCGATGCCATTGAGAATACCACTCCTGCGAGGTCCGCAAACAATACCGGGCTGGCTCGCCAACGAAAAGGGGCCCTGCCTGCGCAGGACCCCAGGCTTTGTAACCGCGATTACTTCAGTTCTTCGGCCTTGATGTAGCCGGAGTCGACCACCAGCGCCTGGTAGTTCGACTTGTCGACGTCATGCGGCGTCAACAGGATCGAGGGAACGACCTTGACGTCGTTGTTGTAGGTCGTGGTGTCGAGGCCTTCCGGCTTGCCGCCCGAGAGCACCTTGTCGACGAGTTCGACCGTCGCCTTGGCGAGTTCGCGGGTGTCCTTGAACACGGTCGAATACTGCTCGCCGGCGATGATCGCCTTGACCGAAGCGGTCTCGGCGTCCTGTCCGGTGACGATCGGCCATGGCTGATCGGCAGTGCCGTAGCCTACGGCGCGCAGCGAAGCGATGATGCCGCGCGACAGGCCGTCATAGGGCGAGAGCACGCCATCGACGCGGCTGCCGTCCGAGTAGTTGGCGGAGAGCAGATTGTCCATGCGGGCCTGGGCGGTTGCCGCCAGCCAGCGCAGCGTGCCGACCTTGTCCATGCCCATCTGGCCGGACTTCACGACGAGGGTCTTGTCGTCGATCAGCGGCTGAAGAACCGACATGGCGCCGTTATAGAAGAAGAACGCATTGTTGTCGTCCGGCGAACCGCCGAACAGCTCGATGTTGAACGGGCCTTTCTTCTCGGGATAGCCGAGGCCCTTGAGCAGCGATTTGGCCTGGATGACGCCGACGCCGAAATTGTCGAAGGTGGTGTAGTAGTCGACATTTGGCGTCTTCTTGATCAGGCGGTCGTAAGCGACGACGACGACGCCGGCGTCATTCGCCTTCTGCAGCGCATCCCCCATCGTGGTGCCGTCGATCGAAGCGATGATCAGCGCCTTCGGGCCTTTGGTGATTTCGTTTTCCAGCTGGCTGAGCTGGTTCGGAATGTCGTCCTGCGCGTATTGCAGGTCGACAGTGTAGCCCAGAGCCTCGAGCTGGGACTTGACGGCGTCGCCGTCGTTGATCCAGCGCTGCGAGGTCTTGGTGGGCATCAGCACGCCGACCAGGCCTTCGCCCGCTTGCGCCGGCAGCGTCATAGCCGCGATGCCTAGGGCCGCGACGGCGGCCAGTGTCTTGATAATCTTCACATTAACTCTCCCTGGTTGATGGACGCGTACCCTTGGGTTTCGTGGGCCGCGCAATCGTGCAGGAGCGCCAAACGCGCCGCTGCCGTCAATCGATCTCCGGTATCCTCCCAATCGGCCCCGAAACTCTGGTTCAATCGATACGAGTTTTCCCTCGTCACCGACCGTCAAGTCTCCGGACGCGCGAAGGGTGTGTCGCTTTGCCATAACTGTCAAATGCGATCTTTGATGGTTGCTATATCGAGACTGATATGGCTTAGGCTAGTGACGACGCTGCCGGATCCAGCTGGCGCGCCGGGCGTAGGAGTAGGGAAAAATCATGGCGGCGCTGCGAAATCCTGGTGGAATATCAGCCGGTTACGATGAGATTCCGCGCGATGGCGGAACCCTGCTGCGCAGCGGCTTGAGCCTGCGTCACATGCGTATGATCGCAGCCCTCGACGAGCACGGCCGGGTGAGTGCCGCGGCCCAGGTCATGAACATCTCGCAGCCGGCGGCTTCGCGCATGATCGCCGAGATGGAGGCGGTGCTCGACGTCAAGCTCTGCGAAAGGCTGCCGCGTGGCATCACGCTGACGCCCTATGGCAAGGCGTTGGCACGGCGCGCGCGGTCGATCCTGCTCGAGATGCGCGAGGTCGACCGCGAGATCTTCGAGCTCAAGGCGGGCAAGGGCGGCTCGGTGTTCCTGGGCGCGGTCACGGCACCGGCGATCGAGCTGGCGGTGCCGGCGATCCGCGAGATCCGGCGCCTCTATCCGCGCATCGAGATCACCATGCAGGTCGAGACCTCGAACGTGCTGGCGCGCGAGCTGATCGCCTCTCGGCACGATTTCATCATCGCCCGCATCCCCGACGACCTCAATCCGCGGCTGTTCGAGGCCCGCGTCATCGGCGTCGAGAAGGCCTGCCTGATCGTGCGCCGCGGCCACCCGCTGACCAAGGGCAAGGCAGTGCGGTTGGAAGACACCGCCGCCTATGACTGGGTTTTCCAGTCGGGCGGCTCGCCGCTGCGCCAAGCCATGGAAAGCAACTTTTTGAACCGCAACATCGCGCTGCCGGATCGCATCCTCAACACCAGCTCGCTGTTACTGACTCTGGTCATGGTCGCGCAATCCGACGCGATCGCGCCGGTGTCGATCCAGGTCGCGAAGTTCATTCAGAACCCCGAAGGGCTCGACGGCGCCATCGACGTCGTCCAGACCGAGTTCGACATCGAGGTCAGGCCCTACAGCCTGATCACGGTAAAGAACCGCGCGCTGTCGCCGGCGGCCAAGATGCTGCACGATTTTATTTTGCGGGAGGTGGGCTGAGGATTGGAGCGGGTAGCGGGGCGCATCCCGTGGCCGGCCAGACGACCAGACAGGCCCACCAGCAGCGGCGCCGATGCACGTCGGCCACAACTGCTGCGTGATGCTCAAAAAAAGCCCGCCAGCAGAAGCCAGCGGGCCAAGGGTAGACATTCCGGTTGGGGTCATTCGAGGCCCCGCCGACCCTCAATGTGAGATATTCGACGAACTGGCACATCGGCCAAACAGATGAAGGACGGCCAGCAGCTGTAAAACTGCCTGTAAAGCCGCAAGTTTTCAACATCGCCAACTCAGGCGCAACCCGTGTGGCAAAAGCTGGAGCGGGTAGCGGGAATCGAACCCGCGCGTTCAGCTTGGGAAGCTGACAAGCTACCATTACATCATACCCGCGCTGGTTCCTCCGATATCATGGCCCGGCGCCGATGCGCAATCCGGTTTGAGGGCTCGGCTTGATGCCGGGCGGTCAACTGCGTATTTCTGGGCATGTGCCCGAATCGCGGCACCCGACTGTGGAGACAGGCCTTGTCCGCACTGAACCGCTTTCTCGGCGATACGCCGCTCCGGGTGATCTTGAAGCTGCTTGTGGTGTCGTTCCTCGTCGGCCTGGTCATGAACGCCTTCGGCTGGTCGCCGATGGACGTGCTCTACGGCATCCGCAAATTCTTCATCGACCTGTGGAATTTGGGCTTCCACGCCATCGACCGCTTCCTCGGCTACATCCTGCTCGGTGCCGCGATCGTCGTGCCGGCCTTCATCCTGCTCAGGATCGCCAATTTCAGGAAGTAGAGCATGATCCCAAAAAGTGGGAACCGGCTTTCGGAAAAGATCATGCTCAAACAAACAGCCTTTCACGCGTAGCCCGCAGCCACCTCGAACAGGATGGCGTGGCGTGCGGCAAGTGCTGCGACATCCGTCGAATAGCCGCCGCCGATAACGCCGCACACCGGGACGCCTAGCGTGCGGAAATGGCGGATCACCATATCGTCGCGGGCGCGCAGCCCGTCATTCGACAGCGCCAGCCTGCCGAGCCGGTCCTCGGCATGGACATCGACGCCGGCATTGTAGAAGACGAGATCCCAGCGCTTTCGCGCCGACAGCTCCGGCAGGATGGCGCCCAGCCGCTCCAGATAGGCTGCATCGCCGGTGGCGTCGGGCAGGGCGACGTCGAGGTTGGAGGCGATCTTGCGCGCGGGGTAGTTGCGGTCGCCATGCATGGAGAAGGTAAACACGCGCGGCTCGTCGTTCAGGATATCCGCCGTGCCGTCGCCCTGATGCACGTCGAGGTCGACGACCAGGATGTTTTGGGCGGCACCTTCGGCGAGCAGCACCAGCGCGGCAACGGCCACGTCGTTGAAGGTGCAGAAGCCGGCGCCTTGCGCGCGCCGCGCGTGATGACTGCCGCCGGCCGTGTTGCAAGCGATTCCGTTCAGCAAAGCCAGCCGCGCCGCCATCACCGTGCCGGCCGTTGCGAGCTGCGCCCTCAGCGAAACCCGCGGTCCCACGGGAAAGCCGATCTCGCGCTCGATCCTCACCGGCACGTCGCAGGCAAGCACCTGGTCGACATAGTCTGCCGCGTGGGCAAGCTTCAGCCATGATGGCCGCGCCACCGCTGGTGTGTTGAGCGCTTCGGGCCGCGCCAGGCCGCGTGCCCGCAAGGCGTCCATCAGCAGCGGATATTTGCTCATCGGGAAGCGGTGGTTGACGGCGAAACCGGCGTCGTAATCGGGATGATGAACGATCTGCAAGGACATGGGACGGCCGGTGCGCCAGAGGCGGGTTTCGGTTGACCATGCCGGGATGGATGGTTGCGCGAGGTCCGCAAACTGGGGCACATCGGCTAGCCGATCAAGCCGCAACAGGAAGCAACACACGTTTGGAGCAGGCTTTACCCACCGAAGCCCACGTCACTGAAGCCAGGGCTTTCGTCGTCACCAACCGTTCGGTGCTCGCCATCGCCGTGCCGATGACGCTTGCCTATCTGACGACGCCGTTGCTCGGAATTGTCGACACGGCGGTGGTCGGACAGTTCGGCGACGCCGCCCTTCTCGGCGGCCTGGCGGCCGGCGCCCTGATCTTCGACGTCGTTTTCACCACCTTCAACTTCCTGCGCTCCGGCACCACCGGCCTCGTCGCCCAGGCCTTCGGGCGCGGCGATGCACTGGAGGAGCAGGCGGTGTTCTGGCGCGCCGTGCTGATCGCGGTCGTCGCCGGCATCGTGTTTGCCGCACTTGCGCCCCTGGTTTCGGCTGCCGGGCAATGGTTCATCGGCGCCGAGCCGCGCGTCGGCGCGGCGATGGACGTCTATATCCGCATCAGGATGCTCGCAGCACCGTTCTCGCTTATCAATTACGCCATCCTTGGTTATGTGCTGGGGCGCGGCGAGGGCGGGCTCGGGCTGATGCTGCAGCTGGTGCTGAACGGCATCAATATCGCGCTCTGCTTCCTGCTCGCCCTGGAGCTTGGCTGGGGCGTTGCCGGCGTCGCCTGGGCGACGCTCACCGGCGAGTTCGTCGCCATGCTGCTTGGTCTCGCCATCGTCGGCCGGCGCTTCTGGGCCGCACCCAGGCTGCCGCGCCATCGCGTCCTCGATTTGCCGGCATTCCTGCGCATGATGTCGCTCAATCGCGATATCATGATCCGCTCCTTCTCACTGCTCGCCGCCTTCGCGCTGTTCACGCGCCAAGGCGCGCAATTCGGCACGCTGACGCTGGCCGCCAACGCCGTGCTGATGAACCTCTTCCTGGTTGCCGGCTATTTCCTCGACGGTTTCGCCACCGCCGCCGAACAGCTGGCCGGGCGCGCCATCGGCGCCCGTGCCGCCACGGCGTTTGACCAGGCGGTGCGGCTGACGCTGCTTTGGGGGCTCGGCCTGGCAGGCGTGGCGACGCTCGTGCTCCTGCTGGAAGGCACCGGTCTGGTCGCCCTGATCACGACCTCGACAGACGTCCGCGCCGTCGCCGACATCTACTTGCCATGGGCGGCATTCACCGCACTCAGCGGCGTGCTGGCTTTCGAGATGGACGGTGTTTTCATCGGCGCGACATGGTCGCGCGACATGCGCAACATGATGCTGGTGTCGTTCCTGGCGTTCAGCGCCGCGTTGCTGATCCTGGCGCCGGCGTTCGGCAATCACGGCCTGTGGGCGGCGCTGCACGTGTTCCTGCTGGTACGCGGCTTCAGCCTGCTCACTATATTGCGGCTGCGGGTGCGCACGGCCTTTAACTGATCGCTAAAGCGGTTTCGTCGCCCAGTGATCGAGGCGGCTGTCGCGAAGCTCGCGCAGCGACTTCAGCCCTTGACTGTCCATGAAACGGACCATGCCGGAAAGAATACGCCCCGGCAGCGCAGGCCCGGCATAGATCATGCCGGTATAGAGCTGGACGAGATCGGCGCCGGCACGGATCTTTTCCAGCGCCGTCTCGGCGGAATCGACGCCGCCGACGCCGATGATGGCGGGATCCGGGCCAAGTAGTTTTCGCATCCTTGCCAGCACGATGGTCGAGCGCTCGAACAAGGGTTTTCCCGAAAGCCCGCCGGTCTCGCCGGCAAGGCCGGCGCTGCGCAGGCCGGCTCGCGCGATCGTGGTGTTGGAGACGATGACGCCGTCCATTTGCTTGTCGGTGATCTCGGCGGCGATGTCCTCCAGTTCGGCCTCGACCAGGTCCGGCGCGATCTTGAGAAAGACGGGCGGCTTTGCCGGTGCCGCCGCACGCGCGGCCATGACCCGCGACAGGAGTTCACCAAGCTGTTCGCGCGCCTGCATGTTGCGCAGGCCCGGCGTGTTTGGCGAGGAGATGTTGATCGTCAGATAGCCGGCGTATCGCGCAAACCTGATCACGCCGCGCTCATAGTCGCCGACGCGGTCGGCGCTGTCCTTGTTGGCGCCGATGTTGACGCCGACGACGCCGGCGCGGCCCTTGCGGGCAGCAAGACGCTTTTCCGCGGCGGCGTGGCCTTCATTGTTGAAGCCCAGCCGGTTGATCACTGCCCCGTCCGAAGGCAGCCGGAAGATGCGCGGCTTCGGATTGCCCGTCTGCGGCAGCGGCGTGATCGTGCCGACCTCGGCGAAGCCGAAGCCGAGGCCGAGCAGCGCGTCCGGCACTTCGGCATTCTTGTCGTAACCCGCGGCCATGCCGAGCGGGTTCGGAAAATCGAGCCCGCAGATGCGTGTCTTCAACCTGTCGTCTCGCAAAGGGCGCCCGGCGACCGGCAGGCCGCATCTCAGCGCGGCAATCGACAGCCCATGCGCGGTTTCCGGATCGAGCGTGAACAGCAGTTTTTGGCCGATCCGGTCGAACGCGCTCATTCGGCCTCCAGCGCCGGGAATTCATGCCGGCCGTGGGCGCCGAGCGGCAATGCCTGCACAGAAACGACCGCATTGAGGCCGAGCCCGCTGTAGAGATGAGGGAACAAGGCGCCGCCGCGCGAGACCTCATATTTCAGCGCGTCGCCGAGGCGCGCGCTGTCGACGGCGACCAGCAGCAACCCGCTTTGGCCGGTGAAATGTCTGGCCGCCGTTTCCCGAACCTGCCCGGCGGTGGAAAAATGGATGAAGCCGTCGGCGACGTCGATCGGCGCGCCGGTGAAGCGGCCTTCTCTTTCAGCCTCGCGCCACAGCGCCTCGGGAACTATCTTGTAGATGATCTCGGACATCATTGCGCTATAGTCCGAACAGATCATGCGGGGAAGGGCAGGCCCGCGTTCTTCCCCATTTCAGGTTCTTCCCCAATTCCGGCGCAAACTGTGATAGATTGCGCCGACTGGCTCATGGAGGAAAACATGCGTCTGAAACACGTCTTGATCCCCGCAGCACTGGTCTCGCTTGTCGCAGCTTCGGCCTTTTCCGAGGAAGCCGATCGCTACCGGCTGGAAAAATCGGCCAATGGCTATGTGCGCATGGATACGCAGACCGGCGCCATGTCGCTCTGCGAGGAGCGTTCCGGTCAGCTCGTCTGCAAGACAGCGGCCGACGAACGTGCCGCCTTCCAGGATCAGGTCGACCGGCTGCAAAATTCGGTGAAGGCGCTCGACGAACGCGTCGCCAAGCTCGAAAATTCGCTAGCCGCCCGTTTCGAATCGACTTTGCCCAGCGAGGAGGATTTCAACAAGACGATGGGCTACATGGAGCGCTTCCTGCGCAGCTTCATGGATATCGTCAAGGACATGGACAAGGACGAAGACGGCGCCAAGCCCAATTCGCAAAAGACCTAGGCAATTCGCAAAAAGACCTAGGGCGGGAATAGCAAGCCGGCCACGCCGAACAGCAGGCGTAGCGTTATGATCGTTCAGATCCTGCAAGGCGGAAAATCGCCAACGGGATTCGGGGAGGGATATCACCGTTGGGCTACACATTCGTCATTGCCGACGATCATCCGCTTTTTCGCGGTGCATTGAGGGAGGCACTCGCCGGCATCGGAGATGTTGCCGCCATTCACGAGGCCGGCGATTTCGAAAGCGCCAAGGCGCTGGTCCTGGCCAATGAGGATGTCGATCTGGTCCTGCTCGACCTCTCGATGCCGGGCGCAAGCGGCCTTTCCGGCCTGATCTCGTTGCGCGGCATCCATCCGGCGGTGCCGATGATGGTGGTCTCGGCGCATGACGATCCGGTGACGATCCGGCGCGCGCTCGACCTGGGCGCCTCGGGGTTCATCTCCAAATCGGCCAGCATGGAAGAGATCCGCAATGCGGTGCAGTCGGTGCTCGCAGGCGACATCGCGGCACCCGCCGGGGTCGATCTCGGCGTCGAGCGCGATCCCGAGATTTCCGACCTGATCAAGCGGCTGCAGGCGCTGACGCCACAGCAGACGCGCGTGCTCGGCATGCTGGCGGAGGGACTGCTCAACAAGCAGATAGCCTATGAGCTCGGCGTCTCCGAAG
The DNA here is from genome assembly GCF_040317735.1 of Mesorhizobium sp. M1399. Taxonomy (NCBI): domain Bacteria; kingdom Pseudomonadati; phylum Pseudomonadota; class Alphaproteobacteria; order Hyphomicrobiales; family Phyllobacteriaceae; genus Mesorhizobium; species Mesorhizobium sp. M1399. The sequence continues at coordinate 237,028 of NZ_JAMYKZ010000009.1, forward strand.
CGACGATCAAGGCGCATGTCTCGGCCATCCTGCAGAAGCTCGGCGTCGACAGTCGCACCCAGGCGGTCATCCTTTTGTCCAAGATCGGCAGCGACCCGGTTCAGGCGGCTGGCTGATTCTCATTCGGCCGCCGGCGCCAGCGGCCTGACCCTGGCCATCATCGAGCGCAGCATCGCCGGTTTCAGCGGTTTGCTGATCACCGGCACGTCGAGCCTGCCAGCAGCGGCGCGAACCTCGCTGGAGCGGTCGGCGGTGACCAGCACGGCCGGCAGGTCCTCGCCATGGATCGCACGCAACTGGGCGATCAATTCGAGGCCGGTCTTGTCGTCGAGATGATAGTCGGCAAGCACAATGTCCGGCCGATGCATGGCGGACCTGTCGAGATCCTCCGCGCCGGAAAGCGTGTCGACGCTGCAGCCCCAGCCCTCGAGCAGCAGCCGCATGCCGTCGAGGATGCGGCCGTCATTGTCGATGCAGAGCACATGCAGCCCGGCAAGCGAGGTCGTAGCGCGGGCAGGCGGCTTCGCCTCGGCCTCGCGCCGCGGTGCCTGCACGGCCGCCACCGGCAGCAGCACGGAAAAGCGCGTGCCCTTGCCGGGATTGGAGAAGATCCGGATTTCAAGGCGCAGGACGCGGGCGATGCGGTCGACGATGGAGAGCCCCAAGCCGAGGCCTTCCGCCTCGCGCATGCCCTCGTCGAGCCGGGTGAATTCGCGGAACACGGTGTTGAGCTTGTCGCCGGCAATGCCGATGCCGGTGTCGATAACCTGGATCTCGGCCAGTTCGCCGCGCCGCCGCACGCCGACCAGGATGCGGCCATGGCGCGTATATTTGATGGCGTTGGAGACCAGGTTCTGGATCAGCCGGCGCAGCAGATTTCGATCCGTCATGACGCTGAGCGACGACGGCATGATCGAGAGTTCGAGCTTCTTTTCGGCGGCAAGCGGCCGGAAGTCGTTGCCGATCTGGCGCAGCAGCCCGTCGAGGCCGAAGCTCGTATCGTCCGGCTTCATCGCGCCGGCATCGAGGCGCGAAATGTCGAGCACCGCGCCGAGGATGGTCTCGACCGATTCCAGTGACGATTCGATATTCATCGCCGCCTTGCCGGCAGGCCCCTTGCCGGTCTTCTCGATCAGCGACGAGCAATAGAGGCGGGCGGCGTTCAGCGGCTGCAGGATGTCGTGGCCGGCGGCAGCGAGGAAGCGCGTCTTGCCGAGATTGGCCTCTTCGGCCAGCATCTGCGCCTGCGCCAGCTCCTCGTTGACGCGGGTGAGCTCGGCGGTGCGGCTCTTCACGCGCTGTTCCAGCGATTCATTGGCGCGCTTCAGCGCCAGATCCTGCTCGACGCGCCCTGAGATGTCGGCATAGGTGGCGACGATGCCGCCGTCCGGCATCGGATTGGAGCGCAATTCCAGGATACGCCCGCTGGTCTTCAGCTCCATCTGCCATGGGCTGACGAAGCTGGTCAGGCGGTTCAGCATGGTGACGCGCTGGTCTGGCGGTATATCGCCGCGCTCGGCAAGGTGGCGCAGGATACGATCGAGCGAGACGCCGACCTGGCCCATTTCGTCGGGCAGGTCGAACAGCGCCCGGTACTGGCGGTTCCAGCAGATCAACCGGAAATCGCGGTCGAAGACGGTGATGCCCTGTTCCATCTGGTCGAGTGCGATCTGCAGCAGGTCGCGATTGTGCTGTAGCGCCTCGGTGGCGTCGTCGAGCAGGCGGAAGGCGTCCTTGGATTCGCGGTCGTTGCGGCGCAGCAGCAGCGACAGGATCAGCCGCGCCGAGGAGGAGCCGACGGCACTGGCCAGAAGCTGCTCGGAGAAGCGGATGACATCCATGCTGGCCTGTTCGTTGCCGTGCAGTGAAGTGCCGCTGCTCTTCTCGAATGACTGGAAGGAGCGCTCGGTGCGTTCGACACCGAGATAGCGCGCGATCGTGTCCTTGAGGTCGTTGACGGTGATCGTGGTGCGGAAGCGGCGCAGGCTCGGCAGCGGCCCCGCCTCGCGCGGCACGAAGATCGACGCCTGGATGCGTTCCAGCGGCACCGACGCGCGCGACAGTGAGCCGAACACAAAAAACAACGTGTTGATCGACAGGCTCCACAGCACGCCATGGTTCAGCGGCTCGGCGACGGTGCCGAACAGGGCTTGCGGCCGCAATGCATCGAAGCCGAACAGGCCGTGGACGAGGATGCCGGTCTCGGGCGCGGCGAGCGAGGGAAGCAGTAGCGTGTAGCTCCAGACGACGATGCCGGCCACCATGCCGAGTGCCGCACCCCTTCCGTTGGCGCCGCGCCAGACCAGGCCGCCGATCATTGCCGGCGCGAACTGCGCGATCGCGGCGAACGACATCAGGCCGATCGAGGATAGCCGCGCGCTGTTTGTGCTCTCGCGGTAGTAGAGGAAGGCGATGAACAGCATGATGAAGATCGCCGCCCGCCGCACATTGAGGATGAGCGTCGACCAGTCCTCGCTCTCTGAGGTCGTGGTCCGCAGCAGCCGGCGCACGAACAGCGGAATGATCAGGTCGTTGGAGATCATGATCGACAGCGCGACGCTTTCGACGATCACCATTGCCGTCGCCGCCGACAGGCCGCCGATAAAGGCGGCCATGGCCAGAACGTCGTGGCCGCTGAACAGCGGCAGTGACAGCACATAGAGGTCGCTGCTGGTCCTGGGGCCGACCAGTTCCAGGCCGGCCAGCGCGATCGGCAGCACGAACAGGTTGATTGCCACGAGATAGAGCGGAAACACCCATGTCGCCGTGCGCAGCTCAGCCTCGCTGCGGTTCTCGACGATGGTGACGTAGAACTGGCGCGGCAGCATGAGGATGGCAAAGCCGCTCAGGCATGTCAGTACCAGCCAGGTCGCGAGCGAGGTGTTGTAGCCCATCGCCTGGCGCACCTGCGTGTTTTCGGCGAGCCGGTCGAACATATCGCCTGGCCCGCCGAAGATCAGAAACGTGACCATCAGGCCTATCGCCAGGAAGGCGGCGAGCTTGACCACGGTCTCGACCGCCACCGCCAGCACCAGACCGTCCTGGTGTTCGGTGGCGTCGGCATGGCGCGTGCCGAACAGCACGGCAAACAGCGCCAGCAGCATGGCAACGACAAGCGAGATGTCGCTGACGAACGGATCGAACGACGGCGGCGAGCCGGTATAGTGCTCGACCATCAGGCTGACCGAGCCGGAGATCGCCTTCAATTGCAGCGCCATGTAAGGCACCGCGCCTATGGTTGCGATCAGCGTGGCGATCGCCGCGACAGCGAAGCTCTTGCCGTAGCGGGCGCCGAGAAAGTCGGCGATCGAGGTGATCTTCTCGGTCTTTGCCAGCCTGACGATGCGCTGCAGCAGCGGAAAGCCGAACACGAACACCAGAACCGGTCCGATATAGATGCCGAGGAATTCGAGGCCGCGCTCGGAGGAGAGCCCGACCGAGCCGAAGAAGGTCCAGGAGGTGCAGTAGATGGCGAGGCTGAGCGCATAGATAAAGGGCCGGGCGCGGCCAGGCCCGGATGAAGTCGAGCGCCGGTCGCCCAGGCTGGCGATAGCAAACAGCAACGTCACATAGGCGATCGCGATGATGACGATGAACCAGCCCTGCACGCCTCGAACTTCCTCCCTGCGCCGGCTTTTTCATCCGGCCTTGCAGACGCAATCACAGCTTGGCCACCGAGTCCATCGCGGCTTTCGGCGCATTATGGCCGCGGCTTCGCGCAATCCAGGCCGGGGAAACACGTCTTTGCTCCTGTCGCAACCGCAGGTTTTTGCTATTCTGCCTGCCGGTCGATGCCGAGGGCGTGGACGGCAGCACGGCCGGTCAGGAAAAGGAGGGTCGAATGCTGAAAGAGTTTCAGGAATTCATTTCCAGGGGCAATGTGATGGACCTGGCCGTCGCCGTCATCATCGGCGCTGCCTTCGGCAAGATCGTCACCTCGCTGGTCGACGACATCATCATGCCGGTCATCGGGGCGATTTTGGGCGGATTAGACTTCAACAACTACTTTCTGCCCTTGTCCTCGGCCGTTAACGCCACATCGCTGGCGGATGCCAAGAAACAGGGCGCGGTCTTCGCCTATGGCAGCTTCATCACCGTGGCGTTGAACTTCCTTATCCTCGCCTTCATTATCTTCCTGATGGTCAAGGCGGTGAACAATCTGCGCCAGCGGCTGGAGCGCGAGAAACCGGCTACCCCGGCCGCTCCGCCACCAGCCGACGTCGCGCTGCTCACCGAAATTCGCGATCTCCTCGCCAGAAAGTAGCGCCTGCGGCAACTTTCTGGACCAAAACCCCGGTCGCTTGCGGCCGGGGTTTTCTGTTTTCGTCCGCCCTGAAACACGCTAGCAGTCGAGCAAACGAAAACGGACCCATCCATGACCCTGATCGATACTCTGCGCGCCGAAGCGCGGGCGGCGCCCGAAAGCGGCATTGTCGCCGTCATGAATCGTGGCCGCGGCCGCGACGGTATGATCCCGCTTTGGGCCGGCGAGGGCGACCTGCCGACGCCTGCCTTCATCACCGATGCCGCCGCCAAGGCGCTGGCCGCCGGCGAGACCTTCTACACCTGGCAGCGGGGCATTCCCGAACTCAGGCAGGCGCTCGCCCGCTACTACACCAGGCATTTCGGCAAGACTTTCGCCAACGAAGAATTCATCGTCACCGGCTCCGGCATGCATGCCATCCAGATGGCCATCGACGCGGTGGCCGGCAAGGGCGACGAACTTGTCTACCTGTCGCCGGCATGGCCGAATTTCGCCGCCGCCGCCGGCGTGGCCGGCGCCGTTCCGGTTGCAGTCACCCTTGATCAGTCCGGCAATGGCTGGTCCTGCGATGTCGACAAGATCGCAGCGGCGATCACGCCACGGACCAAGGCGCTGTTCGTCAACACGCCGTCCAACCCGACCGGCTGGACCGCCGACAAGGAGACGCTGCAGGCAATCCTCGATCTCGCCCGCGAAAGGGGCCTGTGGATCATTGCCGACGAGATCTATTCGCTGTTCCACTACGGCCATGGCCGCGCGGCGTCGTTCATCGACATCATGGCCGATGAGGACCGCATCCTGTTCGTCAATTCCTTTTCCAAGAACTGGGCGATGACCGGCTGGCGCATCGGCTGGATCAAGATCCATCCCGCCTTGCAGCAGGTGTTCGAGAACCTGGTCCAGTATTCGACTTCCGGCGTTGCGCAGTTCATGCAGCGCGGCGCCGTCGTCGCCCTCGACGAGGGCGATGCCTTCATCGTCGAACAGGTGGAGCGGGCGAGGGCGGCGCGCGACCTCGTCTGCGGCATTCTCGCCGAAACCGGCAGGGCGCGGTTCACCGTGCCGCAGGGCGCGTTCTATCTGTTCTTCGCCGTCGACGGCATCACCGATTCCCGCGCTGCCGCTTTCGACATGGTCGACCGCGCCAATGTCGGCCTGGCCCCCGGCACCGCCTTCGGCCCCGGCGGCGAAGCTTTCCTCAGGCTATGCTTCCACCGCCGCCTCGACCAGCTCGAAGAAGCCGCGCACCGGCTGGCGAAATGGATGAAGACTGTGTGAGGTGTGTTGAGCTTCGCGCCAGGCATCGCAGCACTGAAAAATGAGGCGGCACCGATAGGCGGCTTCCGCAATGGTGCCCGTAGCGGCGGAGGTTACCCGCCCGACTTCGGCACCAGCAACGGAATGACGCGGTCGCTCTTGGCCACTGAAGGCCGGCCGGCCGAACCGTAGGGAATCCCCAACGCATCCCATGTCTCGACTAGCGCGTCCTGTAAGGAGGCAATCAGCGCGTCAGAATGGAACGGTGTCGGCGTGATGCGCAGCCGTTCGGTGCCGCGCGGCACTGTCGGGTAATTGATCGGCTGGATATAGATGCCGTGCACGCCGAGCAGGCGGTCGCTGGCCATCTTGCAGAGCTCGGGATCGCCGACCAGCAGCGGCACGATGTGGGTAGGTGACTCCATTACCGGCAGGCCGGCCGCGGCAAGCACTTCCTTGGTCCGCGTCGCCTGACGCAGCTGCGCGTCGCGCTCGGCCTGCGAGCGCTTGAGATGGCGGATCGAGGTGGTTGCCGCGGCAGCGATCGCCGGCGGCAGCGCCGTGGTGAAGATGAAGCCCGGCGCATAGGAGCGCACGGCGTCGATCACGGCGCTGGTGCCGGTGATGTAGCCGCCAAGCGTGCCGAACGCCTTGGCCAGTGTGCCCTCGATGATGTCGATGCGGTCGGCCAGCCCTTCGCGCTCGGTGATGCCGCCGCCGCGCGGCCCGTACATGCCGACGGCATGGACCTCGTCTATATAAGTCATCGCATTGTAACGCTCGGCGAGGTCGACGATCTGCTTGATCGGCGCGATGTCGCCATCCATCGAATAGACGCTCTCGAAGACGATCAGCTTGGCACGCTCGCGGCCGGCCGCCTGCAGCAGGCTTTCGAGATGCGCGACGTCGTTATGGCGGAAGATCTTCTTCTCGGCGCCCGAGCGCCGCACACCCTCGATCATCGAAGCGTGGTTAAGCTCGTCCGAGATGATCAGGCAATTGGGAAGCAGCTTTGCAATGGTCGAGATCGACGCTTCGTTTGAAACGAAGCCGGAGGTGAAAACCAGTGCCGCTTCCTTGTCGTGCAGGTCGGCAAGCTCCAGTTCGAGCTCGACCAGCGGGTTGCTGGTGCCCGAAATGTTGCGGGTGCCGCCAGCCCCCGATCCCATTTTGCCTGCCGCCTTCTGGAACGCGGCGATGACGTCGGGATGCTGGCCCATGCCGAGATAATCGTTGGAGCACCAGACGGTGATTTCCTCGGCGCGGCCATTGGCACGCCAGATGGCGCGCGGGAATTTTCCCACGATACGCTCAAGGTCGGCGAAGACGCGATAGCGACGCTCTGCATGGAGCTGGTCGATCGCTTCCTCGAAAAACCGCTGGTAATTCATGTCGCCTTCCCAATTTTGCGCGGGATCATAGTCATTGGCCTATTCGCCGTCCACCGCACCGTTTTGGTCAAAATGCCACGCCCCAGGCCTGTTCCTAACGACCACGGAACGTGGCCTATTCCCTTGATGTGGATCAATCTTGTTTCAGGACAATGCCACCCGCCGATGAGACTGGTTACCGCAGATTGTAATGGCCTGGCGGCAGGTTTTCCAGTACGGCGACGATTGAGACAGTTCCGATAAATCATGAATAGCGAGGATGCGGATGACGGTTTTGGTGACAGGCGGTGCCGGCTATATCGGCAGCCATATGGTCTGGGAGTTGCTGGACACGGGCGACAGCGTCGTCGTCCTCGACCGGCTTTCGACCGGCTTTGAATGGGCGGTGGCTCCGGAAGCAAAGCTCGTCGTCGGCGATGTCGCCGACAAGGAATTGGTCGCCTCGATCATCCGCGACAACAAGGTCGACGCGATCATCCATTTCGCCGGCTCGATTGTCGTGCCCGAATCGGTGGCCGACCCGCTTGCCTATTACGAGAATAACACCTGCAAGACACGCACCCTGATCGAGACCGCGGTGCGCGAAGGCGTGCCCAATTTCATCTTTTCCTCGACCGCCGCCGTCTATGGCGGCGCCGGCCTGGAGCCGGTGCGCGAGGACGCCAGGCTTGCGCCGGAATCGCCCTACGGCCTGTCCAAGCTGATGAGCGAATGGATGCTCCGCGACGCGGCTATTGCCTATGGGCTGCGCTATACGGCGCTGCGCTATTTCAACGTCGCCGGCGCCGACCCGAAGGGCCGCACCGGCCAGTCGACGCCCGGCGCCACGCATCTGATCAAGGTCGCCTGCGAGACGGCGCTCGGCAAGCGCCCCTTCATGCAGGTGTTCGGCACCGACTATCCGACGCCGGACGGCACCTGCATGCGCGACTATATCCATGTCAGCGACCTGGCGGCGGCGCATCGGCTGGCCCTGCAGCGGCTGCGTGCCGGCGGATCGAGCCTGGTCGCCAATTGCGGCTACAGCCACGGCTATTCGGTGCTCGAGGTCATCGACAGCGTACGCCGCGTCTTCGGCCATGATTTCGAGGTGCGGATGGGCGAGCGCCGCCCCGGTGACGCCGCCGCGGTTGTCGCCAATTCGGAGCTGGCCCGCGGCGAACTCGGCTGGACCCCGCAGCGTGACAACCTCGACCAGATCGTCTCCGATGCGCTTGCCTGGGAGCGCATCCTGACCAGCAAGAATTCGGCTCTGGGCTAAGCGCGGGCTCTCCGCAAGGGCTCGTCGGCAGGCGGCAGAGGCGCTATTGAAGGGCCTCACGGCTGAGCGTGCAGGCGTTCGGCTGCGTTCGACTTGGGGGCGGCATGAAAATATCGGTGCTTGGAGCCGGCGTCGTTGGCACGGCGGCGGCCTATTGTCTGGCAAGCGACGGCCATGAAGTCACGGTGATCGAGCGCCATCCGGCGGCGGCGCGCGGCACCAGCCAGTCGAATGCCGGCCTGGTATCTCCCGGCGATGCCACCGCCTGGGCTTCGCCCGCCGCGCTTAAAACGTTCCTGCGAGCCCTCTACAACCACGATCTCGGCATCAAGGTGCGGCTGCGCTTCGATCCGTATTTTGTCGCCTGGAGCCTGCGCTTCCTGCGCCAGTGCACGCATAAGCGCATGCGCGCCAACACCGAGATCAAGCTGCGCCTGGCGCTTTATTCACGCGACTGCATCAACGCCATCTCCGCTGACACCGGCATTCACTATGACGAGCGCAAGAAAGGCATTCTGTATTTCTTCCGCTCGCAGCAGAGCTTTGATACCGGCACCGACAATTACCGCTATCTCGCCGAACATGGCCTGCCGATCGAGATCGTCGGCCGCGACCGGCTGGTCGAGCTCGAGCCCGGCCTTGCCGGAGCCAAGGACAAAATTGCCGGCGGCGTCTATTCGCCGATCGACCAGACCGGCGATTCCAGTCAATTCACGCAGCGCCTCGCTGCCTATGCCGCCGAAAAACTCGGTGTCCAATTCCTCTACGGCACGACGGTCGAAGGCCTCGACATCGACGGCGACCGGGTGCGCGCGGTGATGACCTCGGCCGGCCCGGTGGCCGGCGACGCCGTGGTCATTTCCATGGGGCCGGAGAGCGGTCTGCTCGGCCGCCGCTACGGCATCGACCTGCCCGTCTATCCCGTGAAGGGCTATACCGTGACCGTTCCGCTGGAAGATGAAAGCAAGGGGCCGATCATGGGCGGCGCCGACGAGGACCGGCTGATCGGCTATTCCAGGCTGGGAAATCGGCTGCGGATGTCCTCGACGGCGGAGTTCACCGGTTTCGACCGCACGTTCAAGCCGCGCGATTTCAACTCGATCCTGAACACCGGCAAGGACCTGTTCCCCGGCGCCTTCGACGAGAGCAAGGCCGAGCTCTGGGCTGGACTTCGCCCGATGATGCCGAACTCCGTGCCGGTCATCAGCCGGGCGCGGTATGACAATCTATATCTCGATACCGGCCACGGCCATCTCGGCTGGACCATGGCCTGCGGTTCGGGAAAATTCCTTGCCGACGTGGTCGCCGGCCGCAAGCCGGAGATCGATCCACAGGGATTGCTCTACGCGGGCTAGCAACGGCCTGACCGCAGGGCGCCATGAGCTCGGCGGTCAGGCTCGTTCGTCGACTGCCGAACGCCAGGAGCGCACGTAACTTGTCCAGAGTGGATCGGCCGACGGTTCGGTCCTTTCGCCTCTGCCTTGCGGTGTCCCCTGGTCCGACGCCAGCAAGGCGGCGCCGATGCTGGTGCCTGTCGCAGCCGCGGAGGCAATGACGGCGCGCGCCGTCGCCGCAGCCAGCATGCGGGTGAACAGCCGGTTGCGGGCGAAGGGTCCTTCGACGATGGTTGACCCCCCGCCGCCGATCAGATCGAGGCAGGTCGCGGTCATCAGCGCCAGGTAGAACGAGATGGCGACAAAGCGCTGGCCATTGTTGATGCCGTCCGCGTTAAGCCATGCCGCGGCGCAGTGCGGAAACGGCCCCGAACCCCGTTGGATCGAAGGCAATAGGGACGTCTTGCGCGCGAGCACCGCGGCGACATCGTCTTCGGTCCAGTCTTCCAATTGGCCTTCCGTCAGCACGGAGAACTCGCGGCCACCCATGAAGCGCGCCGAGGGCACGGCATCGCCGAACGCGTTGACATTGACCAGCGTGTCGCGCGCCGGATCGAGCGTGACCTTGCTGCCGCCAACCGCCATCGACACCACCCAGGTGCCGGTCGAGACGACGGAGAAAGGCGGCTTGTCGGACAGGAGATGCGGCAGCAGCGAGGCGTTGGAATCGTGCAGGCCGCAATACACCGGCGTTTGCGGATCGAGGGCGGTTTGCCGCGCCAGAGCGGGCAGGATCGGGCCCAAGCGGTCCTTGGCCTGCCGCACCGGCGCCATTAGCCGGCGCCATTCCAGCCGGTCGACCAGTGAGGAAAAATCCGCTTTCCACGGGTTCCACAGATCGGTGTGGCAGCCGAGCGAAGTCACCTCGCTGGCGGCGACGCCGGTCAGGCGCAAGGCCCAGTATTGCGGATACATCAGCATCGCGGCGGCCCTGGCGAAATCCGCTGGAAAGCGCTTCTGCTGCCAGAACAACTGCGCGCCGAGATTGAGGCCGGCCGGCAGGCGCGGCGTGCCGGTCTCGGTGAAAGGCGGGCGGATCGCGTCGTAGTCCTTGGCGAAGGCATCCGGACCGTCGAACTCGTAATCGAGCACCGGCAGCGCCAGTTCGCCTGATGCGTCGGCCAGCACCGCCGTTGCGCCATGGGTGGTGATCGATATCGCGTCGATGCGCTGCTCGCGATCGATCTCGGCCAGGCTGCCGAGGATGAACGCCCATAACCGCTCGACGTCGTGGTGCGGATACGGGCGTTGCCGAACCGGCTCGTTGACCATCCTGCGCAGCGCCACTTCGCTTGCTGCGGCGAGATCGACCAGCGCCACCTTGGCGTTGGTCTTGCCGATATCGATGACGGCGACGTGGCGGGTCATTCCATATGGAACATTGTTTCCAGCGGCACCGCCACCGGCTCGTTGTTCGGCTTGGTTTCCATGATGTCTGCCATCTCGGCCCACCAGCGCTGCATCGCCGGATGCTTAGGCAATTCGTCCATGCCATGGTCGTCACGGCGCCACAGCACGCCGAACAAGGTGTTGGTCTCCTCGTCGAGATGGATCGAGTAATCGGAGATACCAGCCTGTTTTAGCAACGCGACGAGTGACGGCCAGATGTCGTCGTGGCGCCTCTTGTATTCGGCCTTCATGCCGGGATTGAGCTTCATCTTGAACGCATATTTTTCGGGCATCAGGCAAAGCGCTCCCGCCGCACGCGCTGCCACAGGATCGGCAGCGCGATGACGATGATCAGCAGCAGGCCGATGAAGATCGACATGACGATCCCCGGCACGTTGAGCAGGCCAAGACCGAAGGTCACCAGCCCCATGATGAAGGCCGCCAGCACGACGCCCAGAATGCTGCCGGCGCCGCCGAGAATGCTGACGCCGCCGAGCACCACCATGGTGATGACTTCGAGTTCGTAGCCCTGCGCGATCGACGGCCGGGTCGAGCCGAGCCGTGACGTAATCAGCACCGAGGCGATGCCCGCCATCAGGCCGGTCAGGCAAAACAGGATGAACTTGATGCGGCCGACACGCACGCCGGAAAACTGCGCCGCAACCGGGTTGTTGCCGATGGCAAAGACCCGGCGGCCGAAGCTCGTCCGATGCAGAAGGAACCAGTAGACGACGGCCGCGACCAGGAAAAGCGTCAGTTCGAACGACACCACCCACCAGACATAACCTTGGCCGAAGAAGGCGAAGCTCGCGGGATAGCCCTTGTAGGCCTGGTCGCCGAGGATGATGAAGGCAACGCCGCGAAACAGGCTCATCGTGCCGATGGTGACGACGATCGACGGCAGCCCCAGCCTGGTGACGAGCAGCCCGTTGAAGGCGCCGCAGCCGAGCCCGACGACGATGCCGATTGCCACCAGGACAGGCGTGCCGGCGCCGGCCTGCACCGCCATGCCCATCATCGTCGAGGCGAGTGCGATGATAGCGGCGACCGACAGGTCGATTTCGCCGGAGATGATCAGCAGTGCCATGGCCAGCGCGATCAGCGCCTTTTCGGTGAAGTTGAAAGTCAGGTCCGACAGCGACCACGCGTCGAGGAAATAGGGCGAGGCAAAACTGTTGACGGCAAAGATGGCGACCGCCACGACGACCAGCAGCGCCTCCCATGAGAAGATCGCCGCAGTGAACGGCTTGTCGAGTCGGTTCGGAACATGGCGCGGGGCAGGGGTATCGGTCATGCCACTTCCGCCTTTTTGAGGATGATGCGGCCTTGCCGGCGTTCGCCGCGCGCGTTGAGCACCACGGCCAGGATGATGGCGCTGCCCGAAATCGCCATTTGCCAGAAGGGCGAGATATTGATCACCGGCAGCGCGTTGGAGATGATACCGAGGAACAGCGCGCCGAGCACCGCGCCGCCGACCGAGCCGATGCCGCCGGCGATGGAGATGCCGCCGATGACGCAGGCGGCGATGATGTTGAGCTCATAGCCGTTGGCGACCTCGACCGAGGCGATGACGTAGCGCGAGATCCAGAGATAGCCGCAGAGGCCGCCGATCATCCCCGAAATGCAGAAGACGATGAATTTCGTCCGGCCGACGTCGATGCCGGCATAGACCGATGCGGTCGGGTTGACACCGATGGCGTAGATCGAGCGGCCGAGCGCCGTGCGCGTCATCACAAGGAAGAACAAGGCGATGACCAGCAGGGCAATCCATGACAGCACCGGTATGCCGAGGAACGTCGCGCGCTGCAGGCCGATGAAATCGGGGCTCATCTGGTCGGCGTTGACCCAGGCGCCGCCTGAAATAACGAAGGTGGCGCCGCGGTAGATGGTGAGAGTGCCGAGCGTTACCACGATCGAGGGAATGTTCAGCCGCCACACCAACAGGCCATTGATGGCGCCGAGCACCAGGCCGACCAGAAGTGCGATGACGATCAGCAGCGGGATCGGGATTGCCGGATGCGCGGCGTTCAGCATCGCCACCACCATGCCGGTGAAGCAGAGATTGGCTGCCATCGACAGGTCGATCGAGCGGGTCAGGATAACCACCATCTGGCCGAGCGCCAGGATCATCAGGATCGACGTGTCGTTGAACACCTGGCGCACATTGCCGGGAGCGGCAAAGCCCGGAAAACGCATCGAGATCAGCCCGATCAGCACGGCGATTGCCGCCAGCAGCCAGACTTCGCGGTATTTGAGAAGAGCCTTCATGCCGCGATCCCCGCTGCCGTCCTGACCAGCGTTTCGGCGTCGAGCCCCTTATTGTCGTAGACCGCGGCAATGCGGCCCTCGCGCATAACGACGACACGGTCGGACATGCCGAGAATTTCCGGCAGTTCGGACGACACCATGATAACCGACAGGCCTTGCGCGACGAGCTCGGCCATGAAGCCGTGCACGGCGGCCTTCGAGCCGATGTCGATGCCCTTGGTCGGCTCGTCCAGTATGATCACCTTGGGCGCGGTCGCCAGCCATTTGGCGATGACGATCTTCTGCTGGTTGCCGCCCGACAGCGTGCCGACGTCCTGGCTGAGCGAGGAGGCGCGCAGGTCGAGCCGCTCTGTGTAGGAGCGGGCTAGCGCAAACTCTTCCGCCAGCCGCAATACGCCGGATTTGGAGGTTCGCTTGAGCGAAGGCAGCGAGACATTCTGGAAGATAGGCAGGCCGATCACCACGCCTTGCTTGCCGCGTTCCTCCGGCACATAGACGATGCCGGCATCGATCGAATCCGCCGCCGATTTCGGCGCGATCGCTTTGCCTTCCAGCGTGATCGTGCCGCCGCTGGTGCGGGTGATGCCTGATATCGCCTGCATCACCTCGCTGCGCCCGGCGCCGACAAGACCGTAGAAGCCGAGGATCTCGCCCCTGTGCAGCTCGAAGCCGATATCATCGAACTCGGTCGGATGCGACAGGCCGGAGACGGCCAGCACCGGCGCGCCGATCTCGGCCTTGCGCTGCGGAAAGATATGGTCGACCGCCCGGCCGACCATCATGCGCACGATCTGGCTCTGACCGGCATCCTTGATCAGGCCTTCGCCAACCATCTCGCCGTCACGGAACACGGTATAGCGGTCGGCGATGCGGTAGATCTCATCGAATTTGTGGCTGATGAACAGGATCGCCTTGCCGTCGCTCTTGAGGAATTCGATCAGCAGGAAAAGCTCTTCGATCTCCTTCATCGAAAGTGCTGCCGTCGGCTCGTCCATGATGACGATCCGCGCGTCGATCGACATGGCGCGGGCAACGGCGACGAGATGCTTGTTGGCGATGCCGAGATCCTTCAGCCTGGCATCGGCGTCGATATGGCCGGCGCCCATCGTGTCCAGCACCTCGCGGGCATTCTTGCGCATGGTGCGCCAGTCGATGGTCTTGAAGCGGGTGCGCGGCGCATGGCCGAGGAAGATGTTTTCGGCCACCGTCAGATCGTCGAACAGCACGGTTTCCTGATGGATGGCGGTGATGCCATGCCCGAAGGCGGCATGGGCGCTGGGCAAAGCGACGGGCTGGCCGTCGATGTTGATTGTGCCTGAATCGGGCTGATAGATGCCGGTCATGATCTTGACCAGCGTCGACTTGCCGGCGCCGTTCTCGCCGATCAGCGCGGTCACCTGGCCGGGATAGAGCGACAGGCTGACATCGTGCAGCGCGCGCACGCCGGGAAAGCTTTTCGAGATGCCGGACAGCGTCAGCCGCGGCCCGGGAGACAAAGGCGCTTCCTTCGCCACTTCGTGTTGGGCTGTCGTGTCCATAATCGTATCAAGCCCTGAAACTAGGTCCGGTTGAGGCCGCGGCGGGGCCAAGGTCCCGCCGCACCAGTTCGAAGGCTCCAGGATCAATAGATCTTGGAGAACTTTTCGATGTTCGACTTGTCGAACTGGAAGGGCGGAGCCATCGCAGCCGAGTTGGTGTCGTCGAGCGTGACCTTGCCGACGCGGCCGATCGACAGCGTAGCACCGGGCTTCGCCTCTTCCTTCTTCACCGCCAGGTCGTGGGCGAGGTAGACGGCCGAATAGCCGAGGTCGATCGGGTTCCACAGCGCAACCGCTTGGCTGGCGCCGTTGTCGATGAACTTCTTGAACTCCGACGGCAGCGCCAGGCCGGTGACGTTGACCTTGCCGATCAGGCCTTCATCGGTCACCACCTGCGCGGCGGCAACGACGCCGACCGTGGTCGGTGCGATGATCGCCTTGAGGTTCGGGTAGGACTTCAGCAAGCCCTTGGCCTCGTCCGTGCTCTTGGCCGAGTCGTCGTCGCCATAGACGGTGGCGACGAGCTTGATCTTGGGGAACTTCTCCGGCAGCACCTTCTTGGCCGCGTCGATCCAGGCGTTCTGGTTGGTCGCGGTGGACGAAGCCGACAGGATGGCGACATCGCCGCCTTCCGGCAGGTAGTCGGCGGCAAGCTTGATGATGGTCTCGCCGATCAGGTTGGTGTCGGAAGGGTTGAGGTGAAGCTGGCGGCCTTCCGGCGCGACGCCTGAATCCCACGAGATGACGGTGATGCCGCGTTCCATCGCCTTCTTCAGCGCCGGAACCAGCGCGTCGGCGTCATTGGCCGAAATGGCGATGGCGTTGACCTTCTGGGCGATCAGCGAATTGACCACTTCGATCTGCGCTTCGGCGGTCGCCTTGGTCGGGCCGGTGTAGATGATCTCGACGTCGCCGAGTTCCTTGGCCGCCTCTTCGGCGCCCTTGTTGGCGGCGTCGAAGAAGCCGTTGCCGAGCGACTTCACCACCAGCGCGATCTTGACGTTTTCGGCATAGGCGGCATTCACGAACATGGCGGCGGAAAACGCCGCCGTAACCATCAGTTTCTTCAGAAAGCTCATCGAATATCCTCCCTTGAGCGTTGCATTCCATCGCCGCTGCGGGCGTGAGTTTTCTCAGGCCTGCAGCGAAGATTCTTCCTTATTGCTTGCCGTTGTGCGGGCGACGATCAGCGTCACGCCGGCGGTCTCCAGCATCTTGGCTTCGCGATCCTCGATGCCGTCGTCGGTGATCACCGTGGCGATGCGCGACAGGCCGCACAGGATCAGGCTCGAGCGCTTGCGAAATTTCGAGGAGTCGACCAGCACCACCAATTCGTCCGCCTGGTCGATAAGCTTCTGCTCGGCCTGGATCAGCAGCGGGTCGCCTTCCATAAGACCCAGCGGCCCCAGTCCCTGCGCGCCCATGAACATGCGGCGCGCGTAGAAATTGCGCGTCACGTCATTGTCGAAGGGCGACAGGATGATGTTCTGCTCGCGGTAGATGGTGCCGCCCGACAGCATCACCGTGTTCTTGGAATGCCTGAGCAGGTGCTCGGCGATCGGAAAGGAATTGGTGAAGATCGGCATGCGGCGGCCGCTCAGGAAATGCACCATCTGGAACGTGGTGGTGCCGCCATTGATGATGATCGGCTCGCCGTCCTTGCAGAGTTCCACGGCCGCTCGTGCGATCGCCCGCTTCTGCGAAGCGTTGATCGTCTCGTTGACGGAAAACGGCCGGCCGGCAAGGCCGATGAACTGCGGAGGCGAGAGCGCCTCGGCGCCGCCGCGCACCCGGCGCAGGCGCTTTTGCACATGCAATGCCGCGATGTCGCGCCGGATCGTCGCCTCCGACGACTCCGTCAGGTCGACCATCTCCTGCACCGTCACCACAGGCTTTTCCTGGACGGCGGACAGAATGATCCTGTGGCGCTCTTTCTCGTGCATGGTTCCTCCCTGCTTGAGCATCTAGGCACCCCAAGCGCGCAGTGTCAATCATTTCCGATCAGATAATTTCATTGTGCAGTGCAATATGATTGATATTGATCGTTTGTGATTGACAAGACGGCCGCTTGCGTAGAAATTCGGACAAAAGGACCCGCGCCGTTTGCGTGTCCCAAAGGGAGGATTACCTATGCTCGACAAGCGCTCCGGCACGCGCCTCGCCAATCTTTGGGATGACGCAAAAGCGCAAGCGATGAGCGAGCCCGAACGTCTGGTCTATCGCTCGAATGTTCTTGGCTCCGACAAGCGCGTCACCAATTATGGCGGCGGCAACACCTCCTCCAAGATCTGGCAAAACGATCCGCTCACTGGGCAGAGCGTGGAAGTGCTGTGGGTCAAGGGCTCGGGCGGCGACAGCGCCTCGATCAAACTCGACGGCTTCGCCACGCTCTACATGGACAAATTGCGCGCGCTGAAAGGTCTCTATCGTGGCCTCGAACATGAAGACGAGATGGTCGGCTATTTGCCCCACTGCACTTTCAACCTCAACCCGCGCGCGGCCTCGATCGACACACCGCTGCATGCCTTCGTGCCGAAGCCTTATGTCGACCACATGCACCCCGACGCCATCATCGCTATTGCCGCCGCCAAGGATTCGCAGGCGCTGACCAAGGAGATATTCGGCGACACGATCGGCTGGCTGCCATGGAAGCGCCCGGGCTTCGAACTCGGCCTGTGGCTGGAGAAATTCTGCCTCGAGAACCCCGAGGCCAAGGGTGTCGTGCTGGCAAGCCATGGCCTGTTCAGCTGGGGCGACACGCCGAAGGAATGCTACGAGACGACGATTTCGGTGATCAACCAGGCGATCGACTGGTTCGAGCGCAAGAGCCAGGGCAAGCCGATCTTCGGCGGCGAAATCGTCAAATCGCTCGATGCACCGGCGCGTCGCGCTGTGGCTGCAAAACTGATGCCGAGGATCCGCGGCCTGATCTCGGAGAAAAGCCACAAGCTCGGCCATTTCGACGATTCTCCTGCGGTGCTCGAATTCGTCAATTCCAGGGATTTGCGGCCGTTGGCGGCACTCGGCACATCCTGCCCGGACCACTTCCTGCGCACCAAGATCCGGCCGCTGGTCATCGAGTTCGATCCCAGGAATCCCGATGTCGATGCCGTCATTGCCCGTCTTGTCGACGATGTGGCGGAGTATCGCGTCGGCTATCAGGCCTATTATGACCGCTGCAAGCACGCGGATTCGCCACCGGTGCGCGATCCGAACGCCGTGGTCTATCTGATGCCCGGTGTCGGCATGTTCACCTTCGCCGGCGACAAGGCGACGGCGCGTATATCGGGCGAATTCTACGTCAACGCCATCAACGTCATGCGCGGCGCCTCGACGGTGTCGACCTATGTCGGGCTGCCCGACCAGGAAGCCTTCGATATCGAATACTGGCTGCTCGAAGAGGCAAAGCTGCAGCGCCTGCCGAAACCGAAAGCTCTTGCCGGCCAAATCGCGCTGGTCACCGGCGGCGCCGGCGGCATTGGCTGCGCCACCGCCAACCGGCTGCTGCGCGAAGGCGCCTGCGTCGTGCTGGCCGATATCGACGAGGCAGCCCTTGCCAGCGCCAATGACGAGCTTGCCAAGGCCTACGGCAAGGATTTCGTGCGGCCCGTCGTCATCAACGTCACGTCCGAGGATCAGGTGATCTCCGGCTTTGCCGAGACAGCGGTCGAGTTCGGCGGCATCGACATCCTGGTGTCCAACGCTGGCCTGGCCTCCTCGGCGCCGATCGAGGACACCACGCTGGCGCTGTGGAACAAGAACATGGACATCTTGTCGACGGGATATTTCCTGGTTTCGCGGGAGGCGTTCCGGCTGTTTCGGACGCAAAAGATCGGCGGCAACGTCGTCTTCGTCGCCTCTAAGAACGGCCTTGCCGCATCGCCAAACGCCGCCGCCTACTGCACGGCCAAGGCTGCCGAGATCCATCTGGCGCGCTGCCTGGCGCTGGAAGGCGCGGAAGCCCAGATCAGGGTCAATGTCGTCAATCCCGACGCCGTGCTGCGCGGCTCGAAGATCTGGACCGGCGAATGGAAGGAACAGCGCGCCGCCGCTTACAAGATGTCGACCGACGATCTCGAAGAGCATTACCGCTCGCGCTCGATGCTGAAGCGGTCGGTATTCCCCGAGGACATCGCCGAAGCGATCTATTTTTTCGCCTCCGACATGTCGGCAAAATCGACCGGCAACATCATCAACGTCGATGCCGGCAACGCGCAGAGTTTTACGCGATAAGCGACCGTCTTTGAGGGTTGCGCTGCCCCTCATCCGCCTGCCGGCACCTTCTCCCCGTAATAGTGACGCCGAGAAGGGAAGCGCTCCAACGCCGGTGATCTCCCCGTTCTTTACGGGGAGAGGGGTAAGGGTGAGGGGCAGCGCCGACCAACGCAAATTGGGAGGAAACCACCATGTCCGAAACCATCATCTCCGCCGACCTCGTCGACAGGCACAATGCCGCGCGCAATGCCGACCTCAAGCGCGACTACGAGTCCCTCGGCGAGCGCCTCGACCGCCGCGGCATCGCCATCGATGCCATCCGCGACAAGGTCGAGAAATTCGCCGTCGCCATCCCGTCCTGGGGCGTCGGCACCGGCGGCACCCGCTTTGCCCGCTTTCCCGGCGCTGGCGAGCCGCGCGACATTTTCGACAAGATCGAGGACTGCGCCGTCATCCGCCAGCTGACGCAGGCGACGCCGACCGTCTCGCTGCATATTCCGTGGGACAAGGCCGATCCGAACCGGCTGAAGCAGGCGGCATCCCGCTTCGGCCTCGGCCTCGACGCCATCAACTCCAATACCTTCTCCGACGCCAGGGACCAAAAACTTTCGTATAAGTTCGGCTCGTTGTCGCATGCCGATGCCGCAACACGCCGGCAGGCGGTCGAGCATAATCTCGAATGCATCGAGATCGGCAGGACGCTGGGCTCGAAAGCGCTGACGGTGTGGATCGGCGACGGCTCGAATTTTCCCGGCCAGGTTAATTTCGCCAAGGCGTTCGAGCGTTATCTCGACGCGATGAAGGAGATTTATGCCGGACTGCCGGACGACTGGAAGCTGTTCACCGAGCACAAGATGTACGAGCCGGCCTTTTATTCGACCGTCGTGCAGGATTGGGGCACCAACTACATCATCGCCAAAGAGCTTGGCGACAAGGCGTTCTGCCTGGTCGACCTCGGCCATCACGCCCCCAACGTCAACATCGAGATGATCGTGTCGCGGCTGATCCAGTTCAAGAAGCTCGGCGGCTTCCATTTCAACGATTCGAAATATGGCGACGACGACCTCGACGCCGGCTCGATCGATCCCTACCGGCTGTTCCTGGTCTTCAACGAACTGGTCGATGCCGAGCTTTCCGGTCCCGAAGGGTTCGATCCGGCCCACATGCTCGACCAGAGCCACAACGTCACCGATCCGATCGAAAGCCTGATGCTGTCGGCGGTTGAAGTGCAGCGCGCCTATGCCCAGGCGCTGCTGGTCGATCGCAAGGCGCTCGAAGGCTTCCAGGACGCCAATGATGCGCTGATGGCAACGCAGACGCTGAAGATAGCCTATCGCACCGATGTCGAGCCGATCCTCGCCATGGCACGACTAAAGACCGGCGGCGCCATCGATCCGGTCGCCGCCTACCGCGCAGCCGGGTATCGGGCGAAAGTCGCAGCGGAACGGCCGGCGGTCGCGAGCGTCGGTGGCGGGATTGTTTGATGTCGAGGTGAAAAATGAAAAACCCGCCAGAGGCGGGTCGCGGTGCGATTCAGCACCATAGATAGATTAGTAGCATAGCTGCCGGCACAAAGCAAGAACAAAGTTGCTCGCCAGCGTTGAATGTTGGCGAAAACCAAAGGCGAAATCCGATCTCCCCCCTTGCGGGGGAGATGTCCGGCAGGACAGAGGGGGGTGGGAAGGATCTCCAACGTCGAACCGTGCAACCTGCAAAATAGCCAGAGGATGTGCCCGCGCATTGCTGGAGAGGTCGGAGGGACAGCACCCCCCTCTGGCCTGCCGGCCATCTCCCCCGCAAGGGGGGAGATCGGCAGCTCAACCGGAGGCGCGAAGCCTCGCCGTATCTTCCCATTATTGTCAGTAGACTCAACCGCTCCAAGCGCGTTTCCTAGGCTCACCCCAAGCCACGGAGAACGGCCATGCACCGCCGAACCCTAATCGCCGTCAGCCTTTCCCTCACCCTGACCTTCGTGCCGTTCCTCGCCTTCGCCGCTTCGCCGCAGCCGGCGAAGGGCGAGCACGGCATGGTGGTGACCGCCCAGCATCTTGCGTCTGAAGTCGGCGTCGAGGTGCTGAAGAAGGGCGGCAATGCCGTCGATGCCGCGGTCGCCGTCGGCTATGCGCTGGCCGTGGTCTATCCGACCGCCGGCAATATCGGCGGTGGCGGCTTCATGACCATCCGCTTCAAGGACGGCCGCTCGACCTTCCTCGATTTCCGCGAGCGCGCGCCGCTCGCCGCAACCAAAACCATGTATCTCGACAAGGACGGCAAGCCGGTAAAGGGCGCCAGTCTCGACGGCTATCTGGCCGTCGGCGTGCCGGGTTCGGTCGCCGGCTTCGAGATGGCGCGGGAGAAATACGGCACGCTGACGCGGCAGGACTTGCTGGCGCCGGCCATCCGCTTTGCCAGGGAAGGCTTCGTACTGGAGCAGGGCGATGCGGCCTCGCTCCAGGGCGGCGCGGAGCGGTTGGCGAGGGACCCGGCGGCGGCGGCCGTTTTCCTCAAGCCGGACGGCAAGCCTTACACCGTCGGCGAGCGCCTCGTTCAGCCCGATCTCGCGGCTTCGCTTGCCGCCATTTCCGAACGCGGTGCGGATGCCTTCTACAAAGGCGCGATCGCCGACGCCATCGTCAAGGCGAGCGGCGAGAAGGGCGGCATTCTGGCCAAGGCGGATTTCGAAAACTACGCGGTGCGCGAGCTCAAGCCGGCGACCTGCAATTATCGCGGCTACGAGATCACGTCCTCGCCGCCGCCGAGCTCCGGCGGCGTCATCATCTGCGAGATCCTCAACGTGCTTGAGTTCTATCCGCTGTCCTATCTCGGCTCTGGTTCGGCCGAGACGGTTCACGTCATGGTCGAGGCGATGCGCCACGCCTATGTCGACCGGAATTCGGCGCTCGGCGATCCCGGCTTCGTCGACAATCCGGTCGCAAAACTGCTCGACAAGAATTACGCCAGGGAAATCCGCGAAAAGATCGATCCGTTCCGGGCCGGCGTGTCGCAGGAATTGATGCCGAAGGGCTTTGGCGAGAGCAACGAGACGACGCATTATTCGATCATCGACAATGACGGCAACGCCGTCGCGGTAACCTACACGCTGAACGGCTCTTTCGGCGCCGGCGTCGTCGCCGACGGCACGGGCATCCTGCTCAACAACGAGATGGACGACTTCACCCAGAAACCCGGCGTGCCCAATCTCTACGGCCTCGTCCAGGGCGAGGCGAATGCGATCGCGCCGAAAAAGACGCCGCTGTCGTCGATGAGCCCGACCATCCTCGCCAAAGACGGCAAGCCGTTCATGGTCATCGGCAGCCCTGGCGGTTCACGCATCATCACCATCACGCTGGAGGCGATCGTCAACGTCATCGATCACGGCATGAACATCCAGGAAGCGATCGACGCGCCGCGCACCCACCACCAATGGTTACCCGACACGGTCTATATCGAACCCTTCGGCCTGTCGCCGGATACCGAAAAGCTGCTTACCGGCATGGGCTACCATCTCGATCTCGCCGAGGCGAATTGGGGCCAGGCGGCCGGCATCCTGGTCGGCGGCAAGAGCCTGGCGGAAATCGAGAAGGGCGGCGGCGCCCGCTACAACGGCGCCATCGACAGCCGCGCCGCATCCGGTGAGGCTATCGGGTATTAGACCATGGTCTCAAAAGGCGGAACCGGTTTTCGGATAAGGTCACGGTCAATAGGAAGATTCGCCTTGCTTCAGGTGACCAGCGCGATGGTCGACGCAATCAGCATCAACGCCGCGACGCCGACGAACAGGGCGTAGATGCGCGGCCGATCGAGCAGGAGCGCGTTGCCGGATATCCATGCCGCGGTGGCGCCGCCAAGCGCGAAAAAGAAGGTGCTGCGGCGCCCGAAGCTCAAGCCGGCGGCCATCAGGCCGCCGATGATCAGGGCGCCGAATACGATGATCACGGCTACCGCGTATTTTTCGAAATCGTTGCTGCCGGCGCTCGGGCCGATCGCGTTCAACCTCGACAGATCGTCCGGATCGAACGGGCTGGTCGACCCATATTCGTCTTGACCGACAGGCTCATGCATCATTCGTTCTCCGCAAACCGACAGCAAATCATCAAGCCTCGCCGAGCGCAACCGCTCGCCGAATGTGATCGGCACGGTGTTCAACACTTTCTGGCGGCGGCTTGCCAGAGATTTTTGGGTCCGTGCTTTGATCGCCCTCTGCTCGGTCTGATCAAAGTGCTTTGCCCGAGCTTGATCTTCAAGCCGCCCTGGCCAAAGACTGCGTCGCCTGAACGGAAGCTCCAAGCACCGCCTGTGCGGTGTCGGCCTGTCTTTCATCGACATGCGCCAGCACCAGGATCACACCTTGTGCGGCATCCGGCTGGCCCGGCTGCTTGCCGATACGGGACAATGTCGCGCCGGCAACGCCGCCCAAGACTGCACCGACGAGGGCCGATGCCAGCCATCCCGCGCCGAGGGGATCGATGCCGGGCATATCAAAGGCGCCGAGGCCGGCCAACAAACCGGCTGCCGCGCCAAGGACGGCACCCGTACCTGGATCGCGCAAGACGGCGCCGATTTCATCATCGTAGGGTCCGATGACGCTGATCTCCTGGCGAGCAATTCCTGCTGCCTGAAGCGTTTCGACGGCACGGGCCGCCTGGTCATGGGAATCGAAAAGTCTGCTGATTGTTCGCATTGAAACTGCCTGTGAGGCCCCCCGGCCCTCGACGGTAAGGCGGGTCCCAGCTGAGCGCCGAGGAACCGCCTGACGCAAACGTCACCCGCCGCTCATTTCTGAGCGACGGGCGACGGCTGCCCGAGTTTTCACGTCACTCGATGACCTTGATGACCTTGCGCGTGCCTGGGTCGACGACAACGGTGCGGTTGTCAATGACGACATAACGATATTTGACGTTCGGGACCTCATGAAGCTCGACGGTGTCGGGGAGCGTCGAGCCGATGTTGAGCTCCACCCCAGGGATTTTCACCGAGGCCAGCGGCTGCTTTTTCACATACTCCCTGATGACGGTTTCCTGCTGCGGTTCGATGACAACGTCTTGCGCCGCAGCGGCGCCGACGCCTGCCAGCAGCAAAAGTCCCGCCGCCGCGGTGGAAAGATGCATTCTCATGGTCGTCTCCTTTGCGAACTCGGTCCGCTCTTCGCGCCAAGGCTCATTCGAACGGAAGCCAGCTGAAAACGTTCCGTCGACGGGGCTTCGGTCCCACCCGGCGGGGACCAATCGACGTGTTGCCGCAGGACCTAAGTCTGATCCTCGCGGGCAAAGGGTAGGTTTGTCGCGAAGCCCGGAACCGCCGCCGCTCAAACTCGTTGCTGGCTGCACGTTCCGGGAGGATTCTTTGGAAAATGTCGACGGTTGCTCGCACCGATCTTGGCTGTTTCCATTCCGATCGAACCCGGCATCTGCGCAGCCCTGTCCCTTCCTGCGCCGATAGGGTTCGCGCGTCACTTTTGTGGCGGGCGAACCCTCAATTGCAGCGTGCTTCTGACCAAAGTTGACCCTGAGGCGAGGAGAAGAGACGAGGAGAAGAGAAATGGCCGATGACAAGAGCAAGCGAGACTTCAGCGACCGCAACCGCGTGTCGGCGGATGAGTATTATGAAGTCGAATATTTCGCGCGGGAAAATGGTGTCTCGCCCAGCCAGGTGAGCAAGCTGATCAAAAGGACCGGTGGCGACCGGATGATCCTCTCGCAAGCGGTGAAAGCATTGCGCGAGCGCAAGTGAGACGGCGGCGGAGCCGGCGGTTGGAAAGGCACTGATCACAATCTGCCGAGAATTCCGGTCAGCTATCGACAACGTGCCCGGATGCCGCTGCTTCGGCCAAGCCAATGCCCCTTTATTTCTTCGATTCCGATGAAGACGGAATCGTCTATTCCGACGATCAGGGAACGTCATGTGACGATTTCCCGCTGGTCAGGAAAGAAGCCTTTCGCACATTGGGCGAGATGGCCAGGGATGGCCTTCCTCACCGAAGGATCACAGTCAAGGTCCGGAACGACCATGACGGTCTGGTGCTTGAAGTGGCTTTGACCTTTGCCGTCGAAACGCGGCATTTCGACGAACGGATTTTCCAGATCAACATGCGCATGAGTTGACGGCCCTATCGTTGTCGTGCCGACCATGAGATTTCTGGAGCAGCCGGCATCTTCCCCAAGGGAACATTAGAAGTCTCTAATTGTTATCTTAAGCAGCGGGAACCTCCCGGGTTTCTGCTGCAGATCGGGGTGCAACCCGGTCGGCCCGCGCCCTCCGCCAGAGGCGCGGGCTTCGTTTGTTTAGCCGATGCGCAACGCCATGCGGCGGCAGCATATTGGAAACCTGCGGGAGCATAAGCAGCAGAAGTCGCTACCGCGGCGCCCTGGCGCCCAGGCAACGGAGCCCGTCGTCCGACAGGGCGGCGGGCTTTTTGATGCGGGCCGGGTCATCGCGCAACCGGTGGAAATCCAATGCATGTCGCGCAAAAGTGTGAAGCGGTTTTGCGATAACGACATGCATCAAGACAAGAACTTTAAGCACGTCGCATGAGGCCGGTCGAACGCGACGCGCTTTAGCTGGGAGAGATGGCCGGCGCTGCTTCGCGAGGCGTGGGGTAAGGTGCCTGATGCAGCGCCGGCCAAGCGGAAATCAGGTCCGCCGCAGCCAGATAGTAGCTGCGTTGGCGCGGCGGGTAATTGCGTGATCGCGGAAGCCACACCATTGCAGACCACTTGCCACGAGCCCGGCCTGTGCAGCGGCTGACCCGAAGCATTCATTCATTCTGACGATGCACCGGACGCCCGGACGGCGGAAATTGGACGCCGCGTTCGCTCTCGATTCAGCGGCCAGCGGTGTTCCCTGCAGATTTCGGACGAAAGGCCATTTCACCCTTGTTGCGCCTGGATTCTTATCAGATCGTGGCAAGGATTGCTTTTCCCGCCGCGTTTGCCGGCGTTCTGCTGTTTGCCCTTTTGCCGGAGCAGCTCCTGCAGGGTCTTGGCCTGGCTTTCACGTTTGGTCACGACAAGCTCAATCACGCCGCCGCCTTCGTCGTGCTGGCGGCTCTCGGAAGTCTCGGCTGGCCGGAACACAAGGCGAAGCTGATCGTCCTCCTCGTGCTCACGGGCGCGGCGATCGAGGGCCTTCAGGCCGTGCAGCTGATAGGGCGCCACCCGGATCTATTCGACTGGGTGGCCGACTGCGCCGGAATGGCCTTCGGGCTGACAATTGCAGGCTGGACAAAGCGGCTCGCCGGCGGATTGCCATAGCTCGAAAGCGCATAACGGAATCGGCGCGCCCGTGCTGCAATATGGGGAAAATGGCCGGCGTCACTTGGGGGGGCGCGTTGGGGTAAGTTGCCTGACGGACGCCGGCCAGGCGGAAAAATCAGGTCCGCCGCAAAGTAATGTAGCAGCAATGGCAAAGCGCGGCAGTAGCGTGATCGCGGAAGGTCCGCCTTCTCGCCTCCGGTGCGGTGACCCGTTTTGGGTCAATGATTCTGGCACCTGAATTGCACTGTAGGCAATGCCGGGGAACACTCCGGCGATCGTCCCCGAATATGGGGCCTCGCCGCTTCGCAAATGGAGCGGCGGGCCTTTTTGCCGGACGTTGAAAGCGGCCGATCAGCGGCTTAGCTGATGACGGTGTGCTTGCCCCATTTTCCCCCCAAGTGTTTATTCTCACAATAGAAATTCTAACGCGCACAAGCTTCGGTGCTTGACACAGGTCGCGACAACTGGATAAGTGGATACACAGATACGCTCTGATTGGACCAAGGACATGGCAGCAGACGCAATCGAGCCGCTGGGCATCACGACCGCCGAGGAGGAGGCTTATCGCCACATTCAGCGTGCCTTGAGGATGGGGCGCTACCGCGCCGGGGACCGGCTTATCCCGGAAGAGATCGCGACGGAAATCGGCATGAGCCGCATGCCGGTTCGCGAAGCGTTCCGCCAGCTGGCCGCGGAAGGTCTTGTGGTCATTCGCCCGAACCGTGGCTGCATCGTCGCCGGGCTTACCCTCGATGAGATTTACGAAACCTTTGAAATGCGCTCGGTGCTCGAAGGGTTGGCGGTGAGGCTTGCCATGCCGCACATCGATGTCGAAGTGCTTGAAGAACTGGAACGCCAGCTCGACCGCATGGAGCGCGCCAGCCAGACCGGCAGCAGCGACTGGGTCGTGCGCCATCAGGCCTTCCATTTGCAGATTTGCCAACTGAGCAACCGACCCAAGCTGGTCCGGCAGATTGCCAGCCTGCACGTCGTGATCGAACCCTACCTGCGCATCTGGTTCGACTATGTCGACAAGCCCGCCAGCGCGCGCGCCGAGCACGAGATCCTGATTGAGGTGTTGCGGTCAGGTGATGCCGGCAAGGCAGAGATCGTCATGCGGGATCATATCGTCGAGACAGCGCCCCTTCTGGCCAACTTCGCAAGTCCCGGCCGCCGCTAGAAAACGCCATCTAACTCGTTGAAGCCGGAAGATAATCCGGCACGACGAAAGGGAACTGCCATACCGGCAAAAAAGAGGAGAATGACATGAAAATTAGCCGCATCGCAGCCATTGCGTCGGTCCTGTTCGGCCTGGTCCAGGCCGCCGTCGCACAAGAAACACCAAAGGCAATTACCATTGCCACCGAAGGAGCCTACGCGCCCTGGAATTTCACAACAGCCGACGGCAAACTGGACGGCTTCGAAGTCGATCTCGCCAATGATTTGTGCGGGCGAATGAAGATCGAGTGCAAGATCGTCGCACAGGACTGGGACGGCATGATCCCCGCGCTGACCGTCGGCAAGTTCGACGTGATCATGGCGAGCATGTTCATCACTGAAAAACGTCTGAAGATCATTGACTTTACCCAGCCATATGCGGTGGATCCCTCAGGTTTCGCGGTCGCAAAGGATAGCGAACTGGGCAAGGTCGGCATTTCCAACGAGCGGATCAAGCTGGAGAATGAAGCCTCTGCGCAGGCGGCAATCGACAAGCTCAAGCCATTGCTGAAGGGAAAGATCATTGGAGTTCAGGCCGCAACGGCGAACCTGGAATTTGTGAAAAAATACTTCTCGGACGTCGCTGAGATTCGCGAATACAAGACCACCGAGCAACACGATCTCGATCTTGCCGCGGGTCGCATCGACGCGCTCTTCGCACAGCAGACAGCGCTGGCCGCCACGCTGGGCAAACCGGAGTTCAGCGACTATACGCTTGCCGGGCCGGGATTTGTCGGGGGGCTCTTCGGTCTTGGCTCCGGTGCCGGTATCCGCAAAGAGGACATCAAGCTGAAAGATATGCTCAACGGGGCCATCGACGCCGCGATCGCCGATGGCACGATCAAAACCCTGTCGCTTAAATGGGTCAAGAGCGACGTCACTCCAGTCAAGTAGGCGCTTGTCGGCGAACGGCCATTCCTGACCCGTTCCGGAGCTGAGCCGTTCGCCCTGCCGGGGGTATCGATGGTTGACGCATTCCGGCTACTTGGTTTCCAGCACGGAGGTTGGGGGGCTGCTCTTCTCATGGCGGCCTCGGTTACAGTGCTTCTGTCTGTGCTGGGCTTTGCGCTTGGCGCTGTATTCGGTGGGCTGGCAGCGGCCGGCCGTCTCCGCAACTCCAAGGTATTGAGGTTCTTGGCCCTTGGCTATTGCACGGTTTTCCGAGGCGTGCCCGACCTTCTGACCATTTATCTGCTTTACTATGGAGGAAGTGTCGCCCTGACCTCGCTTGGTCATAGCCTGGGCGGGTCCGGATTCGTCGGCGTTCCGGCCTTTGCCACTGGAACCTTGGCCATCGCAATCATCTCGGGCGCCTATCAAGCCGAGGTCTATCGAGGGGCTTACCTCGCCATCGACCAAGGACAGCACGATGCCGCTTGCGCGCTTGGTCTCAACCGGCTGCAGCGGCTGCGACAGGTTATTTTTCCCCAGCTCCTGAGCTACGCGCTGCCAGGTCTCGGCAACGTGTGGCAGTTGGTTCTGAAGGACTCGTCGCTGATATCGGTAATCGGCCTCGTTGAACTGATGCGCCAGGCACAGATCGCTGCAGGTTCGACCCGTGAACCATTCATCTTCTACATTGCTGCAGCCTTGCTCTATCTGGCTATCGCTTCCGTCACGGGCCATGCCTTTTACCGTCTGGAACGAAAGGCGCCGTGGCGCGTCCGGTCGGCATGATAGATTTCAGTTTTTTCCTCGAAATCCTGCCGAAGCTCCTCGCCGGCCTGCCGCTTACGATAGAATTGGCCCTGACTTCCATTGTTGCCGGCTTCGTCCTTGCCGTCACATTGGCGCTTGCCCAGCAATCGGAATCGCCCTTCGTCGTTTTGCCGATCCGTGGCTTCGTTGCCGTGTTCAGGGGCACGCCCCTGCTGGTGCAGATTTTTCTGACATATTATGGCCTTGGTCAGTTCCGGCACCAACTGTCGGCAATTGGATTATGGGCCGTTTTCCGCGAACCCTACTGGTGCGCAATCATCGCGCTGACACTCAACACCACCGCCTATGGCAGTGAAATCCTCCGCGGCGCGATTCAATCGGTGCCGCGCGGCCTTGTCGAGGCGGCCCGGTCTGTCGGCCTGTCCACCTGTCTGACCTATCGGCATGTTATCCTGCCGCTGGCCTTTCGCCAGGCTCTGCCGAGTTACGGCAATGAAATCATCCTGATGATCAAGGGCACGTCTCTGGCCTCCATCGTGACCTTGATGGAGGTGACTGGAATTGCCCAGGGATTGATCTCCCAGACTTACCGCGCCTTTGAAGTCTTCATCTGCGCGGGCGCCATTTATCTCACTTTGAATTTCGCGATCATCCGTGCCTTGGCGGCACTCGAATACTGGATGTCGCGGCATCTGCGGCACCGCCCCTCGACGAGGGACGCCGCCTCTTGAGCACGATCAGAAGGGCATAGCATGCGAAATTTTGAGAAACCAACGCGCTCGGTCGTCGTTTCACGCGAGGCCATGGCCGCCACCTCTCATCCGTCGGCGACCCTGACGGCGGTGGAGATCATGGCGACCGGCGGCAACGCCATGGATGCCGCCATCGCAGCCTGCGCGGTGCAATGTGTCGTCGAGCCAGCCTCGACCGGCATTGGAGGCGATTGCTTCGCTCTTCTGTCGCGAAACGGATCCGGCGAGGTCATCGCCTATAACGGATCGGGCAGGACACCCGCCGCCCTCACAATTGACTGGTTCCTCGAACGTGGCATGGCGGAGGTAGCCCGCAATTCTCCTGGCTCCGTCACCATCCCGGGAGCCATCGATGCCTGGACCAGGTTGCACGCTGATCACGGGCACATGCCCTTCGATCAAATCCTGGCCCCCGCTATACGTTTCGCCGAGGAAGGCTACGCCATTTCACCGCGGGTCCATCGTGACTGGGCGTTGGAGGAAGAACTTCTGGCCTCCGATGTGACCGCGAAACGGATTTTCCTGCCAAACGGCCGCGCGCCAGGCGTTGGCGAAGTGCATCGCCAGCCTGAGTTGGCTGCAACGCTGCGGCTGATCGCCGAGAAGGGACGAGAGGCCTTCTACACTGGCCCTGTGGCCGAAGACATGGTCGCCTATCTTCGTGGGCTCGGCGGATTGCACACAGTCGAAGATTTCGTCTCGGCAACAGGCGAGTACGTGACCCCGATCAGCACGGCGTTTCGAGGCTGCGATGTGTTCGAATGTCCGCCGAATGGCCAGGGTGTGATCGCATTGCTGATTCTAAACATCCTCTCGCGCTTCGAAGCCCACGGCGACCCGCAATCCGCGGACCGGCTTCACCTGGAAATCGAAGCGACACGCCTCGCTTACGCCGCGCGTGACGTGCTCGTCGCCGATCCTGATGCGTCCGAGGTCCCGGTGGCCGACATGTTGTCGAATGCTTGGGCCGATCGTCTGGCGGGCATGATTGACCTAAAGCGCGCCCGCGCGGACCTGCCGGCGTTCGATATGCCGCTGCACAGCGACACGGTCTATATTTCCGTTGTCGACAAGGATCGCAATGCGGTCAGTTTCATCAACTCGGTCTTCGACAGCTTTGGCTCGGGCCTGGTCTCGCCACGCTCCGGTGTCGTCTTGCACAATCGCGGGCAAAGCTTTTCGCTTGACCCCAGGCACCCCAATGCAGTGGCGCCGAACAAGCGACCTCTGCATACCATCATACCCGGGATGCTTGCGAGAGGCGGCCGGGCAGAGATGCCTTTCGGCGTTATGGGTGGCTACTACCAGGCAATGGGCCACGCGCACCTGCTGACGAAGGTGCTCGACTTCGGGATAGATCTGCAGGAGGCGATCGATCTGCCGCGGGTCGCCCCTGTCAGCGGCACGATGAAGGTCCAGGCCGAACACGGGCTCGCTCGCGAAACCGTAGCTGAACTTAGCCGGCGCGGTTTCGAAATCATTCCTGCCACGGACCCGATCGGCGGTGCGCAGGCCATCCGCATCGATTGGGCAAACGGGACGCTGCTGGGTGGTTCTGAACCGCGCAAGGACGGCTGCGCCCTCGGTCTTTAGAGCGGTTGTGGCCGGAGCGGAATCCAAGATGCTGAAGGCGTTCTTCATCGCCATTTGGCCGGCGAGCAGGAGCCTCTGGCGCCATGGTCCAGATAATTCTTGCACGCCATCGACAATCCGCTCGGCGCGAGATTGTCACCCATGTCTAGGTATAAACTGTTACCTATGTCTCCGGGCCGTACAGGGAAAAAATGGTGCCCAGAGGCGGATTCGAACCACCGACACGCGGATTTTCAGTCCGCTGTCGGTGATTGATATTGTTCAGATTTTAGGCCGAATGTCGCGTTTGTGTCGCGTCAAGCCAAAACCGCCCGCTCGGCCTGAACTCGTTGCCCTGTTCAGCGCCCAAACGCGCGTGCCGTGGTGCCGACAGTCATTCAGATGGATGATGGTATGGTTCGGCACTCATAGTAAGCACTGATCCCCAGGCAATTTAGAGACTTTCTGAGGTCCATGTTCCCTATGGGCGCAAGCGGCGCGACGACGGAGGTGTTGGCGCAGGCGGCGGGGTCGGCGTCGTCGAGCCTCGCACGCCTGGAAGCCACGACGACCGACGTCGACCAACGGGCAACCGTGGGGTGCTCGATCGATCAGGAGATGGCACGGGCGACGAGCCAGTTCGACAGCGACAGGCGTGTCAACCAGCCGCAAGCGCAGGCGATCGAGAAGCAATTGCAAGTTCTCAAGTCAACCGGCAACGCTGTCGCGGCTCAACAGGCGGGACTGCACGCCATGGAAAGGCAGTCTTCCACCGCATCGCATCTCCTCCAAAGCTTTTTGCGGCGTCAGCAGGATGCCAGCGAGCGGGGTCAACTCGGCCAGGCGGATGCCAGAGTGTTTACGCTCGCCACACCGCCGGAGCGGGCGAGCTCGCTTCATCCGATCTTTCTGCTTCCTGTTCGGGAGATCCCTACATGATTATCGAGTTGTTCGGTCCGCCTGGTGCAGGCAAGACGACCCTTCTCCGCGCCCTTTGCCGTGAGCTGGCGAAACACGACATCCGTGTGAAGACAGTCAATGGCTATCGCCGGATTGATTTTGTGTCTGTCGGCAGCGAAGTCGATTCGGTCGAGGATGAAAGCCCGGAGACACGCCATGGTATCCAGCGTCTGGTGCACAAGCTCGCCACCGCGAGTCCGGTCTTGTTCTCGACCCCGCCGAGCGAGGGGGCCGCTGCGCGGCTTTTGGCATCGATCCCTCCAAAAAGCCGAATATGGGCGTTGCGTCTGAAGATCGACGTCGTTTTGCTCTTCGAAGCCTGGAATACGGCGAAGGCCTCAGAAGGGTACTTCATTTTCGAAGAGGGCATCGTTCAGGCGTTGTGTGCGCTCGTCCTGTTGGGACGAAATCCAAGTATCGACATGGTTCGTAATTGCCTGACGTTCCTGCCGCGACCGGATCTCCTCATTCAAGTCGACGCGCCCGGGGAAACGCTGCGCCACCGCCTCATTGAGCGGTATGCGCGGCAGCCGTACCTCGAGCGCCTTCTCGAAGTCGGAGTGGTCAGGGGCCTGAAGCAAGCGGATATCGCGAGGGAGATCGGCCAATGCCTGCAAGACAAATGGCCGCTGATGCGTGTCGACGGCCTCGACCCACGCAATTTCGAACAGGTCGTCGCGCGCATCGTGGGGCACGGATTGCCCGCGACGGCATGCGTCGGGCCAGACTAGAGGCGCGAGTTGCATGGTGTTCACGGTGAGATCGTTCGTTGGCATTCGCAGATTTCTGCGGGCGCAGCGGCGACCGTTCGGGAGCGTCCATGAGAACCGTGCACCCGCTCGTCGGGATTACCGAGCAAGCCACCAGACGGCTGGGTACGGTGCCCATTACTCCGACACGTACCGGTCCGGCTACTATGCAGCTCTGTGGTCGGGTATCGAAAAGCCTTTGGTCGAACGTATTCTCCTGCCTGTCGGCGGGCCGAACCGGAAATGCCTGGACTTCGCATGCGGCACAGGCCGCATAGCAAATATCGCAGCTCCATTTTTTGGTGAAGTCGTCGGCGTTGACATCTCCCAATCTATGCTGGCTAGCGCACGGGTTCCGAAGAACGTGAAATTGGTCCGCGCTGATCTTACGTTCTCTCCGCTTGCCGAAAGGTTCGACGTGGTCACGGCATTCAGATTCTTCCTCAATGCTGAAGATGAGCTCAGGAAGGATGCACTGTCGGCCATCAGCGCGCATTTGAACGAAGGTGGATTGCTAATCTCGAATATCCACATGAATGCGACCTCCCCAATAGGGCTGGTCTGCCGCATTCTGAACCGTTATGCAGGAGGGACAGTCCGCCACACTTTGAGCATTAAAGGATACGAGCAGACGCTCATTGCAAATGGCTTTATTGTCGAGCGGATAGTTGGGTACGGTTTTTTGCCGCGACCCGGGAAATTGCTGCCAAGACTGTGCGAAATATTGATGGTGCCGTTTGAAAGGACCTGCGCAAGTGCCAGGATTCCGGCGGAGCTTGCGCAGAATTTCCTGGTGGTTGCCAGAAAGCGGTAAAGCCGGCGGGCACATGAAATTTGAAACCGAGCATTTGCCATGAGGCTGGTCTTTGTTGAAGTTCATGTCGCGTGGAGTTGCCGACAGTCGCAGGAAACCCTTGAAACTCAACGGTAACAGTTCGCAACACGGCGCGACATGAAATGCCGTAAGTCGCCAAGCTGGCGACACCGCAAGCCATTGACTTTATATGAGGAAGTAGTGGTGCCCAGAGGCGGATTCGAACCACCGACACGCGGATTTTCAGTCCGCTGCTCTACCAACTGAGCTATCTGGGCCTGCTCCGGCGGGCGGCAATCTGCACACCGGGTTCATGAAAGCGCCGTCGGCACCCCTTGAAAGCGCGTGGGTTATAGCACGGGAATCCGGCCTGTCCAGCGCTTAGAGCATGATCCCGAAAAGTGGAATCCGGTTTTCGGAAAAGATCATGCTCAAACAAAAAGCATGATCCCGAAAAGTGGAATCCGGTTTTCGGAAAAGATCATGCTCAGGCAAAACGCCAGAACCTGTTCCATCCGACTCTACCCGGATGGAACAGCTTCTGGACATTGAGTTCAGGCGGGAAGCGACAGGCAGTCGGCAAGGCCGATCATCGGTCACAATCGCGGCCGCGAAACCGTCCCGAGCTTGTGGAAAACTGCAGGCGGACGGCGCTATTTCTGGTGGTCGTCGTCGTCCTCGTCGTCGCGGCCCGGGATGACGTAGACGCCCTTCAGCCAACGGTTGAGGTCGATGTCCTTGCAGCGCTTCGAGCAGAACGGGTAGGTTTCGCGCGCCGATGGCTTGCCGCATTCGGGGCAGGGCCGC
Source organism: Mesorhizobium sp. M1399 (assembly GCF_040317735.1). Taxonomy (NCBI): domain Bacteria; kingdom Pseudomonadati; phylum Pseudomonadota; class Alphaproteobacteria; order Hyphomicrobiales; family Phyllobacteriaceae; genus Mesorhizobium; species Mesorhizobium sp. M1399. The sequence goes on from NZ_JAMYKZ010000009.1 coordinate 271,789, forward strand.
TTGGGTCGCAGCGGCGTGACCTTGTCGTCCGGGCTCATATCCGCGCACCCGCCAGCCAGTTGACGTGCACCTTGAAGCCTTCGCCGCTCAGCAGCGCCACCGTCTCGTAGAGCGGCAGGCCGACGACGTTGGTGTAGGAGCCGACGAGCTTGACGACGAAGGCGCCGGCAAGCCCCTGGACGGCATAGCCGCCGGCCTTGCCGCGCCATTCTCCCGACGCGATATAGGCGTCGATCTCCTCGCGCGGCAGCCGCTTGAAGCGCACCCTGGTCTCGACCAGCCGCAAGCGCTGCTTGCCGCCCGGCGTGATCAGGCAGATGCCGGAATAGACCCGGTGCGAACGGCCGGACAGCAGCCCGAGGCAGTTGGCGGCATCGTCGAGCGTCTCGGCCTTGGGCAGGATGCGCCGCCCGACGGCAACCACCGTGTCGGCGGCCAGCACGAAGCTCGGCAGGTAGTCCGTCTCGGTTTTCAGCGAGACCAGCGCCTTCTCGGCCTTCTGCGTCGCTAGCCGCTTGGCCAGCGACCGCGGATGCTCCGCGCGCAGCGGCGTCTCGTCGACATCGGCCGGCAGCACGCGATCCGGCTCGATGCCGGCCTGCTGCAACAGCTCGATCCGGCGCGGCGAACCCGAGGCAAGCACGAGCTTCTGCAAAATGCCCATCGCGATCCCGGCCGGGTCCTTGAACTTACTTGAAGCGGTAGGTGATGCGGCCCTTGGTCAGGTCGTAGGGCGTCATCTCGACCAGGACCTTGTCGCCGGTCAAAACGCGGATGCGATTCTTGCGCATGCGGCCGGCCGTATGGGCGATGATTTCATGTTCGTTTTCGAGCTTGACCCTGAACATCGCGTTGGGCAGCAATTCCGTCACGACACCCGGAAACTCGAGGACTTCTTCCTTCGGCATTCGATACCTTTGCTTGGATGGGTACTTCCAGCGCCCCGGCCGGAAAGTTGCGCGGAACCTATATGATAAACGTCCGCTTGTGAACACGCTTAATCCGCGGCGTTTTCAGCCTCGTTGCCGAGAAAACGGCGGCCGATCCGCGCCTTCAGCCGCTCGCGCACGTCGCGATAGGCAGCCATGATCTGTTCGCGCGTGCCGCTGACGCCGGTCGGGTCGGGCATCGGCCAATATTCGACTTCGACGGCCAGCGAGCGGGTGAGTTCGAGCGCGGTGTGGTGGGCTTCCGGCGCCAGCGTCACGATCAGATCGAAATAATCGTCTTCGAGGTCGTCCATCGTTCTCGGGTGCCGTTCGCCGAGCGACAGCCCCTCTTCGGCCAGCACGGCATCGACGAACGGATCGCGTTCGCCGCCGCGCACCCCGGCCGAGGCGACGAAAGTGGTAGGCGGGAGCACCTTGCGCGCCAGCAATTCGGCCATCGGCGAGCGCACGGCGTTCATGCCGCAAACAAACAGGATCGAGCGGGGCAGGATCGAGCGGGGCAGCGGGGCGGCCAGTTTAACCTCGCCAGTGCAGCACGCAAACCAGCGTGAACAGCCGGCGCGCCGTGTCGAAATCGATGTCGATCTTGCCGGCAAGCCGGTCCATCAGCGTCTGCGAGCCTTCATTGTGCAGGCCGCGCCGGCCCATGTCGATCGCCTCGATATGGCTGGGCGTCGCGGTGCGGATGGCGTCGTAATAGCTTTCACAGATCATGTAGTAATCCTTGACGATGCGCCTAAGCGGCGTCAGCGACAGGATATGGGTGACCACGGCTGCGCCGTCCTCGCGCGCCACCGCGAACACCAGCCGGGATTCGGCCAGCGACAGTTTCAGTCGGTATGGCCCGGCACCGTCGTCATTGACCGGCTGGAAACGGTTCTCCTCGATCAGGTCGAAGATCGCCACCGCCCGCTCATGCTCGACATCGGGCGTCGATCGGCCGATCGTCTCGTCGAGCTCGACATCGATCAGCCTGGCGCGGGTTTCGTCGTAGTCGGACATTTCTACATGTTCAGCCGGATGGCGACGGAGCGTCCATGCGCATCGAGTCCTTCCGCCTTGGCCAGCGTGATCGCCGCCGGCGCCAGCGCCCGCAACTGTTCCGGCCCGAGCTTCAGGATCGAGGTACGCTTGACGAAATCGAGCACCGAAAGCCCGGACGAAAAGCGCGCCGAGCGCGCCGTCGGCAGCACGTGGTTGGAGCCGGCGACATAGTCGCCGATGGCCTCCGGCGTATGCCGGCCGAGAAACACCGCACCGGCATTGCGCATCCGCGCCAGGAAAGGCTCTGGGTCGTCGATGGCAAGCTCGACATGTTCGGCCGCGATGCGGTCGACCAGCGGCAGTGCTGCCTCGATCGTCGGCACCAGGACTATGGCGCCGAAATCGCGCCAACTCGCCGCCGCCGTCGCGGCGCGCGGCAGGTTCTGCAATTGGCGTTCAACCGCCTGTTCGACCGCGTCGCCGAAGGCAGGGTCGTTGGTGATCAGGATCGATTGCGACGACACGTCGTGCTCGGCCTGGGCCAGCAGGTCGGCTGCGATCCAGTCGGGGTCGTTGCTGCCGTCGGCGACGACCAGCACTTCCGAAGGCCCGGCGATCATGTCGATGCCGACCGTGCCGAACACCTGGCGTTTGGCCGCCGCGACATAGGCATTGCCGGGGCCGACGATCTTGGCGACGGGCTTTATCGTCTCGGTGCCATAGGCAAGGGCTGCGATCGCCTGGGCGCCGCCGACGCGGTAGATTTCGGAAACGCCGGCAAGGTCGGCCGCGACCAGCACCAGCGGCGGCACGTCGCCGCCGGAGGCTGGCACCACCATGGCAATGCGCTCGACGCCGGCGACCTTGGCCGGCACGGCGTTCATCAGCACCGAGCTCGGATAGCTCGCCGTGCCGCCCGGCACATAGAGCCCGACGGCCTCGATCGCCGTCCAGCGCGAGCCGAGCTCGACGCCGGCGGCGTCGGTATAGCGATCGTCTTTAGGCAGCTGCCGCTGGTGATGGGAGCGGATGCGCTCGCGGGCGAATTTCAGCGCCTCGACCGTCTGCGGATCGGCTGCATCGTAAGCCTTGGCAATGTCATCCTTGGACACCGCAATGCCGAGCCTTGTCAGGTCGCCGCCGCCGAATTTCTGCGTGTAGGCGACGAGCGCCGCGTCGCCGTCGGCGCGCACCTTGGCGATGATCTCGCGCACCACGGCGTCGACGTCGGCCGAGACTTCCCGCTTGGTCAGCAGGAACGCGGCAAAGCGCTGCTCGAAATCGGCGTCGGACTGGCGAAGCGTGATGGCCATCGGCTCAGGCCCTGTGGACCGGGCGCGACGTCGCTTCCCAGGCACCGCCGACATCGGCAAGCCGCGCCTCGATGCATTCGACATCGAGCATGATGGCGCCGCCTCCCGCAAAGATCAGCTCGACGATGCCGGCCGGCTTGTCTAGCGCGAGAAAGCTGATCGCCAGCAGCGACAGCACCTCGTCCGGTTTGTCGCGGGCAATGCCGCTGGTCTTGGCGGCGAGCACCCGGTCGAAATGCAGCACCGCTTGCCGCCGCTCATTGTGCTGGCGCAAGAAGCCCGATTTCGCCTCCCAGACGAAGCGGTTCATGGTCAGCACGAAGCGCTTGACCGAAGGCAGGTATTCGAGATCGCTGACCTTCATCACGGCATCCTGGACATGCGCCGAGATGATGCTCAGATCCTGATCGTCGAGCGCGACAAGCTTAAGGCCATTCATGCGGAATTCGCACCTGCGAGTTGACTATTCGACCTTCTGTTAGGCGGTCTTTCCGGCTCGTGCAACCGCACCGGAGGTCTTGGCCAGGCAATCGCCCCGGTCAGCGCCGCCCCTCGTCTGCCTGCCGGGACCTTCTCCCCGTATAGGGACGGGAGGAGAGGCTGGCCGCAACCTCGGCACCCTCTCCGCAACGCTGGAGATTGGCGAAATCCTTCGCCAGACGGTCCTTCTCCCGTCCCTATACGGGGAGAAGATGCCGGCAGGCAGATGAGGGGCGGCGCTGACCTGAGCCTGCTATCGTTACCCCGAAATGCGCTCGATCTCCGCGCCGCAGCCGGACAGCTTTTCTTCCAGCCGCTCGAAGCCGCGGTCGAGATGATAGACGCGGTTGACCGTGGTCTCGCCTTCTGCCGCAAGGCCGGCGATGACCAGCGACACCGAGGCGCGAAGGTCGGTTGCCATGACAGGCGCGCCCTTCAGCTTCGCCACGCCGTCGACGATCGCCGTCTGGCCGGACAGCGTGATGTGGGCGCCGAGCCGGGCGAGCTCCTGGACGTGCATGAAGCGGTTTTCGAAGATCGTCTCGGTGATGCGCGACTTACCCTTGGCCATCGTCATCAGGCCCATGAACTGCGCCTGCAGATCGGTCGGGAACGCCGGGAACGGCGCCGTCGTCACGTCGACCGGCGAAATGCCGGCGCCGTTGCGCCTGACGCGGATGCCGGAATTGGTCTGCGTGATCTCAGCACCGGTCTGCGAAATGATGTCCAGCGCCGTCTGCAACAAGTCGGGCCGCGCGCCTTCCAGCACGACGTCGCCGCCGGTCATCGCCACCGCCATCGCATAGGTGCCGGTCTCGATACGGTCGGGGATCACCCTGACGCGGGCGCCCGACAGCGCCTCGACGCCGTCGATGGTGATGGTCGCGGTGCCAGCGCCGGAGATCTTCGCACCCATGGCGTTGAGGCAGTCGGCAAGGTTGACGATCTCGGGCTCGCGGGCTGCGTTTTCGAGCACCGTCTCGCCCTTGGCCAGCGAGGCCGCCATCATCAGCACATGGGTGGCGCCGACCGAGACTTTCGGGAACACGTAGCGGTTGCCGACCAGCCGGCCGTTCCTGGTCTTGGCGATGACATAGCCGGTATCGACGTCGATATCGGCGCCCAGCGCCTCCAGGCCTTCCAGGAAGAGGTCGACCGGCCGCGTGCCGATGGCGCAGCCGCCGGGCAGCGACACCTTGGCCTCGCCCATGCGGGCCAGCAGCGGCCCGATCACCCAGAACGACGCCCGCATCTTCGACACCAGCTCGTAAGGCGCCGTCGTGTCGACGATGTTGCGGGCGGAGAAATTGATGGTGCGCGAATAGCCCTCATGCTGCTTTTCGCGGCGGCCATTGACCGAATAGTCGACGCCGTGATTGCCGAGGATGCGGATCAGCTGCTCGACGTCGGCCAGATGCGGCACGTTTTCCAGCGTCAGCGTGTCGTCGGTCAAAAGCGCGGCGATCATCAGCGGCAGCGCGGCGTTTTTCGCGCCCGAGATCGGGATGCTTCCGGCAAGCTTGTTGCCGCCGACAATTCTGATGCGATCCATGAAGAGCGTCCCCTCGGCCGAAAAGCCGGTTTAAATCGGTTGAGTCAGTTGCGGCCCATCTAGACCATTGGCCGGCTTGGTTCAAGAAACAGGCTATTTCCCCGCGTTGGCCCACGATACCTTGGCCAAAATACCGGCGACCAACATAGCCGATTCGCGTTAATCCTTCTGCTTTGCCGCCTGCAGCCCGTCCGGCCGCTGGTCGGCCCCGCCGGTTCGCCGTGAGCGCGATTGCGCCTTGCGCTTCTGCAGATTGGCACGCAACTGCTCGGCCAGCCGGTCCTTCCGGCCAGCCTTTTTTGGTAGACCATCCTTGTTCGGAGAAATTGTCTTGTCGTTCATCGTCCCGTCCCCGGCCGGCGACCCGCCCGTGCGGATCAAGGGATAGCCAACATTGTGGCATGGCCATGTCCGCAACGATCGCCTGGTGCGGCCTTTCAACCCGTCTTTGTCTTGGCCTTGCGCTTGCCGGTTCGATATGGCAGAAGCCCCGCCATCGGCGGCTGCGGTAGCTCAGTGGTAGAGCACTCCCTTGGTAAGGGAGAGGTCGAGAGTTCAATCCTCTCTCGCAGCACCAGATTTTCGGTCACCGAGGATTTGTGTTGCGCCTGAATTTCATCGCCCTTTGACTCGCCGTGTCTTTGCGGCCTTTAGGGCGCCGGCCCGGCATGCTCCTGGACCCGGCTTGCAGCCGTTCCCGCATCTCGCAATTTTTCGGACGCAGCGCGGCTCCCGGGTCACATGGCGTCGGGCGGTGCAAGAAAACAGTTCTCATGCTCTTCGGTCGGATGAAGGCAAATATGATAATTGCCATCCTGCGACGGAATCTCATCACCATACGGAATGAAGTATCGCTGCTGCCGCGTGATCTTCCGATGATCCCCAGGCCTCAAGATGACAACCCAGCCACTGGGACGAACATGAACCGCCCGCGCTGGGATTCGCTGACACTCACCGTGTTCCGCGTCGCCGTGACAGCAGGCCAGCGGACAGCTCCACCCTGACGGGGCATCATGCGCCCTCGAGGGAACCAAAAACCCTAACGACGAAAAGGCCGCAAGGACGACCGCGGCAGTGGCTCGGCGCCGCGCATTCCCTTTTCCGGTTGCCGCTTCGGCCACATGTTGAAGTGACCATATGCCTGATAATTAGCACTAGCTAATAAAAAGATGCTGGAGCGTCCTCCTATGCAGCCGTTCTTGCGTTCCGCTCCGGCATGCTGACTACCCCGTGTCTCTCCCTCCATTTTGTTGACTTTTGAAATAGTCACAGCTAATATAGAGAAAGCTAATGTTAGGAGAGTAAGCCCCTTTATCTAAACTACTTGAGTTCCCTTCAGAATTAATAGAAGTCAGCGATCAACCGCCCCCCAAGAGTTTAATAAGCTCATGAGGATAGATGGGAGATGCAAGTCCTATCCTTTAGCGCACTGATCGCAGGATTGCTGAAAATTGTGCTGGTCTCTGTCCAGTATATTCACGCAAATCCTCACACGATCGGTCTTTCTCCTCGTGGAATTCGCGAGAAGGTTGCCCTTGAGAATCCGATCAACGAAGTCGATGTCGCAATCGTTCTCGCGGCCGACATGTCCGGCTCTATCAACCAGATAGAGGCAAACCTACAACGCGAGAGCTATGCGGCTGCTTTGGAATCAGCGACCGTGCTTAAGGTGATCAAAGAGGGTATGCACGGCAAGATCGCCGTCACCTTTGTCGAATGGTCGAGCCGCGGCTCCTCGGAAACGAGGGTGAGCTGGACCATTCTTTCTGACGCAAAGGATGCGGCCGTCATCGCTAAGGCACTCCGGAAGAAGTCTGGAAGGCTGCGTTCTGGTCCGCACGGATCGAATACGTCGATCTCATACGCCATCGACGCCTCCGTGGACGCCTTTGACAAACTGCCTGTCCCAACCTTGCGCAGGATCATCGACATTTCAGGTGACGGAGCGAACAACGACGGAACGTCTGTCGATGACAGCCGTCAGAGAGCACTTCGGAAAGCCATCGTGATCAATGGTCTTCCGATAGGCGCCGACGTTGAAAATGGTGAGACGACGACGGAATATTATTCGAGGCACGTGATCGGAGGACCCGGCTCGTTCGTCATTCCCGCCGACAGTGCCGCTTCCTTTCAATCGGCAATAATCAGGAAGTTAATTCGAGAAGTGAGTTCCGCCTCCGGCAAAGCACGTTCTTAGACGGATCCTGCGGTCTGCCCGACGAAGCTCTGAAAATAGTCCAACAGTCGACGGATTGTCGCTGATTGAACGTTACTTAAGAAAGGTTCGAGCGATTTTGGGGGGATCCAAAAATCGGCCAGGCTGATCTCGAAGCAAAACGGTAGCCGACGGCCCCGTTTAGGGTTCGAAGTAGTCTTGCGTGTGTCTGACGTGAGTCCAACGGTCCAGCCGTCCAAAATCGGCCCGCGCATGGCAGCCAGAGCCGTTCAAGCGGTCGCTCGAAAATCCCTTAGGTGCCAAGCATCTCGCCATGCTAGGAAAATGCCAAGGTCGGCGCACCGCTCCGCTCGCATGCGCCATGATGCGTGCGGGGAAAGGCTTCTGGTCTGCCCCTGCTGCAGGCGGCTTAGCAAAGCTTGCAGCCGGGAACAACCACTCAACGACTCGCGTTTCTTGCCAGGGCCCGCTTCTTTTGCAACAGGGCGGCGGGCGTCGAAGGCTCGCAAATGTCGCGCCGGCGTTTCAATAGCACTCGCCTCAGCCCTCACGATTTGGCTATTTGTGAACGCGTGTTTGATCAGGTTTGCGCAGATGAACACATTGACCTTTTAAGCCTGGATGCCGAAGCCTTAGCGGTGATGATTGTCGCAATCTTCCGAAACTTGACTACCAATGAGCGCGAACTGCTGGAGGAAGTTAGGTCTCTTCGTCGCTCAAAAGGCAGAGAGAAGGCGCACTAGCTTTGCGGCGTTCCGAGGTGAATTGGTCTAATCCCGCTTTGGCACAGCCGTTTGGCATCTGAATTGCCCATTGAGAATCGCCAGAGTGTAGCCACCGAGCTTGCGAAGGGGATGGAAATGGGCTTAGCCAAAGACTTATCGGATGTCGCGCTCACATTCGAATGTCCGGATTGCTCGCATCCGGCGGTAAGAAAGGGCTCTGCACTCAGAACAATCGCGCACTTCAAATGCGACGGGTGCAACGCAAAGGTGCGGATCACCTATCCGCAGAAGCTAGCGATTTTTGAAAAGCACACGCTATTGGCCGCAGGCGACCGCCGCCAGCGAGGCCAGGAACACTACGGTGCCCGCAACATCGATCGGGCCGATGCGGCCGAAGTGGCTTCGCGACCTCTGCCGCGTGCAGCGACGCGTGCTTAAGCCTTCCTCATCCGCGCGGCCTTCGCCCTTTTTACGCATGTTGACCGTGAGAATGCCGTCCATCGGAATAATTCGGGCGAAGGGCTCGTTTGTTCCTTAGACGATGCTAAAATATAGCAAAGTGTCCGAATGTCACTTCATGAAGCCCGCCAGACAGGCTGCGGCTTGCTCTGGCCTAACCTCGAAGGGAACCAGGGATGAAAACGGCCGTTTCGACCTCTTTGACAAGACGAAGTGTTGTTGCCGCGCTGGCGCTGGCCGCCGCGTCGACGGCGGTATTGCCTGCCGACAACGCACTCGCCCAGGCCAAGAAAACCACAGCTGAAGAAAGTCTGTATGAGAGGCTGGGGGGTGTGTTCGCCATCGCAGCGGTGATCGATCATTTCAGCGACGCCGTCGTGAAGAACCCGATCGTCGGCAAGAAGTCGAAGAACCCACAATTGCGCAAATGGCACACCAAGAACCTTGAAAGGTTGCCCGGCCTCAAGTTCATGCGCACGCTGTGGGTCTGCGACGTTTCTGGTGGGCCCTTCAAGTTCGTCGCCACCAAGCCCGGCACGACGCCGCTCGGCCTCGAGGAGGCGCATCGCGACCTGCGGATTTCCCCTGCGGAATTCGATGAGGTCGCAGCGGAACTCGGGCGGACCCTGGATCATTTCAAGATTCCGAAGCCTGAGAAAACCGAAGTCTTGGAAGCTTTCGCCGCCCACAAAGACGAGGTCACCGCCGGCAACGTCAAGCGGGGCTGAAGCGCTTATATCGTGCGGGCGGATGCATTCGCATGGCGCCAGCGTCGCCCTGAATGCAGCGCGGCCCTGACCTCGAGATCAGATGGGCCTCGGGACATCGTCGACCCACCTCTACGAACCTTGCAGCTCAAGGTGAGAACGCGGAATTTTCGACAGACGCCAGGGAAGGTTCGGCCTGGACCTCCTCCGTCACGACTTCGAAGCGGGTAAGCCGCGAAAAACCGAAACTGGTTGAGATGGCGACGTCGGTCGCGTCGCGCCCGGTTGCCATCAATATCCGCCCGATGCGCGGGCGGTTGTGGCGAGGATCGAATGTGAACCAGGTGCCGGCGAGATAGGCCTGGAACCAGGCGCTGAAATCCATCGGATACGGCGCCGGGGGTACCCCGATGTCACCGAGATAGCCGGTGCAGTACCGCGCGGGAATATTCATGCAACGGCATAGCGCGATCGCCAAATGGGTAAAGTCACGACAAACGCCGGCCTGGTCGGTGAAGCTGTCGTGAGCCGTCCGCAGCGGGTCGGCTTTCTGGTAGTCGAAGACGATGTGATTGTGAACGAAATCGCAGATCGCCCGGACACGCGCGCATCCAGGCGCGGTATTGCCGAATTTCGCCCAGGCAAAATCTCCAAGACGATCGGTATCGCAGTAGCGGCTGCCGAGAAGAAAGACGAGCACTTCGTCCGGCAGGTCCTTGATCTTGTGCTGCACAGCCTGCTCGGCGACCGCATCGGGCTCGCCGCTATCGTAGATATCGAAGGTGGTTGAGATCGTCGTCAGGCCCGAGGGCGCCTCGATCCTCGTGCAGGCGTTGCCGAAACCGTCGACGTAGCCGCGTGCTTCGACGGGACGATCGAAATCGATGACCTGTTCCGTCAACAGATCGACCCGGCGCGATGGATGGATTTCGAGCGCCAACAGCATCGGCGTTGGCTGCGGACATTCGTAGGTGAGGGTGTAACCTGCGCGGATCCGCATCGACGCTCCGATTGTTGTCATTCAGCAACCGGGCAAACTCCGCGTCGGCCAAACAGTTCCGGGAAAACATCAGCGGATGCTAATTTTCCTACGCACCGATCTCCTTCGCCACATTCACCTCGACGGTCATTGCAAGAAAGCTCGACGCGCTTCCCGAATAACTCCCGGAAAGCGGAATGGCTTGACGAGGATGCCGGGCCACGGCCACCCTGATCAAATCCCGATTGCCGACAATGCCATTGGTGGGGTCGAACTCGACCCAGCCGGCACCCGGCAGGTAGACCTGGCACCAGGCATGCGTCGACCCGCCGCCAAGAACCGTCGCGCTGTCGCGGCTCGGCACATAGACGTAACCAGTCACAAAACGGGCGGCAAAGCCGAGCGAACGAACCGCCTCCATCATGAACAGCGCAAAGTCCCGGCATGTGCCGCGACGCAGGTGCAACGTCATCAGCGGCGGCTGCGTCCCTGGCTCGCTTCGACGGGAATACACAAAGCTCTCGTGGACGGCATAGCAAAGCGTCATCAACAGATTGCCGGTCCCGGTGTGCCCTGCGGCACTGAGGAACTGTCGTGCCCACTTGCCAACCTCGTCACTGTCATCCTCGTATTGACGTTCCATCGTCTGGGAGAGATCTGCGGCTTCGTCGGGATCGTAGGAAAACGGATAGTGAAGCGCAGCTTCGTCGATACGGAAATCGGGCGCATGCTGCGGCGTGTGGTCCAGCCGAATGTCTGTCGCAAAGCGCAGTTCTTTCGCGGGATTCTCGAAATCGATCACCGCCACGCAGTTTCCGAAAACGTCATGGATCCAGCGAACCTCTTTCGGCTCGGGATCGACAGACAAGGCGTGGTCCAGGAGTCTTTGATCGAAGCTGTCGCGCGGTCTGAACATCAGCCGATGCTCGCCGAACCTCACCGGCCGGCTATAGCGATAGACCGTCGTATGCTGGACTGAGAAGATCGGCATCAGTTTTGGTCGACAAGTTTACCTGCGATGTTGGCGCAATCATATAATCTTTTCCACGCTCTTCCGATGGTTCCTACTCGGAACCTGCGCGAACTGTTTCCGCTCTGAGCGACCCTTCCGGCAGCGGCCGCATGAGTTCAGCCTCGGACTTCCTCAGATGGATCCATGCCGCCCAGTCCGATGGCCGCAGCACAACCACTTGCCGATTGTGATACGGCGCGACATCCGGGCTTGGATCGGTCGTCAGCATCGTGAACGTCGGCGGCTTGTTGCCGACAGCCTCGCGCCAAAGCCCGGCAATCGCCATGAACGGATGGCCATTCAGCGTGAACCTGTGCTTGGCTTTCGGATATTTCGTTCCCGTGAATTCGAAGAATGCCGACGCCGGGACAAGGCAGCGTTTGCTGTTCCCGAACTGTCGTCCCTCCGAGCGAAAGTTGAATACAGGTCCGCCTTTTGGTCCGGCCGGAGGAAAGCCGAACGTCATCGACGCCAGTTCGATTGTGTTGCCGGCAGCCCGCATTACAGGCGCGGGGTCGTTGATGTGGATGTCATCCGCCTGCGGCAGATCCAGTTCGGTTTGATGGCTGGGAATATTGAGCGTCAGCAAAGCCATCATCCGGCAATACTCGGCCCAGGCGATGTGCTGCTCGTAGTCATTGCACATTAATATGGCTCCGGACGCTCGATCGAGATCAGTTTCAATATAGCGTTATCGGTTCGCGCCGATTGCTGCCGGATTTGCCCTATTTGGGCCGGCGTGCGGCGGCGATGGCCTGCAACAGATTGATGCTGTTCATGTCGGGTTCGCTGGATGCGGCAACGGCAAGTGCGGCGGCCTCGGCTATTTTCGCGACGTCGTCGCTGCTGATTGTTCCGCGCTTTTCCAGCAGATTTATAAGTTCGACAACGAGAAGAAAGGCGTTCACGCCATATCGTTCGGCTTTGAGCTCGAACTCGCCTCGAGCCAATCTCTCCGCGTCTCCTTCAGCCCGTTTGTCCATCTCGGCGTCCTCTCCTATGGCGACAAGCTGTGAACGCTTAGCACGAATGGTTTAATCCTTCGAACTGGCCGCACCTTTCGCCAGTTGCCGATTGCCGGAGCTTGGCACCGTGTCGCCGGCGGCAAGGGCACGGCTTCAGCCAAGGATGAGACCTGCCAATAGAACCGTAAGGATAAGGGACAGCACGACGGCAAGCAGCCCGCATGCCTCCAAGGTGTTGGTTTGCCAAACTTTCGTCGCGCGCCTCCGGTTTGAATTCCCATTTCGCGAAACAAACTTCATCGGGCACCAGATTGGACGCGGAGCCGGCTTGAATTTGTGTAAGCGCTCGTCTTCATCTGTCCGGAACGGCAGATGCGCCGCGGCATCTCCACGGAACTCCGAAGCACTGCCTGCGCGGCGCCGGCCTGCTTTTCATCGACGCGGGCCATCACCAGAACGACACCCTCTGCGATCTTCGGCTTGCCCGGCTTCTGGGCAAAATTGGCGAAGGTTCCAAGAAGCCCGCCGCCAAAGCCGCCCCACGCCGCACCGACCAGAGCCATGCCGGTCATCCCCGCGGGATCAATGCCCTGAGCTCCAAAAGCGCTAAAACCGGCCAGCAGACCAGCCGTCGCGCCAAGTGCGGCGCCTGCGCCCGCACCTCGCCAGAGAGCGCTCATCTCATCGTTGTAATATCCAGCAACGCTGATCGGTTCATCGTTGTCATTGTAAGATCCGACCACGCTGATCTGCCGGCGACGAATCCCGCCGGCCTGAAGCCTGGCAACAGCACGTGCTGCCTGGGCATGGGAATCGAATAGTCGGCTGATCGTTTGCATTTGCGTCCAAACCCGACGCTCGTTCGGAGCGTCGGGCTTCTCCTCTCTGGCTTGAACTCTTCCGCCCAGACGCATCTTGGTCGCGCCAAAGCTCACTACAACGTGAGCCAGCCGGCTACGTTCCTCAGCCGGGGCTTCGGTCCATTCCTGGAGCGTCTTGCTTGGGACCTAAGTCTGACCAGCTTGGGTGTGCTGAGGCCATGCCGACCGGGCCGCCGGCTCGAAGAGAGGGCTCAGATGCTATCGCAGACCCAAAAAGCTCAAAATAGCGATTACGATCACGATGGCGCCGACCAGCCAGATAATGTTGTTCATGATTGCACTCCTTCGCCTCCGGGCTGGGCGCACGCCGGGGCGAAGCCCGCCACGCAAGTAGAACATTAGATACGGCTAAAGGTTCCTCGCGGGCCTCGCTGTCGAAAGAGCCCACCGCACCAGTCGGCACGGCGGGCGACGCAGAGTTCACCCCGGTGGTGGGCAGCAGACGGCGTTGCGTCCAAGGCTCAGCTGATGCTTCTGGACCAGTTATCTACCTGGCGCTCTGCCTCTTCCTTGGCGATGCCATATCGCTCCTGGATACGCCCCAAGAGCTGGTCTCGGTTGCCCTCGATCCGATCAAGATCATCGTCGGTGAGGTCACCCCACTGCTCCTTCGCCTTGCCCTTGAACTGCGTCCATTTTCCCTTGATTTGATCCCAGTTCATATGTTCCTCCTTTGCTTCCTGGGCCCGCACTGAAGCGGAGCGCGGACCGATCGGCATTTCAATGTCGGTGACGAATGAAGATCAGCGGCCGCTAAAAGTTCCGGTGCCGGCGCAAAAAGCCCGCCGTGCCCGTGCCGGACTGCGAACTGATGTTGATGATGCCCGGAGCTTGATGCTCTCTCGCAGCGCCAACCTATCCCGTTGAAGTCGCCGAGCTTCTCGCTGGTTGGCTTTGGCTGGCGAGCCTCGAAAGGCTGCCCAGCAGCATTGTTCTGTCCTTGCCGATCATCAGCACGCCGCTGTCGGGCGCCAACAGTGCCGAGAACGGCAGCATCGCCGCGCCGATCGGCGAGGCCTCGGGGCCGAATTGTCCAGATACGATTTCCGGCGCCACGATGCCGATGGCGCTGATCCTGTTGAACTGGGTCTGCACCTTTGCCAACAGCTCGAGATGGATCGGCCGCGGCAGGATGCTGTCGAGGACGATCGCCTCGATGTCGATGACGGAGGTGATGGCGATAATCGCCTCGACCAGCGCATTGGCACAATCGTCGATCCATTCGGACAGCGGCTCGCGCGCACCCGGCGGCAAGGGATCGAGTTCGCGCACACGGTTGATTTCGATGCCGCGCGATTTGAGATGATTGACCAGCACATAGATCGAAGCGCGATGCAGCAGGCTCTGGTAGCGCGCCGGCTTGGCCGCCACCGAATCGAGGCTTGAAGGCGAGACCGGCAAAGGACCGAGCGCGGCACTGTTGCCGTGCGGCCCGGTGTGGACCTTGCCGCCTTGCACCAGTCCGCCGCCGACAAAGGTGTCGATCGAAATATGCATGAAGTCGCGGAACCGCGCGCCAGTCCCCTGGATGAGCTCGGCCAGTGCGGCCGATGACGCGTCGTTTTCCACGAAGACCGGGGTCTTCGGCTTTGTGGCGAAGAAAGTCGTCAGATCGATTGCTTCCCACCGGCTACCGAGGTCGTCGGGAAAGCCGAGCTCCTCGCTCCAGCCGCCGAGGAAATATGGCGACGCGATGCCGACGCCGACGATGCTGGCATCGCCAAGCCCCTCGACCAGTTTGTCGAAATTGGCCAGCGACATGTTGCCGGCCTTGAGCACCATGTCGGGATCCGGGAAGCGATATTCGTGCGACTCGCGCGAGCGGACCTCGCCGGCGAAGTCGACGAGCACGGCCTCCAGCGCGCGCCGGCCGATCTTGATGCCGGCGCTGTAGATGCGCTCCGGTGTAAGCCGGTAGAGGGTGGACGGCGATCCGCGTTGCCCGAACCTTTTTCCCACTTGCTTTACGTATCCGGACGACTCCAGCCCGTCGACAATGGTGGCGACCGCGGCCGGCGTCAGATTTGCGGCGCGCGCCAGATCGGACTTGGATGCCTCCTTCAGACGGCGGATGGCATCAAGCACGAAGCGCTCGTTGTAATGCCGAACCTTGACCGAATTGCTGCCTTTTCCGGACAAAACCGGCGCCTCCCCATTCATTCTCGCGGAGCCACTCTGGCCGCCTGCAGCTTTTAGGCTGCTGGGTCGAGCACTCCAGCTGCACCCGTGCGCGACGCGACAGTGCCCTTCGGGGTCATGGAAGTCAATTTTCCAGTTGCGGCGTCAAACCATTTAATATAGCAAATTGAAAAAACAGGACCAGGGAGGAAGGGTGCTGCACTTGGGCGCATTAGGCGAAGCCGATGCCGTGGTGAAGAGCGACGTGGCTGTCCCCGTTGCCCTGGTTCAGGCGACAAAGGCCTTCGGCGGCACGATTGCCCTCAAGGACGCGTCCTTCGAATTGCGCTCAGGCGAGGTGCTGGCTCTGCTTGGCGAAAACGGTGCCGGCAAGAGCACCTGCGTGAAGCTGCTGGCCGGCGTGTACCTCCCTACCGGCGGCCATATCGAAGTCGACGGCAAGCCTGTGGTCTTCCATTCGCCGCACGATGCCCAGGCTGCCGGCATCTCGGTCATGCACCAGCACCCCGGTCTTTTCCCGGATCTTTCGGTGGCGGAAAACATCTATCTCGGCCATATGCCGCGCGATCGCTTCGGCGGCATCGACAACGCTGCCGTGCTTGCCGGCGCGCGCAAGGTGCTGGCGACAGTCGGCCTCGACGTGCCGGCCGAAACCCGGCTCGGAACGTTGCGCACCTCCGAACAGCAACTGGTCGAGATCGCCCGCGCCCTGTCGCTCGACGCGCGGGTGCTGATCATGGACGAGCCGACGGCCGCCCTGTCGCAGCGCGAGGTCGAGCGGCTGTTCACCGTCGTCGCCGACCTGCGGCTGCATGGCGTGGCGATGATGTTCGTCGGCCATCGCATGGACGAGATCTTCCGCATCGCCGACCGCATCGCGGTGCTGCGCGACGGCCGCCTCATTGGCATCAAGCCGAAGGCCGAGCTTGGTCGCGCCGCCGCCATCGGCATGATGGTCGGCCGCGAAGTGACCGACCTCTATCCGGAACGAAACCACGCCACCGGCGCGCTGGTGCTGGAGGCGAGGGGGCTTTCGCATGCCGGCGGCTTTTCCAACATCGACCTCAAGCTCCACGCCGGAGAGGTGCTCGGGCTCGGCGGCCTGGTCGGCAGCGGCCGGACCGAGATCGCGCGCGTGCTGTTCGGCATCGACCAGCCGGATGCCGGCGAAATCCTGATCGACGGCGAGGCCGTGCACTTTGCATCGGCACGCGACGCCATGGATGCGCGCATCGCCTATGTCTCGGAAGATCGCATGGGCCAGAGCCTGGTGATGGACTTTTCGATCCTCGACAACGCGGTGCTGCCCGTGCTCGACAAGGCAGCTCGCTCCGGCTTCTACGGCACGGACCGCGCGATCGATCTGGTTTCGGACTGGCTGAAGCGGATGAAGCTTCGCTTTTCCGGCTACGGGCAGCCGGTAAAGGAACTGTCCGGCGGCAACCAGCAGAAGGTGGTGTTGGCCAAATGGCTGCGCACCGAGCCGCGCGTCCTCATCCTCGACGAGCCGACGCAAGGCATCGATGTCGGCACCAAGGCGGAAGTGCATGCGATGATCGCCGACCTTGCCGCACAGGGCATGGCTATCATCCTGATCTCCTCGGAAATGCCCGAGCTCATCGGCATGTGCGACCGCATCATCGTGCTGCGCGAAGGCCATCGGACGGCCGAATTTGCCAGGGGCGAAGCCACCCAGGAAAAGGTGCTGGAAGCCGCGATGAAGGCCGACAAACGCGCCGACCCGGCAGCGCAGGCCGCCAGCGAAGAGAAAAGAAAAGGACCGCTCGACATACTGAAGCGGCGGGAGTTCGGCCTGCTCGCCGCGATGCTGGCGGTCGCCATCCCGGTCACCATTATCAATCCGCGCATGGTGAGTGCGGCAAACCTGACCGCCGTGTCGATGGATGCAGCCCTGCTGGTAGTTGCAGCACTCGCTCAGATGCTGGTGCTGATCACCCGCAACATCGACCTTTCGATCGCCGCGGTGATCGGCTTGTCGGCTTACATGGCGGCGAGCATGGTCCAGGCCTATCCAGGGCTCGACATCGGCATTGGCCTGATGACCGCATGCGCGGTCGGTGGTGTCGCTGGCCTGATCAACGGCCTTGTCGTTACCAGGGGAAAGATCCCGGCGATCGTCGTCACGCTGGCCTCGATGTCGATCTTCCGCGGCTTCAACTCGATCTGGGCAGCCGGCGACCAGATCAGCGCCGACGAAGTCATGCAAGCCT
Source organism: Mesorhizobium sp. M1399 (assembly GCF_040317735.1). Classification (NCBI taxonomy): domain Bacteria; kingdom Pseudomonadati; phylum Pseudomonadota; class Alphaproteobacteria; order Hyphomicrobiales; family Phyllobacteriaceae; genus Mesorhizobium; species Mesorhizobium sp. M1399. The sequence goes on from NZ_JAMYKZ010000009.1 coordinate 289,342, forward strand.
GGCTCGACATGACCGGCCTGAAGATCGCCGGCGTGCCGCTGATCGTCATTATCGCGATCGTCATCCTGTGCCTGGGTTATGTGCTGCTCTATCGCACCGCCATCGGGCGCGAACTGTTTGCCGCCGGCTCCAATCCCGACGGCGCGCGTCTTATCGGCATCCCCGTCGACCGGCGGATTCTGCTGGCCTTTGGCATGGCCGGCCTGCTCGGCGGCCTGTGCGGTGCGCTGTGGGCATCCCGCTATGCGACCATCGATGCCCGCGTCGCGCTCGGTTTCGAACTCACCGTGATCGCGTCGGCGGTGGTCGGCGGCGTCGCCATCCGCGGTGGTTCGGGCACGCTGCTCGGCATCATCCTCGGCGCGCTCACGCTGCTCGTCATCAAGAACGGGCTGACGCTGGTGCGCGTCGACCCGCTATGGCTGCAGGGCGTCTACGGCCTGGTGATCCTGGTCGCCATCGGCATCGACACGTTCATCGTGCGGCGTGCCGAGCAGGCAAGACAGGCGAGGGCGCGGTGAGAAAGTTCCTCCGTTCGATCGACTTCTGGGATCTGCTGCTGGCGACCTCCTGCGTGGCCATCTTCCTCTACGCGGCGATCTTCGTGCCGAATTTCGTTTCCGGCTTCAATCTCTCGCAACTGGCCGCCAGCGCCTCGGAAAAGGCATTGCTGATCCTGCCGATGACGCTGCTCATCATCACCCGCGAAATCGACCTGTCGATCGCCTCGGTGCTGGCGCTGACGTCCGTCGTCTTTGGCTTGCTGGTCCAGGCCGGCGTGCCGACGCTTGCCGCAATCCCGCTGACGCTCGTCGCCGGCGGCCTGCTCGGCGCTTTCAACGGCTACCTGGTCTCGGGCCTTGGACTGCAGTCGCTGGTGGTGACGCTCGGCACGATGGCGCTCTATCGAGGTATTGGCTACATCCTGCTCGGCACCGGTTCGGTCAACATCCTGCCGCCCGCGGTCGTGGATTTCGGCATCAACAATCTGCCGGGCACCGAGATACCGTGGACCATCGTCCCCTTCCTGGCGCTGGCGCCGGTGTTTGCGGTCGTGCTGCAGAAGACGCCGACCGGCAAGCGCATCTACGCGCTCGGCGGCAGCCCCGAGGTGGCGCGCTATTCCGGCATAAACACGCGCCGGATGGTGCTGAACCTGTTCGTCGTCTCGGGCGTCGTCGCGGCGATAGCCGGCATCGTCTATACCGCGCGCCTGTCCAATGCCCGCGCCAACAATGCGCTCGGCATGGAGCTCGACGTCATCACCATCGTGCTGCTCGGCGGCGTCAGCGTCTTTGGCGGCAAGGGCCGCCTGACCGGCGTCATGCTGGCGTTGGTCCTGATCGCCATCATCCGTAACGTGCTGGCGCTGAACCAGATCGGCGGCGACGCGCAGGGCATGATCATTGGCCTGCTTCTGATCGGCTCGCTGCTGGTCGGCAATTACTGGCGCTCCACACAGGAGCTGCTCAGCAGATCCCGCGCAATGCGCGAGACAAAGGGGTGATCTCGGGCCCCTTCCTTTAAGCCCGAATTTTGACGGAGGAGTCACAATGAAAGCGTTTAGATTAGCCCTGCTCGCATCCGCGGTTCTGCTCGCGCCAACCTCGCTGGCCTTCAGCCAGGAATGCGCCAAGGAACCCGTAACGGTCGGTTTCCTGCCCAAGCTCGACACAGACCCCTACTTCAAAGTGGCTTTTGGAGGCGCACAAGAGGCAGCCAAGGAAATTGGCGGCACCGCTACCCAGGTCGCCCCATCGCAGGCGACCGCCGAGGCGCAAATCGAATTCATCAACAGCCTCGTGTCGCAGAAGGTCGGGGTCATCGCAATTGCCGGCAACGACGCCAATGCCGTCGCGCCGGCGCTGAAGCGCGCCGTTCAGCAGGGCGTCAGGGTGATTTCCTATGACTCCGATGTGGCCGCCGATGCTCGCGCGGCATTTGTCAATCAGGTCAAGGGCGACAGCCTCGCAGAAATGATGCTGGAAAGTGCATTCGCCCTCAGCGGCGGTGAAGGCGAATTCGCGATCCTGTCGTCGACGCCGACGGCGACCAACCAGAACGCCTGGATCGACTTCATGAAGGCGAAGATGGCCGCCGAGCCGAAGTTCTCCAAAATGAAGCTGGTGCAGGTGGCCTATGGCGAAGAAAGTGAACAAATCAACCAGCAGCAGGCGCTGGCGCTGGTCCAGGCGTTTCCCGATCTCAAGGTGATCATCGTCCCGGCAGGCATCGGCCTTCCGGCGGCCGCGCGTGCGCTCGAGGAGGCGGGCATGATCGGCAAGGTCAAGCTGACCGGCCTCGCGCCGGCTACTCTGATCTCGAAATACATCAAGGACGGGGCGGCCCAGGATATCTGGTGGAACGTCACCGATCTTGGCTATCTTACCTACCAGACGGCCCAGGCGCTTGCGCAGTGCAAGATCACCGGAAAGGAGGGTGAGAAGTTCACGGCAGGCAGGCTCGGCGAATACACGATTGGCGCCAGCGGCGAACTGATCCTTGGTCCGGCCAAGATCGTTACCCCTGAAAATCTGGCCGAGTTCAAGTTCTGATCCTTAAGAGCTCGAACTCTGGCGGGGGCGCCGGTCCATCCGGCGCCCTTCCTGAACCTCTCGAATCAAAACAGTGCGGGGGCGGCAATGAAGATATTGCTTGCAGGCGAAACCTTTGCGGCGACGACGTCGGTCGCCATCGGTAGCGATGTGCTTACAAGTGCGACCTCGACAAATGGCGCGACGGCCTTCAATGCCGCGCTGGCCGATGAGCGCATCGCGGTCACGCAGATCGGCGGCGAGCGTTGCGGCGCGGAGTTTCCCTATGACCTCGATGCGCTCGCCCAATATCGGGCGGTGGTGATCTCCGACGTCGGCGCCCTGACATTGCTGGTGACGCCGGATGCCCGCGCCGGGCGTGTCGGCGTCAACCGCCTCGATGTGCTCAAGGCCTATGTCGAACGTGGGGGCGGGCTGATGCTGGCCGGCGGCTATATGGGTTTTCAGGGCATGTTCGGGACGGCGCGTTTCCACGACACCCCGGTCGAGGACGTGCTGCCGGTCCGTTGCCTCCCCTACAGCGACGGCATGGAGGTCCCGCAAGGCCTGCAGACCTCCATCCTGCAGTCATCCCACCCGATTTTTTCCGGGGTGGAGGGGCCGTTGCCGCCGATCCTCGGCATGAACAAGCTGGAATTCAGGCACGACGGTTCGTCCCGGCTTCTGGCGACCTGCCACCACCGCGGCACCGACTGGCCGCTCCTTGCCGTCGGTAGCCATGGCCGCGGCCGCACGATTGCCTGGGCAACAGATATCGGCCCGCATTGGCTCTCGCAGAATTTCCTCGGATGGCCGTTCTACGGAAAACTGATGGCGAACATGGTCCGTTGGCTCGCCGGCAATGAATGAGAAAGCTGGACACCAGGTTTGACCGATGCAGTTCGCCTGCCGGCGCGGCCGATGCCGCGCGAGGCGCCGGTGACAGGCACCACCTTGCCGGCCAAGTCGAATTTCGGCGTGAACTCATTTGTCATGCGATTCCACCTTGTTCTTCAAATCGGACCGGCTGCCGTGCCGAACCGAATAGGCTCGCGTGAATTCGGCGCCCAGCAGAAATATCTCGGCCGAATAGTAGACCCACAACAGCACGACGAGCAGGGCGCCGGCCGCGCCGTACGACGATGCGAAAGCGCTGGTTCCGATATACCAGCCAATCAGCGACTTGCCGATGGTGAACAGAAACCCGGTGACGACGGCGCCAAGGCCGACATCGCGCCATTGCAGACTGCGGTCGGGCAGCACCTTGTAGATCGCGGCAAACAGCAGCGCGATCAGGGCAAACGAGACAATCCCGTTGACCGCGCTCAGGATGATGGTGCCGAACGGCAGATAGGCGTTGATGACGTCTCCGAGCGCCGAAATCGCGGCGCTTACAACCAAGGACACCAGGAGCAGGAAACCGAGAGCGGCGACCAGGCCCAGGCTTGCAATGCGTGCCCGCACCAGCCGTGAGATCGTTGCTGCCCTCGGTTTGACTTTCCAGATTTCGTTCAGCGCCAGCTGCATTTCGCCGAACACGCCGGATGCGGCGACGAACAGCGTGACCAGCCCCAGAATGCTGGCAAGGGTTCCCGCTTCCTTCTGCGAAGCGTTTTCGATCGTCGCCTGCAGCAGCTCGGCACTTTGCGGTCCCATCAGGCCGGCGATCTGTGCCGAAAGGGCGAGTTGTGCCGCCTCGTGCCCGAAGGCCATGCCGGCGATAGCGACGACGATCAGCAGGATCGGCGCAAGCGAGGTCGTGGCATAAAAAGCTATCGCCGCCCCATGGCTCAGCGCATTGTCATCGATGAAGCCGAGGACGCTCTGCTTGAGGAGCCTCCAGCTCTCTGCTGCCAAATTCCACATGTGGGCCTCGCATGCTGTCAACAAACAAGTAGCGGCGGCGCAGCGCTGGGCGAGGGAGGGGCGCGAAGATCGCAACGGAGCGGCACGACAGGCCACGACAAGAACACCTCTTGCCCGAACACTTGCCAAGCGCCGGCCATCATGATGCCATGGCGCTGTGGAAGATTGCACGCTGGGTTGGGGTGGGCGATGTTGTTTCCAGGTGCAACAGGGCGCATAGGCGTGGCGTTTGCCGCGCTGCTTTTGTGCGCGCTGGTTCCTGCTCGGGGCGAGGAGCCGAAGGCGCTAAAAGGCGTCGCGCTCGTCATCGGGCAGTCCGACTATGAGCATGTCGGCAAGCTGCCCAATGCGGAAAACGACGCCCGCGCCATCGAGGAGATGTTCGACAGGCTCGGCTTCGAAACCGATGTCGCGACCAATCGCGACGCACGCAAATTGCGGCGCGACCTCGAAGGCTTCGTCGACGATGCCGAGGGTGCCGACGTCGCCATTATCTACTATTCCGGCCACGGCATCGAAGCCGGTGGCGAGAATTTCCTGGTGCCCGTCGATGCCGACATTGCGGCGCTCGAGGATGCCGGCGAGAAGCTGGTCCCGCTGTCGTCGATCGTGGCCGAACTGAAGGCCAAGGTGCCGGTCACCATCGTGCTGCTCGATGCCTGCCGCAACGACCCGTTTCCGCCGGGCACGCTTTTGAAACTCAAGCCGGGTGAAGCGGGCAAGCCGATCGGCGCCGGCGGCCTCGGCGAAACGCGCAGCGTCGTGGCGCTGAACGACAGCGCGCCGGCCAAGGGTTCGGCCGACGACAGCGGTTCTGGCAACGACAGCTTGGGCCAAGTCATCGGCTTTGCCGCCGAGCCCGGCAAGGTGGCGCTCGACGGTCCCGCCGACGGCAACAGCCCCTACGCGGCAGCCATATTGCGTCACATCGACACGATGGGCGGCGAGGAATTCGGCACTGTGCTGCGCATGGTCGGCCAGGAGGTCTATCTCAAGACCGGCGGCCGGCAGCGGCCCTGGGTCAATGAGAGCCTGCGCCGGCTGCTCTATTTCGGCACGCCCGCCGAGGTGCCGAAAGGCGAGGAGGGCGAGATCCTCACAGAGCGCCGCCGGCTGCTGCTGACGATCTCGACGCTGCCCGACCCGCAACGCCGCCAGATCGAGACGATCGCCCGCGACGGCGGCGTACCGATGGACGCGCTCTACGCCATGCTGAAGACGCTGGGCACCGAGACACCCAGGGATGCAGCCGAACTCGACACATTGCTGCGCGGCCAGACCGAGCGGCTGAAACAGGTACTGGCCGAGCAGGCGACGCTGAAGAGCCAGGATCCGGAAATCGTCCGGCTTTCAAAACTGGCCGAACAAGCGGTGCAGGAAGGCGCGCTGGAAGCAGCGCAGAAAATCCATGAACAGGCCAAGGCCCGCGTTGGCGAACTGTCGAAGACCGTCGACCAGGCTGAAGCCGACCTCAAGGCGCGTCGTTTCGAGTTTGCCGAGGTTTTCGGCGACAGCGCCAAAACCTACGAAATCTCCTTCAGCTATCGGGCGGCAGCCCAGGACTATGCCAAGGCCTATGAGCAGGTCGAGAAATGGGACGACCATGAAGCCTGGTTCTACAAGGCAGCCGAGGCCCAGGCGCTCTCCGCGCATGGTTCTTTCTCGGGCGACAACGCCTTTCTGGTGCAGGCGGTCGCTGCCTATGAAAAGGCGCTGACCTATGTGTCGCGCGAAAACAGCCCGCGGCAATGGGCGGCCACGCAAAACAATCTCGCCACCACACTGTCGACGCTGGGCGAGCGCGAGGCCGGCCGCGAAGACCTCGACAAAGCGGCAGCCGCCTTCGATCAGGCGCTGAGCGTCTACACGCGCGACGCCAATCCGGACGACTGGGCCTCGACGCTAGGCAATCTCGGCACCGTCTATTGGCGGCTCGGCCAGCGCGAGAACGGCACGACGTTGCTCGACAATGCCGTTGCCTCGTTCCGCGCGGCGCTCGAGGTGCAAGTGTCGAAAAAGCTGCCGCTCGAATGGGCGGCGACTGAGAATAATCTCGGCATCGTGCTCTCCGAACTGGGTGAGCGCCAAGCCACCAGCGACAGCTTTCGCGCCGCCATCGAAGCGCATCGCGCCGCGCTGACCGAATACCGCAGGGAGCGCGGGCCGCTCGACTGGGCGTTGAGCCAGGTCAATCTCGGCGCGGCCTTGTTCCGCCTCGGGGAGCGTGAACAAGACGTACCGACGCTTGAGCAGGCCGTTGCCGCCTATCAGGCGGCGACGGAGGAAATGACGCGCGAGCGCGCGCCGGCGCAATGGGCGACGATCCAGAACAATTTGAGTTCGGCGCTGGAATCGATCGGCCAGATCAATGGCGACATTGCTACGCTTCAGCGTGCTCGGGAGGCGGCAGAGGCCGCACTGACGGTGTGGACGCGCGACCATGCGCCGGCCAGCTGGGCAAACGGCCAGTTGACGCTTGGCAATGCCTTGCAGCGTCTCGGCGCCAGGCAGGCCGGCAATGACGCGCTGCTCAAGGCGGTCGCTGCCTATGAGGCCGCACTTTCTGAATATCCGCGCGAAAAGCTGCCGCTCGACTGGGCTTCGTTGAACCAGAATCTGGGCTCGGTCTATGCGACGCTTGGCGATCGGGACACCGGCATCGACTATCTCCGGAAGTCGGCGTCCGCCTATCGCGAGGCCTCGCAGGTCTATACCGTCGCCGCCGCGCCGCTCGAATTCGCCTCAATAGAGCACAGTCTCGGCAACTCGCTGTCGACCTGGGGCGACCGTGCTCGCGACAAAGCGGTCCTTGAAGAAGCGGTCGCCGCCTATGATGCAGCGCTCACCGTGCGAACCAAGGAGAGCGCCCCGAAGGACTGGGCGAAGACGCAGTACCGGCTGGGCGCAGCACTTTCCATGCTCGGCAAGGCCGATGGCGGTTCGGACGAGGCGCTCCAGCGCTCGGCGGTGGCCTATCGCGCGGCGCTCGAAATGCAGAGCCGTGACAGCGACCCCGACGCTTGGGCGGCAACGCAATGGGGTCTCGGCCATGTGCTCCTGGTTCTGGGCGACCGCACGCAGGACGGCGAAGCGTTCAACCAGTCGGCGACGGCGCTTGAAGCGGCGCTGCCCTTCTACGACCTCGCCACGGTGCCGGAAGATCACGCCCAGCTGCAGAACGAACTCGGCAGCGCCTATTACTACCTTGCCGGCAGCGCCAATGACCCGTCGCTCTACCAGAAGGCGGCGGCCGCGCATGAAAAGGCACTGGCCGTCTATGCCACGCTGCCCGACCGCTCGCTCTGGGCTTCGGTCGAAGGCGACCTCGGCAATGTCCGCATGATGCAGGCAAACGCCAGTTCCGACCCGGACGCCATGGCCAAGTCTGTCCAGGCCTATGAGGCGGCACTGACAGTGATAAGCCGCGACAGGGATGCCGACGAATGGCTGCGCAACCAGACCAATCTGGCCACCGCGCTTTCGACGCTGGGCTACTGGCGCGACGACGTTGCCCTGCTGAAGCGTTCGGCCGGCATCTATCGTTCGATCCAGAGCGTGCGCACGCGCGACCGCGCCCCCGAACGTTGGGCCAGCACGCAGGCAAGCCTGGCCAATGTGCTTGGCATGATCGGTGCGAAAGAGCCTTCGCCGGCTTTGTTCCACGAGGCGGTCGCCGTCAATCGGGCGTTGGCAGACCAGGTCGACCGCGACCGCGACCCCGAGCGCTGGGCGAGCCTGCAAAACGAGATCGGCTATCAGCTGACGCTCGCCGGCCGCGCCGAAAACGACGTCGCCAAAATCGAGGAGGCGGTGCCGATCCTGCGCGAGGCCATCGCCGTGCAGAAGAAGATCGGTTCGGTGCCGGGCATTGCGTTCACCGAGGACAGCCTGTGCGACGTGCTTACCGATCTGGGTGCTGCTCGCAAGCAGAAGGCAATGGCCGAGGAAGCGATAGCCGCCTGCCAGCATGCGCTCGTCATCTTTCGGGATGGCAAGATGGACGACCTTGCCGCCGGCTCCGCAAAGAACCTTGCCGAGGCACAAGCGTTGCTGGCCGAATTGCAATAGCGCACAGGAAAAGGTGGCCGCGACCGGTTTCGATTGGCAAAGGGTTGCCGTTCCCTGCTATTCCCGCTTCAAATCAAAAAAGCAGTGGACGTTTTCAGCATGACCAATGTCGCCTTGACTGGGCTTGCCCGGGATCTTGCCAAGCGCGCGGCGGAAGGCCGCCCGGTGCGCATCGGTGTCATCGGGTCGGGCGAGATGGGCACCGACCTGGTGACACAAGGCATGCTGATGCCGGGCATTTCGGTTTGCGCTATTTCGACCCGCCGGCCGCATACAGCGCGTGACGCCATCCGCATCGCCTATGGCGACGAGGCAATGGCAGCCGAAGCGGACAGCGCTTCGAAGGTCAGCCAAGCGATCGAGAGCGGCAAGATCGCAATCACCTCGAACGAGATGCTGGTCACCAATCCGCTCATCGATGTTGTCATCGATGCCACCGGCAAGCCCGGCGTCGCCGCCGATTTCGACCTGATGGCGATGCAGCACGGCAAGCATCTGGTGATGATGAATGTCGAGGCCGACGTCACTATTGGCTGCTACCTCAAGCAGCAGGCCGACCGGCTCGGCGTCGTCTATTCGGTCGGTGCCGGCGACGAACCGTCGAGCTGCATGGAGCTGATCGAGTTCGCCTCGGCGCTCGGCTACACCATCGTCTCCGCCGGCAAGGGCAAGAACAACCCTCTCAACCACGACGCCGTTCCCGACGACTACCGGGAGGAAGCGCTGCGCCGCAACATGAATCCGCGCATGCTGGTCGAGTTCGTCGACGGCTCGAAAACCATGGTCGAGATGTGCGCCATCGCCAACGCCACTGGGCTGGTACCCGACGTTCCCGGCATGCACGGCCCCAAGGCCGACCGTGACGAGTTGGTCAAGGTGCTGATCCCGCGCGAGCAGGGCGGCATCCTGTCGAAGAAGGGCGTTGTCGACTATACCGTCGGCAAGGGCGTGGCGCCCGGTGTCTTCGTCATCGTCGAGGCGACTCATCCGCGGATCATCGAGCGCATGGACGATCTGCATATCGGCCACGGCCCCTATTACAGCTTCTTCAGGCCCTACCATCTGACCTCGCTGGAAGTGCCGCTGACGGCCGCCCGTATCGCGCTTTACGGCAAGCCCGACATGGTGCCGCTGCCGAGGCCGGTGGCCGAGGTCTGCGCCGTGGCCAAGCGCGATCTGGCGGCAGGCGAGACGTTCGACGCGATCGGCGAGACCTGCTACCGCTCCTGGACCATGACCGTCGAGGAGGCTCGCGCCCACCACGCCGTGCCCGTCGGCCTGCTCGAAGGCGGCAAGGTGCTGAAACCGGTGAGGAAAGGCGAATTGCTCACCGCCGACAATGCCGCGCCCGACCCGACGACCAGGCTATTCGCCTTGCGCCGGCTGCAGGACGAGATGCTGTATGGGGCGGGTTAGGTGCGGTGCAGAAACTTTGACGTCGGCGGGACAGCGCCCCTCTCTGTCCTGCCGGACATCTCCCCCACATGGGGGGAGATCGGACGTCACGCCGGCTTTCGCCAATCTCCAACATCGCAGTTCGTGAGCGGAGCGCCCAAACTGCCAATCTCCCCCCTTGTGGGGGAGATGTCCGGCAGGACAGAGGGGGGCGCGAAGGATCGCTACAGAGCGTTTGCTATTGCCCCTGAAACGCACGGCCGACCCACGCCTCGACAGCTGTTACTTCCCCAGCTCTACCGACCGCAGCCGCGCCGCTTCCACCGCCTCGGTGAGCAGGCGTGTCAGCCGGTCCTCGCCCATCAGTACTGCAAGGGCCGCAGCCGTGGTGCCGTTGGGGCTGGTCACCTGCTGCCTGAGCACGCCGGGCTCCTCGCCGCTTTCGGCGGCCAGCGATGCGGCGCCGTAGACCGTCTGCATTGCCAAGAGCTTGGCAGTCCCGGCCGGCAGGCCAGCCTTCTCGGCGGCCACCGTCAGCGCTTCGATGAAATGGAAGATATAAGCTGAACCGGATCCGGAGACTGCCGTCACCGCGTCCATCAGGCCCTCGTCGTCAATGTCGGCCACTTGCCCGCTCGCCGAAAGCAGATCGGCGACAAGGTGTTTGGTGTCCTCGGAAACCAGCCTGTTGGAAAACACCACCATCATGCCCTTGCCGATTGCCGCCGGCGTGTTGGGCATGCAGCGCACGATCGGCGCGCGGTCGCCGAGAATGCCTTCGAACGTGGCGACCGGTGTCCCGGCGGCGATGCTGAGGAAAGTGGTTCGGCCATCGTTGAAGCGGATGTAGCCAGCCGTCACGTCGCGGATCACCTGCGGCTTGACCGCCATGACGACGAGGGCCGGCACGGCGTTGGCCGGTATGGCGCCGACATCCGCGGCAGCACCGCAGCCCAGTGCTTCGGCACGCTTGCGCAACTCGGCATTGGGCTCGACCACGAACACCGCAGCCGGAGCGAGCTTGCCGGCTTTCAGCCAGCCGGAGAGCATGGCGTAGCCCATATTGCCGCAACCGGCGAGAACAAGCCTGATCGTCATCGAAGCTCTCCATTCGAAATGGTTGGCTTTGCCATAGACGTTCGTGGACGGACGGGGAAGCCCCTCTCGGACCTTGATCAGGGGCCGGGTTATGTCGCCGCTTTCGCCGCCTGATCGGGCTCGGTCAGTCCTGACCCGATCACTCTGGACGGCCAGGTTCGGCCCATCCCAGACTAAAAACAGGGATTGCAGACGAGGTGGGAGCGATAGCCTGGATTCTCCAACAGCGCACCAAAGCCGACAAGAAATCCTCCCCAACCAAGCACAACTGCCACGGCCACGACGCCGACTCCCATAGCCATCTTGCAAGCCGCCACGGCCCCTGAAGAAAAGCGCCATCGGCGTATCAAAGCAAGGATTGCGGTCCCTGCCAGCAGACTAAGCACCGGAACTCCGAAGAGCACAGCGTGCATCTCCAGCATCAGCGCAAACGGAGTGTCTGGCGTTATCATACGGATAGCCTCCCCCGAATTCTGACGGTGTTCAAGAGGGCGACTTCATGAACCCTTAACCGACATCCCGCCATTTTTCGAGTGATCGACCAATCGTGGGCGACGAACTCGATGGCATTGTCTTAAGGCGGGAAACGAGGTCTCTCAGCCGACCAAATTAACCTTTTATTTCCTATGCCTGTTTAGCATCGCTTAACCAGTGGACGGTCGCTACGTCCCAGCCCTAGGGGAAAGCTCCAGGAACCATGGCTTACAGGGATAATCGTCAACACTGGAGGAACGAGCGGTCTTTGCTGTCGCTCGTCGAGGCAGTGCGCGACGAGGACGAAGCATCGCTGGTTTCGCTAGAGGACCGTGCAGGCCCGTCATGGCGCGAGGATGCCGCCACACGCCATCGTCTCGCCCGGTCGCGCCGCGAGGCGCGTGCCAGTCCGATCCTGTTGGCAGCCGCCGGTACAAGCCAGCTCCGTCCTGATGGGCCGGAGGCCGGCACCATACTGACGGAAGAGCCTGCAGCTGCCGATGTATTGTTCGACCCCGCTGGCTCCCTTGGCGGCCGCGATGCCGGTCCCGCTGAGGACAAAGCGTACCGGGCAGCGCGTCGGCGTCCGATCGGTACCGTGTTGTCGGCGCTGCGCAGGCTCATGCCCGGCAGAGCGCCGGAGGAGATGGCGTCCGGCGAGACTTCCGCCGCGACAAATTCCGGCGCAGCGATGCCGCCTGCCTTCGATCTACAGCCGCTCTATGCCGGACAGCCACCTTATCCGCAGCAACCCACGCCGCAGCATTCGGCCTATACTCAGGCCTGGTCGAAGGAGGCAAATCAGGTTTCGGAAGCCGCCGATCAGCAAAGCCAGATCGAGGAAATCCGTGCCAGCCTGCGTGAATTCCGCGAAGCGGTTCGCGAGCTCACCGAAAACCGCACGCGCCGCTATTTCTAAGCGTCGAATAAAACATGCCGGTTTCGAGTTAGCGGCATGGGACGGCGCATTGACGGGATTGCCCGGCTCGATTTTCGTGAAAATGCCGCGCTGCATGTCCGCCCGGCTGCGCATGGTTCTGGGCAACGACATGCATAAAAGGTATCTGGAGTACGCCGCGGGGATGCTTTAACGCGGCAGGCTTAGGCGATCGGCGTCGAGGGTGGTTCATGGCTGAGTTGATTGACGGAAAAAGCGTCGCCGAAGACGTGGTGCGGCGGGTCAAGGCCCTGGTCGCCGAACTGGCGGAAAAGGGCGGACGGCAGCCCGGCCTCGCGGTGGTCATCGTCGGCGAGGATCCGGCGAGCCAGGTCTATGTCGCCTCCAAATCCCGCACCGCCAAGGAATGCGGCTTCCATTCGGTTCAGCACACGCTGCCGGCCGAGACCTCCGAGCCGGACCTGTTGAAGATCATCGGCCAGCTCAACGCCGATCCGGCCATCAACGGCATCCTGGTGCAGCTTCCGCTTCCCGGCCATATCGATGCCGGCAAAGTCATCCAGACCATCGCGCCGGAGAAGGATGTCGACGGCTTCCACTTCATCAATGTCGGCAAGCTCGGCACCGGCGAGCTCGAGACCGCCTTCGTGCCTTGCACGCCGGCCGGCTCGATGCTGCTGATCGAACGGGTGCGCGGCAAGGATCTGTCCGGCCTCAATGCGGTCGTCGTCGGGCGCTCGAACATCGTCGGCAAACCGATGGCGAATCTACTGCTTGCCGCCAACTGCACGGTCACCATCGCACACAGCCGCACCAGGGACCTGCCGGCGCTTGCCCGCACCGCCGATATTCTGGTCGCAGCCGTCGGCCGGCCTGAAATGGTCCGCGGCGACTGGGTCAAGCCTGGCGCCACCGTCATCGACGTCGGCATTAACCGCATCGCCGCACCTGAAAAGGGTGAAGGCAAGACCCGCCTCGTCGGCGATGTCGAGTTTGCCGAAGCAGCGAAGGCGGCCGGCGCCATCACGCCGGTGCCTGGCGGCGTCGGGCCGATGACCATTGCCATGCTGATGGCCAACACGCTAGCTTCCGCCTACCTCGCAGCCGGGTTGAAACGGCCTTCCTTCTGACCAGAGAGCAGCGTCCTTGCCGAACCTCACTGTTCCCTTAGAACGGCCGGTCACCAATGATCCCGTTCAGGGCGGCCGGCAGTTCGGGTTTCTGCTGGTCGACAAGTTCTCCATGTTCTCGCTGGCCGCGGCAATCGACACGTTCCGGTCGGCGAACCGGCTGCTCGGCCGCGATTTCTATGGCTGGACGACGGTGTCGGCCGACGGCGATGCCGTCATGGCTTCCAACGGCCTGCCGCTCAAGATCGACTACGCCGTTGTCGATCTGCCGCCGGTCGATATCCTTTTCGTCTCGGTCGGGCTGACGACGGAATTTCCCGGCAAGAGCAAGGTGCTGGCGGCGCTGCGCAGCTGGGGCCGGCGCGGCAATGCGCTCGGCGCGCTTTCGGTCGGCTCCTATTTGCTTGCCGAAGCAGGCCAGCTCGATGGCTATCGCTGCACCATCCATTGGGAAAACCGCGCCGGGTTCCTCGAACGCTTTCCGGACATCAACTGCACCGGCAACGTCTTCGAGATCGACCGCAAGCGCTACACCTGCGCCGGCGGCACCACCTCGATCGACCTGATGCTGGAAATCGTGCGCGGCGATTTCGGCTCGAGTCTTGCCAATGGCGTCGCCAACCAGTTCCAGCATGAGCGCATCCGCTCGGCCGGGGACCGCCAGCGCGTCGGCCCGGAACGCGACCTGACCGGCAAGTCGGAGAAGCTGCGCCGCATCGTCGAGCTGATGGCCGACCATCTCGACGAGCCGCTGTCGGCGGTGCAGCTCGCCAAGTCGGCGGGCCTGTCGGTGCGCCAGGTCGAGCGCCTGTTCCTGCGCCATCTCAGTGTGACGCCCGGGCGCTATTACATGCGGCTCAGGCTCGAGCGGGCGCGCGAATTGCTGCGCCAGACCAACATGCCGATCCTCGACGTGGCAATCGCCACCGGCTTCACCTCGCATTCCTATTTTGCCCAGAGCTACCGGCTGCAATTCGGCCGGCCGCCTTCCGAGGAACGCCGCACGACCTATTGAGGGTTTGGCAGAGAGGCGACGCAGCTTCGTACTCCGTCCGGGCTTGTGTCGCGACGCGGCGTCAAATAGCGTTCCGGCGCCGAGCGGCGGCGACTGACGGGGGAGATTTTTGATGGCGGGATTTGTGCGGAGCGTCGCTGCGGCGGCCCTGTTGCTCTGGACGACGGGGTTCGGTTTCGCCGCCGATCGCGTCATCGTCATTCTCGATGCCTCCGGCTCGATGTGGGCGCAGATCGACGGCAAGCCCAAGCTCGAAATCGCCCGTCAATTGCTGCGGAACGTGCTGCAATCGGTCCCGGCCGATGAGGAAATCGGCCTCATGGCCTATGGCCATCGCGAGAAGGCCAGTTGCGACGACATCGAACTCATCGTGCCGCCGCAGGCAGGCTCGGCAAGTGCGATCTCAGCCGCGGCCGACAGCTTGAAATTTCAGGGCAAGACGCCGCTGACCGCCGCTGTCAAGCAAGCGGCGGAAGCATTGAAATACACCGAGGACAAGGCGACGGTCGTTCTCATCACCGATGGCATCGAGACATGCAGCGGCGATCCCTGTGCGCTCGGCAAGGAGCTTGAGGCTGCCGGCATCGACTTCACCGTCGATGTCGTCGGCTTTGGCCTGACGGCTGCCGAAGGCAAGCAGGTCGCCTGCCTGGCCGATAACACCGGCGGCAAATATATCGAAGCATCGGATGAAAAGGCATTGCAGGACGCCCTCGTCGAGACCGTTGCGCCGCCGCCATCCGCTCCTGAACCGGCTGCCGCCCCGCAGCCTGCTCCCCAGCCGGCGCCTGCCCAGCCGGCGGAGTCCAATTTCGTGCCCACCGTCGTGCTTGCCGAAGGTGGCGATCCCGTCACCGACGGCAATGCCTGGGAGATCTAGGCAATGCCTGGGAGATCTATAAGGCGAATTCCGACGGCACGCGCGGCGATCCCGTCGCCACCGAATACGGCGCCTACAAGGGCAATCTGGAGGCGGGCGACTATATCGTCGTCGCGCGCGCCGGCGAGGCCAAGGCCGAACAGAAGATCAAGATCGAGCCTGGCCAGGTCGCCAAGCCGCTCTTCACGTTGAATGCCGGCACGCTGGTTATCCACCCGCGGCCAAGCGAAGGGGCGGACGTTGACGGCGGCGCGGCGGTCGTGATCGCCTATCCAGGCGTCGACACCCTGCCGACCTACTATGGCGACACGAAAGTCGTGCTGCCGGCCGGCGACGAGAAGGTGACCGTCACGATCGGCCAGGGCGTGGTTACCGAGACGGTCCCGCTTGCCGCCGGCAGGGTCATCGACAAGGATATCATCGTCGGCGTCGGGCATGTCGTCGCCAACGCCTACTATGCTGCCGGTGGCGACAAGGCCGAGGGTTCTGGCGTCGGCTTCAAGGTGTTCCAGGCGAAAAAGGACATCGGCGGGACCAGGCAGGAGGTGACCTATGCCTACGGCCCCGACAGCAAGTTCGATCTGCCGCCCGACGATTATGTAATGGTCGCGACCGTCGATCTCGCGGTGGCCGAGCAGCCGTTCAGTGTCAAAATTGGCGAACATCAGGATCTGAAGATCGCCATGAACGCCGGCGTGCTGGCGATCACCGCGCCAGGGGCCTCGAAGATCGAGATATTCGAGGCCAAGAAGAACATCGATGGAACCCGCAAGTCGGTCGGCTACGCCTATGACCAGAAGTATCAGGCCACCTTGTCGGTTGGCGACTACGCGGTGGTTTCGGAGAAGTCGGACAGCAGCTCGAAGGAAGGCGCGGTAACGGTCAGGGCCGGCGCGCGAGCCGAGCTGACGGTTCAATAGATCCAAGGGAGAGCGGCCACCAGCCGCTCTTCCTCATGGCCGAAAAAGTCACGCCACGCCGAAGGCGCTCGCGCCATGGTCGGCGCGGCCCACCATCTGCCGGAACCCGGCGAAGAGCTCCCGGCCGAAGCCGAATTCATTGCCTATGAGGTCGCTGTCCGCGGGCCGGCGCAGTGCGAAATCGCCGGCCGGCACCAGCACCTCGAGCGTTCCGGCCTCGGCGTCGAGCCTGATAATATCGCCGTCATGAATCCTGGCGATCGGCCCGTCCTCCGCCGCTTCCGGCGTCACGTGGATCGCCGCCGGCACCTTGCCGGAGGCACCCGACATGCGCCCGTCGGTAACCAGCGCCACATGCTGGCCGCGGTCCTGCAGGATGCCGAGCACGGTGGTCAGCCGGTGCAATTCCGGCATGCCGTTGGCCTTCGGGCCCTGGAACCGAATGACGGCGATGAAGTCGCCGGTCAGCGACCCCGCCTTGAACGCCTCGTTCAGCCCTTGCTGGCTGTCGAACACCTTGGCCGGTGCCTCGATGATGCGCCGCTCCGGCTTGACCGCCGATGTCTTGATGACGGCGTGGCCGAGATTGCCTGAAAGCACTTTCAGCCCGCCGCTCGGCTGGAACGCCTTCTTGAACGGCGCCAGCACCTTCTCGTCGCCGCTCTGGCGCGGCGAGGCCTCGCGCACGACGCCGCCATCGGCGCCGAGCTTGGCCTCGACCGCGTAGGGGCGCAGCCCTTCGCCCCACACCGTCTGCACATCCTCATGTAAAATGCCTGCGTCGAGCAGTTCGCGGATCAGGAAGCCGAGCCCGCCGGCGGCGTGGAAGTGGTTCACATCGGCAAGGCCGTTCGGATAGACCCGCGCCAGCAGCGGCACCGCTTCCGAGATGTCGGAAATATCCTGCCAGGTAATGGCGATGCCGGCCGCCGCCGCCATGGCGATCAAATGGATGGTGTGGTTGGTCGAACCGCCGGTGGCGTGCAGGCCGACGATACCGTTGACGATCGAGCGCTCATCGATCATCCGCCCGGCTGGCGTGTAGGCGTTGCCGAGCGCTGTGATCGCCAGCGCCCGCTTGGTCGCTTCCCTGGTCAGCGCGTCGCGCAGCGGCGTGCCCGGATTGACGAACGAGGCGCCAGGCGTGTGCAGGCCCATGATCTCCATCAGCATCTGGTTGGAATTGGCGGTGCCGTAGAAAGTGCAGGTTCCCGGCCCGTGATAGGATTTGGATTCGGCTTCGAGCAGTTCGGCCCGCCCCGCCTTGCCCTCGGCATAGAGCTGGCGGATCTTGGCCTTTTCGTCGTTCGGAATGCCGGTCGTCATCGGCCCGGCCGGGATGAAGACCGCCGGCAGATGACCAAAGGTCAGCGCCGCGATCACCAGCCCCGGCACGATCTTGTCGCAGACGCCGAGATAGACGGCGGCATCGAACATGTTGTGCGACAGGCCGATCGCCGCGGCCATGGCGATCACG
This sequence comes from Mesorhizobium sp. M1399, assembly GCF_040317735.1. Lineage (NCBI taxonomy): Bacteria > Pseudomonadati > Pseudomonadota > Alphaproteobacteria > Hyphomicrobiales > Phyllobacteriaceae > Mesorhizobium > Mesorhizobium sp. M1399. The sequence continues at coordinate 307,097 of NZ_JAMYKZ010000009.1, forward strand.
TCGCGCGAGAACAGCGACAGCTCCATTCCGGGCTGGCCCTGGGTTACGCCGTCGCACATCGCGGGCACGCCGCCGGCCACCTGGGCGATGCCGCCGGCCTCGCGGGCCGCGTCCTTGATCAGTGCCGGAAACGTCTCGAAAGGCTGATGCGCCGACAGCATGTCGTTATAGGAGGTGATAATGCCGAGGTTCGGCACCCGGTCGCCGCCAAGCGCCACCTTTTCGGAAGGACTGCACACGGCAAAGCCATGGGCCAGGTTGCCGCAGGACAGCACGGCCCGGTTGGCGGTGCGGTTCGAGGCTTCGCCGATGCGGCCGAGATAAGCCTCGCGACCGGGCCTGGAGCGCTCACGGATGCGCTGGGTGATGGCTTCGATGTCGCGTCTTGCGGTCATGGCGGTCGGTCCTTTCAGGCGAGGTCCCGCAAACACCTTCCGGCTGTTGCCGGGACCTGCAGCCAAGTTGAGATCAGGGTGCCCAGAAAACCTCTACGGGCTTTTGAGTTGCATCGAGCACGGCGCGAATGGGCTTTCGTGTTCCAACTCCAAGCGCGGCCTCGAATGCGGTGCGTTTTTCCGCGCCCTCGATATGCAGCGCGATGAAGGCGGCATTGATGATCCGCGCCAGTGACAGCGTCAGCCGCGGCTCGCCGGCGCTTGCCGCGTGAACCGGAAGCACGATCCTTTGCGACGACGGATCGAGCAATCTTGCCAGGTTGTCGGCATCCGGAAAGAACGAGGCGGTGTGGCCATCAGTTCCCATGCCGAGCACAACAACATCGAGGGGCCAGGGCAGCACTTGCAGCGCCTCACTGTCGGAGACCGCTGCGCCCGCGATAGTTGCCGCAGCGTGGTAGAGCGGCACGAAATTCGCGGCGGCGGCCGCGTTCTGCAGCAGGTTAGCGGCAACCAGACCGGCATTGGAGCGCGGCGACGAGGGCGGCACGAAGCGCTCGTCGACCAATGTTATCGTCACCTTTTCCCAGGCGATAGGAACGGTCGAAAGCGCCGCGAAGAATTTCGCCGGCGTCGTGCCGCCCGAGACTGCAAGCAGTGCCGTGCCGCGCTCGGCGATCGCCTTTGACAGGCGGCCGGCGACGTGGCCGGCAAGCGCTGTCGCCAACTCCTGGCGTCCGGCAAATTCGTGCCAGTTGTAGGCGCCGCCTAATTGCTCTCGTGCCATGTCCGCCCATCGCGTTCGATCAGCGCAATCGAGGCCGAGGGGCCCCATGTGCCTGCGGTGTAGCCTTGCGCCTCTTGCCTTCCGCTTTCCCAGGCGTCCTGGATCGGGTCGATCCATTTCCACGCAGCCTCGACCTCGTCGCGGCGCATGAACAGCGTCTGGTTGCCACGGATGACGTCCATGATCAGCCGCTCATAGGCATCGGGCGCGCGGCCGTCGAAGGATTGCGCAAAACTCATGTCGAGCGGGATCTGGCGCAGCCGCATGCCGCCCGGGCCCGGATCCTTGATCATGATGAACTGCTTGACGCCTTCGTCGGGCTGCAGCCTGATGACCAGTTGGTTGGCGGAGACCGGCCCGGCGCTCTCGCCGAAGATCGAATGCGGGATTGGCTTGAATTCGATAACGATCTCCGAAACGCGGGTCGCCAGCCGCTTGCCGGTGCGGAGGTAGAACGGCACGCTGGCCCAGCGCCAGTTGCCGATCTCGGCCTTGAGCGCAACGAAGGTCTCGGTGTTGCTGTTCTTGCCGAGTTCCTCGACATAGCCCTTCACCGGCCCGCCGGCCGAGGCGCCGGCACGGTATTGCCCACGCACCGTGTGCTTGGGCGCTTCGTTGCCGTTGATGCGTTTCAGCGCCCGCAGCACTTTCAGTTTTTCGTCACGGACGGCATCGGCGTCCATCGACGACGGCGCCTCCATGGCGACGAGGCAGAGCAGCTGCAGCATGTGGTTCTGTACCATGTCGCGCAACGCGCCAGCCTTGTCGTAATAGGTGACGCGGTCTTCCAGGCCGACCGTCTCGGCCACGGTGATCTGCACATGATCGACATTGGCGGAATTCCACAACGGCTCGTAGAGCGCGTTGGCGAAGCGCAGCGCCATCAAATTCTGCACCGTCTCCTTGCCGAGATAGTGGTCGATGCGGAAAATCTGGCTTTCATGGAAGTCGTCGCCGACCAGGTCGTTGAGCGCGCGCGCCGAAGCGAGATCGCGGCCGATCGGCTTTTCCAGCACGATCCGCGAATTCGGCGTGATCAGCCCGTGCTCCTTCAGCTTGTGCGAGATGTCGCCGAATAGCGCCGGCGCCACCGCCAGATAGAAAGCGCGGATGTGTTCGCTGTCGCCGATCGCCTTCTTCAGCCTGTCGAAGCCGGCACCTGTGGTTGCGTCGGCCGGGACATAGGAGAGCCGTGCGAGGAACGTTTTCAGTTCCGTGGCGTCGATATCTTCCGGTTTCACATGATCGGCAATCGCCTGCCTGGCGAAAGACTGGAATTCCTCATCGGTCATCTTCGAACGTGATGTGCCGATTATGCGCGTCGGCTCGGAAAACTGGTGGTCGCGCTGCCGGTGGTACAGTGACGGCAGAAGCTTGCGTTCCGACAGATCGCCGGTGCCGCCGAAAATGATAAAGTCGAAAGGGTCGACGGGGATGATCTGGCTGGTCATGGTCTGTCCGCTCTGACGCCGGTCGCGATAACGCGGCTGATATAATCTAATCGATTTAAACTTGCCAGTGTCATTGCGTCACATCCGCGTGTGCTCTTGACACCGGCTCTGGCCGGAGGCTTGTCGGCAAGCGATGCTTCCGGGAGCGTTCGCAGGTGCAGCATAGAGCGGGATCAAGGCGAAAGCCAAAGGAGAAATCGGCAATGGACACACATCTTTCGATGGCCATGGCCAAACGCGTCGTCGATCGTCTTCAACGATGAGTGAGAAAGGCATGCGCCTCCAAAACAAGGTCGCCATCATCACCGGCGCTGCCTCGGGCTTTGGCGAGGGCATGGCCAGGCGCTTTGCCGAGGAGGGCGCGCGGGTCGTTGTCGCCGATCTGAACGCCAAGGACGCAGAGCGCGTCGCCGGCGAGATCGGCGAAAAGGCGATCTGGACCCAGACCGACGTCTCGCTGCGGTCCGAATTCGACGACATGGTCCATGCTGCAATGAGCGCCTTCGGTCGCATCGACATCATGGTCAACAATGCCGGTTACACCCATCGCAACGGTGACATGCTGGAAGTCGACGAAGCGACCTTCGACCTGATCACGTCAGTCAACATGAAGGCAATCTACAACGCAGCACTTGCCGTGGTGCCGGCCATGGAGCGGCAAGGCGGCGGCGTCATCCTGACGACGGCTTCCACGGCCGGTATCAGGCCGCGGCCTGGTCTCACCTGGTACAACGCATCGAAGGGCTGGGCGATCACCGCGACCAAATCGATGGCGGTGGAACTCGCGCCAAAGAACATCCGTGTCAACTGCCTGTGCCCGGTCGCCGGCGAGACCGGCATGCTTGAGAAATTCATGGGCGCCGACACACCCGAGATCCGCGAGAAGTTCCGCGCATCGATCCCGCTCGGCCGGCTTTCGACGCCGCTTGACGTGGCCAATGCCGCGCTTTGGCTCGCATCGGATGAAGCAGCTTTCATCACCGGCGTGGCGCTGGAAGTCGACGGCGGCCGTTGCATTTGAACCCCTAGGCCATCCGGCGACAGGCGGCTGATGGCGAGCGATCCGAGCCGCGATCGCTCTGTCTGTCCTACGCCCCGGTTTTGACGTAGCTCTTGTAGACCCAGCCGCGCTTGCCGTTGTAGACGATCTGGCACCACTGCTTGCAACTCATCACTTGCACCGAGGTCTTGGCCGGCACGGTGAGAATGGCGGCCGCATTCTTCTTTGGGCCGGTGCGCATGGTGACGGATCTCAGGATGCGTCCGGTACCGGCAGTATTGGTTTTTCCGGATTTTGCCTTGGTGCTGTTGTCGTCTTCGCTCGCGGACTGCGTCGGCAGTTGCGGCTTGGGTGTGGGGATGGCAGCGGTCTGCGCACCGTCGGGCCCTGTGTTTTTCGTCGAGCTGCCGGGAGCCGCCACCTTGGCAAACAATGCCGCAGCGTCGGGTTTCGCTGCCGGATCGGCGAATGCCACCGAAGCAGACGATTTATCGGCCGCCTGATCGGTCTGGCTTGCCAGTTGGTCGGATGCTGCTGTGGCGGCGGCCGATGCCGTCTTTGGTCCCGTCCAGCGGGGATCGTTGGGAGCCAGCGCCGGTATGTCGGCTTCCGCCGCGGCCACCGCCGGGGAAACCGCGTCGGCCTTGCCCGTCGTCCGCGGCGCCGCAGCGACCTTGGAAGGCATGATCTTCGTCGTCTTGACCGGAATGGTCGGAACGGTCTGCTCAGGGCTCGCCGCCGCCTGTCGTTCATTGGCCGGCAAGGCCAGCCACAGCGCCACTGCGGCAACGCCGAGCAGTGCTGCCGTGCCAAGCGCAGCGATCACGAGATGCGCGTTCGACCGGACCCCGTGCCAGAACGTCGGCCGCATATCGTAACCGAATTGCATCGCAAGGCGCCGTCGTTCCGGCGCACCGAAACTGAAGGGCTCTCTCACACTTGCCACCTCCATTTGCGGGCCGATGTTCTCACGACCGATGCCGGAGAGCCGGCATTTCGATCGGCATCGTTCCCAAACCAAAAGCGGGCAGGCCCGCAAAAATTCCCCGTTCAGCTGCCCACGAGCATCATCTTTCGCCCGCGATTGTGGCATCACTGCGCCCTTGGCGGGGATTCTGCGCCCTGGTTAAGGATTCTGCAACGCCTGGTTAAATCCTGTCCCGCAACGCGTACCAGTTGAGCGCAAGAAAGAGCAGTGGCGCGCGGAAACGCCGGCCGCCGGGGAAAGGCGGAATCTTCAGATCCTCGATCAGCTTCAGCCGGTCGCGGTTGCCGGCGACCGTCTCGGCATAAAGCTTGCCGAAAAAATTGGACAGCATGACGCCGTGGCCGGAATAACCACCGACCGAGATCACATTGGGCATAACTTCGCGCACGAACGGCTTTCTCGGTACGGTGATGCCGACATAGCCGCCCCAGCCATGGGTGATCTCAATGTCCTTCAGTGCCGGATAGATCTCGGCGATCTGCCGGCGGATGTGGATGTGAATGTCCTTGGGATCGTTGACTGCGTAGATCTCGCGCCCGCCAAACAGCAGCCGCCCATCCTTCGATTTGCGGAAATAGCGCACGACGAAGCGCGAATCGTCGACCGCCTCGCCACCCGGCAACACTTTGGAATCGGCGCCCAGCGGTACCGTTGCGCCGATGAATGAGCCGATCGGCATGATATGCGAAGCACTCACCGGCTCGAGCGTGCCGCCATAGGCGTTGACCCCGATCAAGCACTTCCCGGCGATGATCGTGCCCTTCGGCGTCGTCACCCTCACTTTGCCGCCGCCGGAGGTGATGCCGGTCGACGGTGTCTGCTCGAAAAGCTTTGCGCCGGCCTGTGCCGCGACTTTTGCGGTGCCGATCACCAGCTTCAGCGGATGGATGTGGCCGGTGCCCGTGTCGCGGGTGCCGCCGAAATAATGCGTCGAGCCGAGCCGCTCGGCTGTCTCCGCGGCATCCATGAATGAGATGTGCGGATAGCCGAACCGGCTTGCCATGATCTCGGCATGTGCCTTGTAGTCGTCGACATAGCGCTTTTTGTGCGCCACCGACATTTGGCCGGGCATATAGTCGATCTCGATCTGGTGCACCGCGGCGAAGTCGAGGAGATGCGCCTTGGCCTCTTCGGCCAGGTCGAACAGCGCCTTGGCGCAGGAAAAGCCGTATTCCGCTTCCAGCTCCTCTGCCCAGGCCCGCTGTCCGGTGCCGAGCTGGCCGCCATTGCGGCCCGATGCGCCGTCACCGAAACGATGCGTTTCGATAAGCACGACATCCGCGCCTGACTTGGCGAGATGAGCCGCAGCCGACAGGCCGGTAAAGCCGCCGCCGACGATCACCACGTCGCATGTCCGGTCGCCGTCGAGCGCCGGATATTCGGGCCTTGGTCCGGCCGTGTCCTCGTACCAGGAGCGGCCGGGGGAGATTGGGGATTGGTAAGTCATGATGCTCGGCTAGGGGAGTAGGGCAGTAGGGCAGTAGGGCAGTAGGGCAGTAGGGCAGTAGGAAATTTGGGGCGTAGGGCAGTTAGGAAGATAGGGATTTCATGGGGTCACGGAGTCAGGCTTTCTTG